>JBAZJM010000177.1:0-9434 GCA_041651315.1 Lentisphaeria bacterium | reverse complement strand
CGGAAGCGGCCAGCCTGATCTTCGACGCCCACCTGCTGATGCTGCACGATGACGGCTTTGTCGGCGAGATGCGCCGGCTGGCCCGCAGCGGCCGGCCGGCCCGGGCGGCGGTGCGCGAGGTGGCCGCCAAGTACACCGCCATCTTCGCCGCCAGCCCGCAAGCCTACCTTCGGGAAAAGGTCAAGGACATCGAGGACATCGCCCAGCGCCTGCTGGCCAACCTGGAGCCCGCCGCGCGCCGGGAGGAATCGGCCGCCGGCAGCATCGTCATCGCCCGCGATCTCTATCCGTCGGACATCGTCCGGCGCTGGGCCGAGGGGGCCAAGGGGTTTGTGCTGACCAGCGGCGGCATCACCACCCACGTGGCCATCCTGGCGCGGTCCCTGCAGCTCCCGGCCGTCATTGCCGACGCCCCCGAGCTGGCGGCGGTGGCGCCGGGCACCCCCTTGCTGGTCGACGGCGACACCGGCAACCTCTACCTCCAGCCGCGGGCCGACGTGCTCAAGCGCTTTGCCGAGGGCGAACGCACCCGCACCACCGCCCACCAGCGGGCCGCGGAGATGCGGGACAGCACCTTCACCCGCGACGGCGAACGCATCACCCTACGCGCCAACATCAATCTGCTCGGCGAAGTCGCCCTGGCCCGCGACCTCAAGGCGGAGGGCATCGGCCTGTACCGCACCGAGTTCCCCTTCCTGATCCGCACCTCCTTTCCCACCGAGGAGGAGCAGGCCGCCCTCTACACCCGCCTGGTGGCGGGCATGCCCGGCCGCCCCGTCACCTTCCGCACCCTCGACGTGGGCGGCGAGAAGGCCCTCGCCTACTTCAACCAGGGGCGTGAGGCCAATCCCGAGCTGGGCCTGCGCTCGATCCGCTTCTGCTTCCGCCACCCCGACATCTTCACCGCCCAGGTGCGCGCCATCCTGCGCGCCGGCGCCACCGCCAAGATCCTGCGGGTGATGTTCCCGATGATCGCCTCGCTGGACGAGTTCCGCAGGGCCCGCCAGGTCGTCCTGAGCTGCGCCGAGGCCCTGCGCACGGAAGGCATCCCCCACGCGGCCAGCCCGGCCATCGGCATGATGGTCGAACTGCCCGCCGTGGTGGAACTGATCGACGCCTTTGCGGCGGAGGCCGACTTCTTCTCGGTCGGCACCAATGACTTCGTCCAGTACATGCTCGGCGCCGACCGCGGCAACGAACTGGTGGCCGACTCTTACTGCCCCCACCATCCGTCCGTGCTCCGGGGGCTGGCGCGGGTGGTTGCGGGAGCCGCCCGCCACGGCAAGGAACTGACGGTCTGCGGCGAAATGGCGCACCGCCCCGAATACTTGCCGGTGCTGGTCGGCCTCGGCGTCCGGGCCTTCAGCGTCGATCCGCACCACCTGCCCGACATGCAGGCCCGGATCGCCGCCCTGGACCTCGTCCAGACCCAGGCCCTGGCCCGCGAGATCCTTGCCGAACCCACCATCGCCGGCATCGCCCGCCGCCTCCGCCTGCCCGCCAAACCGGCGTAGCCAGGTGTCTCAGTTGGGGCCACCCTTTTGAAAAAGGGTGCTCCCCCCCGCGCTTCGCGCTCCGCAGCCCCGGCTCTGCCGGGTCGCTCACATGTTCGCTCTGCCCCCCCTTCCTAAAACTTTTGTTTCATTTTGCGGATTCCACAGGCCGCGTCGTGCGATAGACCATGATTGCGACAACAGGGGCGGCCTGCGGAATCCGCAAAGGGACAAAAAGGTTTGACGGAGGGATTGGGAACCGCCTTGCCTTAAAAGGGGGTTCCCGACCGGGAATAACGTCACGCACCCGCTACAGTGGTGAACCTACACGCGCAGGGGGGACGGCCAACGCCGGGCCGGGCCGGCCAATGCAAAACCATCCAGCCATCCCAACCTCAACCGCGAAATGCTTAAACTCAAATAATGTCCCTTCTTTTTATGGATGGGTCGTAACGCAACGGAACGAGATCACGGGCGCCGCTGTCGCCCTCACCCCGGCTATACGCCACCTTTATTCACGAAAACGCTTGTTTTTTATCCCGCCACCCGGTAGAGTTACGTCCTAAAAAGTAGTTAGGATGGAGGGAAACATGATGGCAGATAAGTTCATCTTTGGTGTAGACCTAGACGGAGTTTGCGGAGACTTTTATGGAAAGTTACGTGAAATAGCAGCCGAATGGAAAGGGATACGCAGGGAAGACCTCCCAGTAGACGTATCCTATGGTCTTCCAGAATGGAAACTAGATGAATTGGGAGGTTACGAGCCTCTTCACCGATTTGCGGTAACCCAGAGGAATCTTTTTTTGGAGTTGCCAGCAATGGCAGGTGTGCGCCCTGCGCTTCGACGCCTTTCGGTAAAGGGCGTCCACATTCGGATAATCACTCATCGACTATTTATCAAGTATTTTCACAAACAGGCGGTGGCTCAAACCATTGAATGGCTAGATAAACAAGGTATTCCATATTGGGATCTATGCTTTCTTAAGGAAAAAGGTGATGTAGGAGCAGATTTATATATAGATGATGCACCTCACAATGTGGAACGGCTTAGAGCATTGGGAAAAAAGACAATTGTTTTCACCAACTCGACTAACAGAAATATTGATGGGCCTAGATGCAATACGTGGACGGAAGTTGAGGATTATGTCACCAGGGAATTCGATCTATGGACTAAAGCCAGGGGTTAGCAATTCAGTGCTGCCGCTCCTTGTGCATTGGGCGGCAAATCTCTTGGTCGGAACATGAAACTTTTCTAACAAAAAAATCCTTAGATTCTGCATTGCCCCCCCCTCCGCCAGGCCCGCTTGTGCCCTTTGCCGTTGAATGGACCCGATTGACTGGATGGACTGGAGTGACCGGATTGGGGGACCGAAAACCACTCCGGTCTCTCCAGTCCCAGGAGTCCATCGAGTCCCCCCTGCGAACACTGGGGACGCCCCCCATCCATCATCACCGGTCGGCCCGGCCAGCCGCGGCGCCGGCCCGGCCATAATACCGGACCGTGCGGCCGCTGATCCATAGAACCGCATCGTGTTGCCACTGCCACCGGGAAGGACCACGGCTCTTTGGGCGGCGTCCGCAAAGGTGCCCGGAGCGGGGCGTTGAGCGACCCCGGACGGCGCCAACCCAACAATGAGCAGGATGGCAAGCCATCGGAGCCAGCCCGCGGTTGGCAACAACCGAGCCGGGGACATCGAAGACACCCTCCTGACGGCGACGTTGGCGCTCTGCCCTTCCCGTAGGCCGCCGCGGCGCCAACCGCAAGCGGGGCAAAAAACGGCCGGAATGACGCTCTTTTCCGGCCGTTTTTGATGAAGTTCAAGCCTGCCCGCCGGCCGTTACCGGGCGGAGCGGCGGCGGAGCAGCGGCAGGGCCGCCAGCGCCAGCAGGGCCAGCGAGGCCGGCTCCGGAATCGGGGCCGCCACGACATTGTCGTAGCCGATGCTGAACGGGTTGTTGGCACCGCCGTTGACGGCGTACAGGAACAGTTTGCCCTGGCTGAACGGATTGGCCATCCCCAGGCTACCCTGGGCGCTGCCGGAGACATTGTAGGTTCCGTCCAGACCGGTGATGACGGCCTGGTAGGCAGTGCCGGTCACCGCCAGGTCGATGCGGGTGATGGTGCTGCTGTAGTTGCCGGCCCACAGCTTGTGCATGCCCCAGCTGTTGCCGTTGTCGTTGTCCTTGTAGCCCAGGGTGAAATAATCAGACGTGAAGAGGAAGACGAGGGCGCTGGAGGAATCCCAAAAACCGGTGCCGTTGCCCAACACGCCGAAGTAAAAGGCGCTGCCGCCGCTGCCGCCGTTATGGTTCACCACGTCCACCGTGTAGCGCTGGCCGTTGACGGTGTTGAACCCCAGGTCGCTGGCCTGGGTGGTGAAACCGGCGTCCTGGTTGGCGCCGGAACCGCAATTGATGTTGAGATACTGATTGGTGCCGCTGGTGGCAAGAGCGCTCCAGTTGGCGTTGCCGATGGCGGTCCAGGCGCCGGGGTTGAGATGGGAATCGCCGGCCTGGGTCGTGACGCCGGGGGTGTAACTGCTTTGGAAGTCATCGGCAAAGATGGCGGCAAACAACGGCGTGGCGCACAACATGGCCAGGCTGCTGATGACGGTGCAGGGTTTCAGGTTCATTGGCGGGCTCCTTTTTTATTTCTGGTTGCGCTGGGAAACGGGGGCGGGAAAAACGTGAGGATGATGGGGGGGCCTCCTTATGGCTGGGGGTTGCAGTTGGAATTGGTCGGCGCCGGCCAGACCCTGACCACCGCCAGGGCGCCCTTGGGAACCGTGGCCCGGACGCGGCCGTCGCGGATGCTGACGTCCCGGAGCACCTCCAGGCCGACCGCCTGGTACCGACAGCCCGGAAGCGCGATTGGGGTGTCCGCCTCCGGCGCGCCCTGGACAACGAAATAGTTGCCGGTGAACGGGATGATGCGGGCGGCGGCGGCCGGCGGCCACGCCACGTCAAGCCCGGCCTGCTTCAGCCAGGACAGGAGGACCCTGGCCGGCGGCGGCTGGTTGGTGAAGCGGGGTGCCCCGCCCCAAAACAGCCAGTTGCCGTCGCGAATCAGGACGGCCCTGCCGCCGTGGACGGCCAGGCTTTCCGCCGCCGGCGCCAAAAGTTCCAGCGGCGGCTGGAACGCCTCAGGAACGACGGCGATCTCCAAGGCGTCGCCGGGTTTCAGGAACCCGAACGGCCGGGTAACCCGGGCCCGGGCGGCATCCTCGGTGACCAGGGCGACGGGGGCGCGCCAGATGCCGGCGTCGCCGAGGGTGTTGGTCACCTTGACGGCCAGCACGTTGTCGCCGCCGAACCGGATCGCCGCCACCGGCAGGCGGTAACGGCGCGGCGCGTTCCACCAGTTGGGGGTGGCGGTGGTGGTGGCGCCCACCGGCACGCCATTCAGCCAGGCCGCGTCGGTGTCATCGACGGCGCCCATCACCAGCGTCACCGTCTTGCCGCGCCAGGCGTCGGGAACCGTGACCTGGAACCGGTACCAGCCCTCGCCGAGAAAATAATTGCCCGAGCCCATGATCCCGAGTTCGCCCCAGCGCCCCGGGACCGGTTTGCGCTCCCAGGCGCGGTCGTCAAAGTCCGGGTTCTGCCAGCCTTCCGCCGCCGCGCTTTTGCGCTCGTCGTAGCGGAAACGGACGCTGCCTTCCAGGCTGAGGGCGCTGCCGGCTGCCGTGGCCGTTGCGGAGTCCGCAGCCCAGGTGCGGATGAGGCGGCGGTGGCCGGCGAGCCAGCCGGGGATGCCCTCCGGCCAGCCGCGGCACCAAGCGTCGCGCCAGGGCGACCCAAAACAAAACAGCTGGAGGTCGGGCCGGCCGGCCAGGACATCCAGGAGCTGCGGATCGGCCCGGGTCAAGTTGACCACCGCGCAACGATAGGCGGCCAGTGCCTCGGGGTGCGCCAGCAGGTACTGCTCCTCCAGCACATGGCAGGGCACGCCGGCCTGGTCGAGCACGGCCAGGATCTCGGCCACCGAATCGTTCTGCATGGTGGCGCTGAGGCGGGTCGGTTCGACCACCGCCACCGCCGGCGACGACGACTGCAACGGCTCGGCGTTGACGAAGAAATCCGCCATCAGCGGCACGTAGGCGGTGGTCATCTTGAAGTCGGCGTCATCGTTTTCCCACAGCATGCCGCCGCCCCAGCGCGCGAAGTCCGCAAACAGGCAGACGCCGGAATCCAGCAGCTTTTGCCGGATGCAGGCCGCGTAGTTTTCCTCGGCCTGGTTCTCGGAGTCGATCGACGGCGTGCCCAGCGCCACGGCCTTGCGGACCTGCAACCCGCCCATGCCGTAATGGCTGCCGATGAAGATGGCGGGATCGGCCCGGACTTGCAGGAGCGCCTGGTAGTTCAACGGGATCGGCGAATGGTCCCACTCGTTGCCGATCATGAACTGCTGCATGAAGGTGGCCGCGGGCAGGCGCCGGTGCACAGTGGCGGCAATGGCCCCGGTGGTCCGTTCCTGGAGAACGCGGGCGAACATCAGCCAGTCCCAGATCCGGGCGCTCTCATTCTTCATGTCGGCCAGGCGGTTTTCGCTGAAGCCGGGCGGCTGGATGCTGTTGCGGGCCCAGTCCTCGTCGGGGCGCAGGGTGTTTTCGCGGGGGAATTCGACGTTCCGGGTCCAGGCGGCGTTGAGCGCCTCACGGGTCCGGTAGCGGTCGCGCAGGAAGGCGTTCCAGGCGGCCATCAGCGCCGGCAGTTCCCGGATGCTTTTGCCGGCGGGGTCGTAGAAGAACGGTTCGTTGGACGGCGTCTCGAAGGTGAGGATGTTCATCTGGCCGGCCACGACCTGCGCCGTGGCGTCCCAGACCCTGAGGGTGCCGGCCAAGTTTTGGTAGCTGTTGGTCTGGCTGGCCGGCACGGGATTGGGGTATTCCTTGGGCCCCTGGCAGACCCAGCCGGGGAGGTAGAAGTGGTTGTCGTACTGCACCCACAAGCCGTAGCGCCAGGCGGTGTCGATGGCCTCCCGGTAGTCCGCGGCCACGGCGGCGTCGATGCGGTCCTCGGCGGGCAGCAGGCGGTATTCCTCGGCCTCGAAGCGGATGCCATTGAACCCCATGGCCACCAAACGCTTGCACAGGTTGTCAAACCCCGCCTCCGGCCGGGCCAGCAACCCCCGGCGGGAAAGGGCGAAGGCATGGGCGCCGAAGAAATTGACCGGGGCGCCGGAGGGCGAGTAAAATTTCCGGCCCCGAACCGTGGGCCGCAAGTTTTTCGCGCGCATCTGCTCCATGGTCCGGCCGGCCAGGCGGCGTTCCTCCTCCGCGGCGGCGGCCAGGGACGGCGGGACGGGCGAACTCCGCAGTTGTGCGGCCAGGGCATCCACGCGGCCCCGGCCGGTTTCCGCGGCCCGGACGAGCGCCGGGTCACGCAGGGCGGCGGCCCGGTCGCCGTTGGCGGCATTCATGGCGCGCAGGCCGCAGAACTCGACGCCCAGCCAGTAGGCGCGGTCGACGGCCCCGCCGGCGCGGGCGGCCGCGTCATATTGCCGGGCGGCCAGCCGCCGGCGAAAGGCGGCCAGGGCGCCGTCCAGCGCCTGGAACGGCGCCAAGCCCCTGGCCTGCAACACCTCCCGGCGCCACTGGTAATGCCGGTCGCGCCGTTCCAGGCGGCGGGCCATTTCCGCCTGGTAGAGGGGTTCGGGAAGCTCCACGCCGAGGCTTTGCAGGCGCAGCCTGGAGGCCGCCGGAAGCTCGAGCTCGCAGAGCGTCACCTCCCCCGCCAGCCCCGACCCGGTGAACTGTTCGCGGGGCAGGCGGACCGCCCGCCCGCCGGCGCCAGTGGTGAAGGTGGCGGCGGCGAGCGGCGCGGCACCCTCGGCGCGGAAAAAGCGGAGGGCCGCCGTGACCGGCCGGTCCGCCGTCAGAGTGATGGTGACCGCCCGGATCTGGGCCCAGTCCGGGCAACCGCCCTCGTCAAAGGTGCCGCTGACCTCGAACCGGACCGTCCGCGGCGCACTGGCACCGGCCGGGGCCGGGGCGATCTCGACGCCGCCGTTCTCATCCCCGCCGACAATGCGCAACAGGCCGCCACCGGCGCGCACCTTGGCAAGCGGCGTGTATTCCAGGTTGGGCTTGGGCCGGAAATTGGCCACTTCCAGGATGTGAGACGCCGGGACGGGCGGCGGCGCCGCCGCCAGCAGGAACGGCGGCAGCAGCAGCAGCCCAAAGGCAGCGCGGACGGCACGGCGGCAAATTGTCGTGGCGAGAACGGTCATGCGGCACTTCGTGGGGGTGCGGGGTTCACGGATTCCAAGGCTGGCGATAATAGGGGGTCCACGGTCCAGGGCCGTTGGTCCAGACCGGTTGCCAAGTCAGTTTGGCGAAATTTTCCCACTGGACATGGCCGTCGCCGTAGAGGTGGTTGCTGCCGGTCACCGTGCCGCCGCGGCAATGGCTGCTGAGGGCGTCGGTGAACAGGTTGTTGCCGTCGCTCATGACCAGGTCGGCGAACAGCAGGCGGCCGCCGGAGTCCGCGTCCAGGCGGATGACCGCTTTCTGGGCGTCATACCACCAGCCGGAGCACAAGGTGCGGTTGCCGATGTACTGGTAGCCGATGTAGAGCCAGGCCGACTGGTCCCAGTAGCCCGCGACCTCCTTGGCGCGCGGGCTGGTGGGGCAGAAGAAGACGGCGCGGTTGCCCAGGCCGCCGCCGTCCTGGAAGGCGGCCATGTAGGCGGAGCGCCACGCCCATTCCTCCAGGTTGGCGCCGTCGCAGACCGGGACATGACTGTTGCTGTCGTTGGCATAATTGAGGGTGCCGATGCCCAGCTGCCGCAGGTTGGCCACGCACGCCGCGGTCTTGGCCCGGTCTTTGGCCGCGCCCAGGGACGGCAGCAACATCGCCGCCAGGATCGCAATGATGGCGATCACCACCAGCAGCTCAATGAGCGTGAAGGTCGGAGGTTGTGGTGACGGTGATTTCATCAAAAGGCTCCCGCGGCAAAAAACCAGGTCAAGACACGGCGGCGGACGGAACCGGCCCGGTGCTGGCGCGGACCACCAGTTCCGGGCGGGCCAGGAGTGGTTTGACCGCCGGCTTCGACTTCGGATGAGCAACGGTTTCCAACAGAATGCGCACCGCCGTTTTTCCCATCTGCTTGACCGGATGGGACACGGTGGTCAGGGGCGGCGAGAGATAGGCGCCGACAAAGGTGTCGTCGAATCCGGTCAACGACACTTCCGCGGGCACGCGGAGACCGGCCTCGGTCAGCCGCCGCAGGGCTCCCAGGGCGACCAGGTCATTGTAACCCACCAGCGCCGTGAACGGCCGCCCCTGCGCCAGCAGCCAGTCCACCCCCCGATAACCGTCTTCCTGGCAGAACGGCCCTTCGCGCCGGAGCGCAAGGCCGGTTTGTTCCCGCGCCACCACCTGGCAGGTGGCCGCCATGCCAAACTGCCGGACGGCCGCGAGAAAGGCCTGTTGGCGCAAGCCATGGTCGCGAATGGGACTGTCCCCCTGTTCGCCAAGAAACGCCAGCCGCCGGTGCCCCAGCTGGTGCAGGTGCGCCACCACGGCCTGAATCCCCGCCCCATTGTCCAGGTTCACGCAGGGCAGCGGCAAACCGCCGAACGAATCAATTCCCACTGCCGGCAAGCCCGCGGCCTGGATGGAGGAGATCGTTTTAACGTCACCGTTGAAATTGACGAGAATGACGCCGTCCACCCGCTTGGTGTGGTATTTCTCCAACGACCGGCGAAGGTCCTGGTCAGGGGTGCCGACATCAATCAGGAGCACATCGTAAAAATTTTCCCGCGCCGCCTCGCAAATGCCCTCCAAGATCGGGCTGACATACAGGGAGGTGATGCGGTCGCCGGGATGCGGAGCGACATAAACGCCGACGGTCATGCTGGTCTGTGTGACCAGGGCGCGGGCGTTGCGGTTGGCCCGGTACCCCAGGGTGTCCGCGGCGGCCTGGATTTTTTC
>JBAZJM010000176.1:0-9461 GCA_041651315.1 Lentisphaeria bacterium | reverse complement strand
CCAAAAGGGTGGCCCCAACATCGTCCAACAAAACGGTCATGCACCCGGTTGCGCGGTCAGGAACGCCACGATCTCCTCCTGGAACGGTTCGGCAATGATGTCATCGTGCCCCACGCCGGGGGCCTCGCGGAAGGTGACCGGCACCCCCTGCTTCCGGAGGGCCGCGGCGAAGTCGCGGCTGTGATGGACCGGCACCACCGCATCGGCATCGCCATGGAGCAGCAAGACCGGCGTGCCGGCAAAGGCGGCGGCCTGCCGCAGGGGCGACAACGCCTCCAGGACCGTCCCCGCCTCCGCCGGAGACACGCCATGGGCCTGGGCAATCCCCGGCAGATAGTGGGGTTGTTCCACCACCCACTGCCCAAAGTCGGTCATGGGAAAAACGGCGCAGATGGCGCGGAACCGGCCGGGCCGGCGCATCGCATAGGCGAGACTGCTGCCGCCCCCCATGCTGGTGCCGAGAAGGTGAAGGCGGGCCGGGTCCACGTTCTGATCGCGGACCAGGCCGTCCAGGATCGCATCCAGGGACCGGCGGGCCGCGTCGTTCATCCAGTGGCTGCCGCCCAGGTCGGGCACGACCAGCCAGTACCCGTTCTCCCACAGGCGGCGGCGCACGGTCGCATAGGCGGCGCGCTGCATATTGTAGTCCCGGCACGACCCACTGTGACCGTAAAGGTGCACCACCACGCCCGGACGGACGCCGGCGGCGGCCAGGGGCGGATAGACGGCGCATGCCACCGAGGCCGGCCCGCCGGCCTGCGGCAGAACACGATATTCGGGCTGATCGGAAAAAGTCATTTTATAATGTTGGGGCCACCCTTTTGAAAAAGGGTGCTCCCCAAACCCCTTCCTAAAACTTTTGCTTCTTAAACCGGAGGGCGCTTCCGTCACAAGCTGTTCTGGCAAACATCACCCTCGTGCATGTGGGCTTGTGACGGAAGCGCCCTCCGCGTTTTAAGGCCGCAAAAAGGTTTGACGGAGGGTTTGGGAACCGCCTTTCCTCAAAAGGGGGTTCCCAACCACCGACATAATTTCAGACACCAATTTCGTCCGCCGTCTGGACGTTGGCAAACGCACCGTTGAGGGCGGCCAGAAAGGCGGCCTGGACCTGGGCGGCGGGGACCGTCACCCCGCCAAAGGCCAGATCCCGGGTGGCGCAGGCGTCCGCCGCCAGCCGGCACTGGAAACCGAGGTCGGCGGCGGCGCGCACCGTGGTGTCGACGCACATGTGCGTCATCATTCCCGCAACCACCAGTTGGGTGATGCCGTGCCGGCGCAGATGCTCCAGCAGGGGCGTCTCGCGAAAGCTGTTGGGGAAATGCTTTTGAAATACGGTTTCCTCAGCACGGGGGACGACGCCCGCGTGAATCTCCGCGCCGGCCGTGCCGGGCAGGAAAAAGGTCGCGCCCGGCCGGGTGGCGATGTGCCGGATGTGGATGACCGGCAGGCGCCGCCCCCGGAACCTCTGGAGCAGGCCCGCCGCCCGCGCCACCGCCGCGGTGCTGCCAACCAGCTCCATGGCCCCGCCGGGGAAATAGTCGTTCTGCAGGTCAATCAGCAACAGGGCTTGGGACATGGCAACCTCCCGCACATCATAGACAACCGTGTAGTTTTTCAACACCAGACATTACTAATAAGTTAACAAAATACAGGACATTCTCCGCCCCGCCTGCCACGGCAGCCCCCTCCACGGGCGACACGCCCGTGCCTACAGGAACCCAACTCCTTCCTGTAGGCGCGGGGTTGCCCCCCGCGAAGACTCTCAGCATCTCAGGTAATTATCAAACGGATTGATAAAAAAACGGCTCACTGGTGCTTCACCAGCAGGATCAGCACCCCGGCCAAGATGGCGGCGAGTCCGATGGCCTTCCAGCGCTTGTTCTTTTCCCGGAACAGCAAACCGCCGGCGATGAAGGCGACGATCACACCGCTGCGGCGCAGGGGCGACAACAGGGAGATCAGCACCCCGGGATCGGTGAGCGCTGTAAAATAGAGGAAGTCGGCCACCGCCAGCAGCACACCCACCAGGGGGATGCTCCAGCGCCAGCGGAACGGCGTGGTGCTGCGCCGGCCGGGCCACCAGGCCAGCGCCACCGTCGTCCCGATGACCGCGGTCAGGTACAGGGTGAACCAGGCCTGGAGCGTCATCGGCTGGAAATTCAGGTTGTGAACCAGCACTTTGTCGTAGAGTGCGCTGGCGGCCCCGAGCAGGGTGCCGCCGAACAGGAAGAACACCCAGCGGTCGCGATGAAACTGGATGCCCTCCCGGCGTCCCGAGAGCGCCAGCAGAAAAAAGCCGGTCAGGGCCAACGCGAGGCCGACCCACTGCCACAGCCCCGGCCGCTCCCCCAGCAGCAGCACCGCCCCCAAAGAGGTCCAGACCGGGGCCGAAGCGCGCACCGGCGACACCACGGTGACCGGCAAGTGTTTCATGGCGAAATACACCAGCATCCACGATCCGGCCACCAAAAACGCCTTGAGCAGCACCAGCAGGTGGGCGTGCGCCGAGAGCGGCGCCACGGCAAACCGCGTTCCCGCCAGCCCCCCCGGCCAGGCCAGGGATAGCAGCAGGAACGGCAGCGTCATCGCCGCGCAGGACGCCGTCGAAATGAGCAGCGACGGCAGCACCGCGTTGTCGCGCACCGCATGCTTTTTGCAGACGTCATAAAATCCCAGCAGGCACGCCGAGCATAAACCAAGATAAATCCACATAGTTTTCGCCGGCATCGCCGGGGAAAACAGTGTAATACCGGCAGGCCGTTTGGCAATCGATTGACAGAGCACCGCCCGCGGAGTACGTTAAAGACAAGGCGCCGGTGCAAATCCCGGCCGCATCTTCCAGCCAACGGGAAACGTCATCAACCAGCGGAAGCGTTCCACACCGCACCGCACGTGGGGAGAACTGACCATGGAAACCGCCACTCGCACCAGCAACGAAAAAATCGCCGACGCCCTCCGCCTGTTGGATGAGGCCGCCCGCGAACGCAAGGACGAGCTCAAGCAGATGCTCGTCGGCAAGTTTGAACATCTGAAGGACACCGTGGTTTCCGAGGAAACCCGGCTCAAAGAGGCACTGACGGCCGCCGGCCGGCGCGCCGCCGAAAATGCCCGGCACCTCAAGGAAGTTTCGGAGGAAAAGGCCAAGGAAGTGGCCAGCGCGGTCAACGACAGCGCCCACCAAAACCCGTGGCCGTACATCGGCGGCGCGGCGCTGGGTGCCCTGGTCCTGGGTTACCTGATGGGCCGGAAAGGCTCGTGAGCCGCCAATGAACGCCCTCTTCAAGCTCGTCGTGGACACCCTGCTCAGTTCCGTCCTGGCCTACCTTGGGCGGCAGGCGGTGGACACGGCCAAGATCCAGGCGCTCAAATTGTACCTGCGCGGCCTGGCCGGGGCGCGCCGGATGTTCCTGCTGCTGCTGGCGCTGCTGGCCGGCCTGGCCGTCCTGGTCTTCGGCGTGCTGCTGCTCCACGTCGCCCTGTTGCTGGCCTTGCCGCCGTGCAGCAGAATCTGGGTTGCTTTCGGCCTCGGCCTTTTCTATGCCGCCGCTGCGGGCGCCGCCCTGCTCCATGGCTGCCGGGAAAAGACCTGGCTGCGTGTTTCGGGCGCCGAACAGGCCGTCCAGTCGGTGCTGAACCGGAAACCGTGACGGCGGGGACAAGAAACCCGCGGCCAACCAAAAACGCCCCACCGCAGGTTGCTGCCGGGGGCGTTTTTTTTAGGCTTAAAATGGAGCCAATGACCGGATTCGAAATAGCTGGCTTCGGTCTTCTCAAATCGCACGGGGGCATCTGGGGTCACACCTCCGCAATCAGGCACATCTTGCAAAATAGCGAGGAACCGGTAACGTACTGGCCATGGGCATTGCGGTGGTGAGGCGACGATAGCGAGGGGTGAGACATGGCCAGGCCGTTGCGGGTGGAGTTTCCAGGCGCCCTGTATCATGTGGTCAACCGGGGCAACCGCCGGGAACGGGTGTTCCGGAGCCAGGCGGATTATGCGCTTTTCCTGGACCGTCTGGAGCGGTTTGCGGAGACGTTTGACGTGGCGGTGCTGAGCTATTGTTTAATGGCGAACCACTTCCATTTGTCTCTGAGTGGCTTCACCAGCGTGCGGGACCGGTTGGAACGGCGCCTAGCTGGCCGGCGCCATCCTCTGGCGGTTCCGTACGGACAGGTCAAAGCGGTACTATCCCATTCGCGTCAAAATGACGAGATGAAGCTGATTGCGGAGGTGTGACCCCAATGGCTAGAAGAAACATCGCAGGAATTTCCCATCCCTGGTGCGCCGCTGGTTAAGTCGGTGCTCCATATACCTGCTTGTCGGTCCCGTGGGTGTTTTGTAACAGGGGCATTTTGGCGGTTCGGGAAAATGTGCACAGGCACTCTTGCCGGTGTGGGATGTGACCGCAATGCCGAGTGTGGAGCGGCGGGCATCCGCATACCCGTAGAAATATTCCTGCCGCAGGTTGCCCCCATCCGAGGCTCCGCCTATATTGCTTGCCAGGTTATCTAAAAGTGGAGTTGATATGGGGCAATCCGTGCAGCAGAGGCTCAAGACCCTTGGCGGGGCCGGCGGCACCTTTACGGCCGGCGAGGCCGTGCGGGCCGGCCTGTCCGCGCGCACGCTTTACCGGCGGTGCGGTACGGGCGAGGTGACACGGGTCTCCCGCGGGGTCTACCAAATAACCGGGGCGGCGAACGCAATATCCCCCGACTACGCGGCCATTGCCAAACGCGTTCCCAATGGTGTGATCTGCCTGCTTTCGGCCCTCTACCATCACGGCCTGACCACCGAGATTCCCCGCGAGATTCACCTTGCGGTCAGCCGTAACGCCAGCATTCCCCGGCTGGACTATCCACGGGTGCGGGTGTTTCGCATGTCACCGGCGCCCTTTCAGGCCGGCATCGAACAGCTGACCATCGGCGGCGCGGAACTGCGGATCTTCTCGCCGGAAAAGACCCTGGCGGACTGTTTCAAGTACCGGAACCTTTTGGGCGTCAGCACGGCCGTGGAGGCACTCCGCAGCTACATGTCCCGGCAGGGCAGCAACCCCGGGCGGATACTGGACATGGCGCGTGTCTGCCGGGTGGAGGAAATCATCCGGCCGTACCTGGAGGCCCTGGCATGACCGACATTGCCGCCTCCAACCGCCAGAAGCTCTTAAACCTGTCTCGCGCGACGGGGCGGGGGTTTCAGGAACTGGTGCAATACTTTGCCATGTCGCGCTTCCTGCACCGCCTGTCCAAGACTCCGGCCGCCGACCGTTTTGTTCTCAAGGGGGCGCTTCTGCTTCATGCCTTGAAAATCACCGATGCCCGTTCCACCCTGGACATCGATCTGCTGGGCAAAATGTCCAACACACCTGAGGCAATTCGGTCGGTGATGGTCGCGGCCATTGAACAACCGGTCGAACCGGACGGCTTGGAGTTTCAACAAGACTCCATCCACATCTCCGACATTACCAGTGATGCCGATTATGAGGGGCGGCGGGTTCGTTTTGCCGGCACGCTGGGCGTTATCAAGATCCCCATGCAGATCGATATTGGTTTCGGCGACGCCCTGGTTCCGCCACCAACCCGGATCAACATCCCTGTGCTGCTGGGGTATGAACCGGGCAAGTTGCTCGGATATGCCCCGGAAACATCCATTGCCGAAAAGACACACACCTTGTTGCGGCTCGGCATGCTTAACAGTCGAATGAAAGATCTGTTTGACATCCACCTCATGAGTCGTTCGATCCAGCTTGACGAGGAGGATCTCGTGGAGGCGTTCGCGGCCACCTTCACCCGGCGCGGCACCGTGATATCAATGGAATCCGTGGTGTTCACAGACCGGTACTTCGATGACGAGAACAAACAGGTCCAATGGGCGGCGTTTCTGCGCAAGCGACAAATTGAAGGCGCCCCGCCCCGGTTCTCTGATGTTGCCCGTGAAGTAACCGATTTTATCAAGCCTCTTCTTGATCAAGCCGGCAGGCGGCAGAAATCGGCATAGATCAATGGTGTGGCTGGTGGCACGGTTGCCGCCGCCGGCGTGGAGTGGGCATGGAATCGATTTCCCAAGAACTGCTGGGCCGCTGCAAACGCGGCGACGAGGCCGCGTGGCGGGAGTTTCATGGCCGGCTGCACCTCCTGTTGCGCCTGGCAGTCTTCCGGCAGGCGGCGGGTATCACGGAGCACGAAGTCGACGACATCGTGCAGGACGCCCTGCTGGAACTCACCCGGAAGTTCCGCGAACTGGACAACCCCGCGGGGTACGCGCTGCGAATAACGGTGAACAAGGCCGTGGACTGGGTCCGGGGCCGGAAGCTGGCCAACAACACAGTGTCCCTGAGCGAGCCGGCCAATCCCGGTGGGGACGGGACGGCAGCGGAGACACTGGCGGCCGGTCTGCCGGATGATAAGCGTTGGGATGAGGGACTGATGGCCGCGGAAGGGCTGGCGTGCCTGCACCAAGTTTTGGCCGGGTTCCAGGGCCATGAGTGCCATGGATTGATCCACGGCCGGTACTACGACGGGCTTTCCTACCGGGAACTGGCGGCGCGATGCCGGCTGGCGGACGATCAGGTCGGGCCACGCCTGGCACGCTGCGTGGACCGGCTCCGGCGGCTGCTCAAGACGAACCCGGAACAGCTGAGTGCCGTGCTTGCCATTAAGGAATACGGGGTTTGCCAAGCGGAGGCGCAACCATGAACCAGCGCGAACCCGACAGTGTGAAAGTGGCCGAGGAACTGTTCGCCCATGAAGAGCTGACCAGTGGTGCCCCACCAGCCGGAACCGTGGCCGACGACAATCCCAAGCACACCGCAGTCCGGCAGGAGTTGCTGGATCTGGACCAGGCGCTCAAAGTCGCCGTGCCGGCGCTGCCGGGACCCGAAAAGGAACAGGCGTTCCTGGATCGGGTCATGGCGGCCACCGCCGACGCCCGCGCCGAATTGCGGGCGAAGGCGGCGGCGGAGACCCGTCACCGGTTCAAACTGCTGGCTTGGCTGTCGGCGCCGTTGGCGGCAGCGGCTTGTTTCTGTTTCTTGTTCTTCGCGCCGACGGCCACCAAGGAGCAACCGATCCTGATCATCAATGCGCTGGGTGACGGCGCCATGCGCGGCGGGCCCGATGACTGGGCATCCGCCTGCGGCCAGGCGGTACAAGAAGAGTTGTCCCAACACCGGCCCGGCGTGACCCTGACCCAGGCCCCAGCTGGGCAGCTTTCTCTGGCTGATCTGGCCAAGCGCAATCCACAAAGTGCGGTTCTGCTCATGCTGGAGCCGGGGGCGGCGGACAATACCCTGTCCGTCAAGGTCTATGACACCAGAAGCAACCGCATCCTCCAGCAAAAGATTCTTGCGGTCACCCCGCAGGACTGGCGCACCGTCTCTCGGGAGATCAACGCGGTGGTCAAGCAGGCCCTGCCGGACCGGTGAGCTGCCGTTGTGGTCGATTTTCCTGCGCAGTCGTCCAAGCGGCGCCAGCGAGAGTGTGTTCTACTTGTCTGGCCTGACGTTGGTGATCCAAATGTTGCGGGAGGTGACCGGGGTTTTCCAACCTCCCCGGCCGCGACGTAACCCTGCGTGCCACAGGCTGTCCCCTCACGTTGATTAGGGAAAAACGCGACGCCATCGCGTTTTTCTTAATATTGAGAAGGGCTTTGCCGATGATTTCTGGGGTCACTTGGGACGGCCGACACACCGTGCCCCCTTGTCCAGAACTGGGGAAAGGATCTTCCAAAGAAAGTGACGGAGGGGCTGGTTGTCGCCACCTTTTTTGGTCGACGTGGCGGCCAAACAGGGCTTCCACGGCCCCCCCCAATAAGCCATGCAGATGACCTTCGGGTCGTTCATGACAACCATAAAAACCGCCCGGTGCCGGACCTTGAGCGGCCAATGGCGTGGCGTTATACTGCCCCCAATGGGTAGCCGAGACCGTAGCCGGAATGTAGCCACAATTTTACCTACACATACATAAAAATACCCCCCGACAGTACAGCTACCGGGGGGGATCTGAGCTTAAAATGGAGCCAATGACCGGATTCGAACCGGTGACCTACGGTTTACGAAACCGTTGCTCTACCAGCTGAGCTACATTGGCGTCGGCGCATAGTATAACGCCTCAATGAATGGCGGCCAGCAGCCACACAATAAACGCCCTCTTCGTCCGTTAAGCTGTTTGGAGACGCGTCCATGGAACCGGTGCCCGACGCATCAGAACATGACCTCATCAGACGCCATCTTGACGGTGACACGATTGCCTTCGAGCGGCTCTACCACCGCTGGCGGGCGCCGCTGTACGGCTACCTCAACCGGCTTCTGCCCGACCAGGGGGCCACGGTGGACGACCTGTTCCAGCAAACCTGGCTGCGCGTGGTGGATGCCCTGCCCCGTTACCACGAACAGCAACGCTTTGCCGCCTGGCTGTTCGGCATCGCCCACAACCTGCTCCTCGACCATCACCGCCACCAGGCCGTCAGCCCGCTGGCCCCGCCGGGCGAAGTGCCGCTGGACGACCTGCCGGTCACGGCCGGCCCCGAACCGTGGATGGCCTGGTCGGCCCGCGAACTCGGCGACGCCCTGGCGGCGGCTCTGGAGCAGTTGCCGCCCGACCTGCGGGAAGTGTTTCTGCTCCGACGACAGGGAGTTTCCTTCAAGGACATTGCCGATCTTCAGAAAACCGGCCTCAACACGGTCCTGGGCCGCATGCATTATGCGGTCCGACGGCTGCGGTGCTGGCTGGAGGAGTGGCGCCCATGACCTGTAACGACTGCATCTGCGCCTGGCTCAACGGCGAAACGGGCGGCGAAACCGCCCGGCACCTGGCGGGCTGCCAGGCCTGCGCCGGCTTTGCCGCCGCGCACGACCGGCTGCTGGCCGCACCGCTGGCGGCCGCGGAACCGCGCCGCGACGTGGACACGGCCATCCTCGCCGCCGCCCGGCGGCAGGCAACCACGCAGCGGCCAGCGGCCCGCCCCTGGCCGTTGCTGCACCGGGCCGGCTGGTGGCCCCGGATGGCGGCCGCGGCGGCCGCCGCCGGGTTGCTGGCCGTCCTGGCCCTGTGGCTGGTTCCGGCCGCCGGGCCCGCCCCGGCGGCACCACCGGCCACGGCCTGGTCGGACACCTCGCTGGACGACCACCTGGAGCTGATTGCTGAACAGCTGTCCGGCACCCAGCAGACCGCCAACATCACCCCGGACACCACCAGCCGCACCGAAACCACCACCGGCATTGACCGTGAACTCAATGATTGCGAACTGAACCTGCTGCTGCTGGAAGAAGAGGAGAATCCAGCCGCCAGCACACCACGCTCCCCGCTGAGCGGCGGACGCGCCGCCGGCACCATCGCCTGAACGTACCCAAGCCCCACACAACCAAAGGAATACCCCATGAAAACCACCCTAAAACTGATGCTCATCGGCAGCGGCCTGCTGGCCGGCAGCCTCACCGCCCTGGCCGCCGGAATCACGGCCGCCC
>JBAZJM010000175.1:0-9524 GCA_041651315.1 Lentisphaeria bacterium | reverse complement strand
GGGCGGGAGGGGGGGGGGAGGGGGGGGGGGGGGGGGGGGGCAAAACAGGGGCTGAAGCCCCTGCCTATTCCCGCCCCGTCCCGCTGGGACGGGAAAACCGCAACCGTTGAATTTCGCCAAACTCCAGTCACGCTTTAGCGTGTGGTGGTTTGCCAATGTCCAGAGCGGCAAAGAATCGCCGCACTCCAAAACGATGACAAACCAGTCACACAGGCCGCCCTTTTCATCGTTTCGCCTGATCCCCCACACTCCGTGACCGGTTCCGTTGGTACCTCCCGGCACGGCCTGCGGACTCCGCATGTCGGGAAACTTGCCGTTCCCCCCGCCGACCGGTAAAGTTACGTCTCACTGGCTGTATTTTTTAAAAACGCCGTTTTGCGAATGCCGCCCTGTCCCTCAAAAACACGAAAAATCGGAATTGTTTCTGGTGATGCTATGAACAGCCCATCCCTTGACCTGGCCCGGCTGGGCTGGAATGACGGGTTCGAAACCGGTGAAGACGGCGGCCCGAAGGGCACGCTGGCCCGGGTGGCGGCGGTCGACCGTGACCGGTGGTTGCTCCTGGACCCAACCGGAACCTTTCGCGCCTCGCTGGCGGGCAGCTACCGATACCGGCACCCGCTGCCGCAGGAGCTGCCGTGCGTGGGGGACTGGGTGGAGGTGGAAAAACAGCCGGCTGACGATTTGGGGTTGATCCACCGGCTGCTGGAACGGCGGACCGCCCTGCGCCGAAGGTCGGCGGGCGCTTCCGCCGATTATCAGGTGATCGCGGCGAACGTGGATTGCGTGATGGTCACCCAGTCGTGCCATTATGACTTCAATCTCCGACGGCTGGAACGGTACCTGGTCATGGTGCGGGATGGCGGGGCCGAGCCGTGCATCTTGCTGACCAAGACGGACCTGGTCGCCCCGGCCGTCCTGGCCGCCCAGCTGGCGGAGATCCGCGCGGCGGGGATTGCGGCGCCGGTGCTGACCTTGAGCAACGTCACCCAGGAAGGCCTTGGCGACCTTGAACGGACGTTGCAGCCCGCCCGGACATATTGCTTTGTCGGGTCATCGGGGGTGGGCAAGAGCACGATCATCAACCACCTGACCGGCCGGGACAGGCTCCAGACAAGCGAGGTCAGCGGAACGGGCGAGGGCCGGCACACGACCGTGCGCCGGGAGCTGATCGTCCTCGCGGGGGGCGCCCTGGTCATCGACAACCCGGGCATGCGTGAGTTTGGCATCGTGGGGGCGGCCGACGGCATGGACGGCGGCTTTGCCGACATCGCCGGGGTCGCCGCCGGTTGCCGCTACCGGGATTGCAGCCATACCGGCGAGCCGGGCTGTGCCGTGCTGGAGGCGGTAAATTCCGGCACGCTCAGCCCGGAACATCATGAGCATTACCTCAAGCTCAGGAAAGAGTCTGAATTCTACCAGCTGTCCTACGCCGAAAAGCGCAAGAAAGACCGTGCTTTTGGGCGCTACAAAAAGTCCGCCCTCCGGGATCTTGACGCTTAGCGGAGGGGGGAATAGGGATTTCGAAGATCACTCGCGTGGAATGGCGCAGAGCGGAACGACGCGCTATTCCACGTCGAGTGAATCCTTTTGTTGGGCACCATCTCCTGCTTCAGTTTCCTCTTCTATACTGTTTTCTTTCCGAATTCGCTCCGCTTCGCGGGTATACGTCTCAGCCAGAGAGCGCATGGTGACTGCAAAGCGATGGTAACCCGCTGCCTCGACCGCATCAGCCTTCGCGTTGTATTTTGCTGCCAATTCATCTTCCGGCTTTCCTGAAGGATCTACACAAACAACACCGCGTGAATTGAAGACTCCTGTGTGAAATCCTCGCCGCATTTCTTCGGCATCTTTGGCGTTTAGGGCTTCCGCAACCGTCTTATGTATCCACAAACCATCGGGGTCGGACGGAGTATAGATGAGAACTTGGCCTAACTGCGACATGGCAACCTCAACATGCCCGGTCTTCTCGCACGTCTCTTTCATTTCCGTCAGCCATGCCTTGAAGACGTCGGTTGAGAATGAACGATCAGGCAACGTGCCTGGTGGGACACTCCATTCGTGCAACAGGCGATATGCGTGGCCCGCGATCTTGCGTTCCTTCTCTGAAGGTTCCTTCTCCCGTTTCTCTTCATGACGTGAACGGAAGATGATCCGTATGATTTCGCAGAAGAAGGTGGGGATCGAAGCAAGCCGCTGCTCAAGAAGCCTGGGCCTTGCGCCCCTACTCCCGTGCCCGTCCAAGGCATTCAAATAGGCCCACTCGATATTGAACAGCGCGTCTTGATCAGTCTTTGGGTCTTCCTGCAGTGCCTTGATGAGATCAACGCACTCGTAGACGGCATGAGAATGCGGCGATTCGTCTGCGTTCACCGCAGCCAGAAGAGCCTTTATGGTTCGCGCGTGGTCTAGGGGATTCTTCTTATGCCGGGACGCGTTCAGACAATCGATAGCTGCATAGGGGCGATCGTATTCGAGGAGCTTATCAATGGCTGTCTCAAAGTCGTCCTCAGCCTGAAAAGCATTGAAGACAACGCTCTTCCAGTATAATCCTTCATTCTTGCCTAGAACTGTCGATACTCGTTTCCATGCCTCGGGACCGAACGGTAGACTGCGGAAGAAGCAACCCAACTGCTCGGCGGTCCATTCGGGTGAGGAGATTTGGTCAACCCAATCCCAGCCAGCCTTCCAGCGCCGAGCCCATATGTAGCTGGAAATGAAGCGAGCCAGCTTCTCGCTATCCTTATTCAACAGCCTGGGAAGTAGATCCAAGTCCTCCTTGCTCCCAGCAATCACGCCGAACGCCGCGCCGACCTGCGGAGCCGATTCAACAGTCTTGGCAAAGTCGAGCACGGCTTCTATGCCGCCTTCTTTGTAGATCTCTCCAATTGCCTTCTGGCGGCGCTCTTCCAGCCGCCTCTCCTGTTCTCTCCAGTCATCTCCCCCTTCCTCCTCATACAGATCGTCACGCCCGTTGAATATGCGCCTGTAAAGATTCTGCAACCCTTTAGGTGACAGCTTTGCGGCGACATCATCGATACGGGTCAGTTTGTCGTCCCTCAAAGCCCAATCGGCATCAGAGTAACGACGGTGTCTTGCAGTGAACTCGACCAGAGAAGACCACAGCTTTGTACGCTCCTCTTCCGGCAGGCTAGTGACTGCGTCTGATTGCAGGTGGGTAAGGAGGCCATCAAAGGTGGGTGGTGGTAGATGGTCCATTTCGCCGATGAGCGTCATGAGTCTGCCAGGATCTCCATCAGCGATCTTAAGCGCCAGGTCTGCGTAACAAGACACCTGTTCCCAATATTCCTTCATCGGGATTCCCTTGCCTGACTTCTCAGGAATCTCCATTCGCCATCGCGGCTTGTGGGAACCAGAGGACATTTGATGCTGACTCGGCAGCAAACTGATCAGAGTCTGCCACGCTGTCTTAGGCACTTCCTTGACCAGCGTTCGGATTGCAGTCTTCCTCCTCTCTATGGAGGCTAGTGTCTGGGGCAGCCAGGGCAGGAATATCGTGGTCAGTGAATTCTTGGGCCTGTTTGACCAGTTGCCACCCGAATCAATGGCACTGAGTTCTCCGAGGATCACCGCAAC
The DNA here is from genome assembly GCA_041651315.1 of Lentisphaeria bacterium. GTDB lineage: Bacteria > Verrucomicrobiota > Lentisphaeria > Oligosphaerales > CAITYL01 > CAITYL01. Next base: position 5,927 of record JBAZJM010000175.1, on the reverse strand, counting down.
ACGGGTAAGGTGCTGCTCGTCCCATGCTAGTGTCTCCAGCGCCCAGAGGAGTCCTGTCATGTAATTGTTGCCCATGACTCCGCTGCCTTCCTGCGCGAACAGTTCACGAAATGGGCAAGGGGCCTGCTGTAGAGCACGTTCCACAGCGAACAGAAATTCACCAGGAGCGGCTTCAGCTAACAGCGGCAAGTGGTTATTGAGACTTCCCCATATCCGCCAATCGACATCAGTGAGAACCTGTCTCACAACGAGAATGGCAACTGTTTCTGGTTTATTTTCGGTGCAATGCGGAAATAGCTGCGGACAGCTTCCCAGTACGGCGAGCGCGTCGGAAACTCCCTCTCGAATAGTGTTGGAGTAGCTCGGGATCTTCCCCCTTATGTTGGCCATATACCTTTCGTTCCCAGGGAGATCGAAGGCGGGATTTGATTCGGAGAGAGCTTTGACTGCAACCTTCTCAAAATGCTCCAAATCAATATCATAGAGCTTCGGCCCAAGCTGTTCCCATGTTTTTAGGTTCCGTTTTGTTGTCCACGTTCCGTTGCGTAAGCCAAGAGGGGCTCCTTGGACTTCCAGCGCTTCCCGTATGGGCAGAATCCATTTATCGTACTCCTCGGCGGCGAATTCGGTGACGATCTCAACGTCACCCGCACTATCCTCCTTCCATCCCCCCATGAGGAATGCCTGTGCCAGGTTGTGACTGCATGCATATACAGGCAGGCCTGGCGGTGGCGTTGGCGGAGGCTGCTTGGGTGCAATCTCTGCTGGGATTGTCTCGACAACAGGTCGCTTGAACTCATCCAACAAGTCTTGGGGCAGGTTATCTATGGTAATGGTGCCCGCATTTTGATTCCATGTCTGCACAATGTCGACAATTCTGGCCCAGACCATTCTTGGTTGCTTGTTGTTGTATTGCGAGATATGTGAGTGGAGCAAGGAGAGGACAACGCCTTCCTCCTTTCCCAAGTCATAACCAAGAAGATAGAAGTGCTTCAGGAATTCATGAAGCTCTGAGTCTGAAAGCGGTTGCCCTTTATTTGCTTTCTTGAGTTGTTCCCGAAAGACTGTGAGCTTCTTGCGCTTCTGATTACTGCTGAACTTCGCTTCGTCTACATGGCTCAAGAACTCATCCGGTGTTTTCATACACCGAGCTTGCTCAAGCAACCAGCCGACATCTTCAGTGTCCGTCGTGGACATGGAGTCTGAGATTACAGCGATGACATCCTTACCCTTGGTGAATCGCGTGCAGTCGCAGAAGTCGTCCCATGCAGCCTGGGCAACTTCCCTAAATCGCTTGTTGTCTCCTATCCGCAACCCATGCTTTACCTGTCCGAGAAGTTTGTGCATGTCACTGCCGTCGGGGTTTTGCACGAAAACAATCAAATCGTCCGTATCGAACCCATCTATCTTGCCTTGAAGTTTGATTTCGCGTATGGGCAAACAACGCAGACACGGCGAAAACCCGCCAGTTAGCATCAGCGTGACGTAGGAAGCTTGCACGTGGGCCTCAAAATGCGGTCCGCCTCCTCCCGTTGAGAACGCATTGCTCAGTTGTTTGCGATTGCCAGTCATTTGCGTCTCATTCCGCATCGCGCTTCTTGTCTTCTGCATAACTTAGTAGGATTATGCGCTGTATTGCCAGCGCATAATCCTCGTTGAACAAGCCCTGCGCGGCAAGTGGGCGGTATCTGGGGATTTATCCGCCGTCCCCGTCCTCGTTAGGACGTAACTTTACCGGGCGACGGGGTGAAAGGCAAGCTTCTGACTGAAAAGCGGGCGGCGGGTGACCGGTTTTTCAACGTTTTTTTTGAACAGAAGGCAGCGAATAAAGCGAAGGGGGAAATGCCGGCTTGCCTTCCCTTTGCTCCCTTTGTTGCCTTCTGTTCAAAATCCCCAAGAACGACAACCGGGGCGAAAATGATGGGCCCTCGGTACCCGTCCCGATGGCGCCTTGCGGTTGTTCGCAGTCAGTTTATGTCCACTTCGATAGACAGTTTGCCCTTTCTGGCCGTCAGTGGTTTGTAGGCAACATCGCACCACGCGCACCACCATTCCGGCGAGACGTGCTTCACAGAAACCCTGCCAGGACCGATCGTTTCTGGATTGCCACCGTACGAGAACTCGGCTGTACCGTCCAATTCTCCACGAACCTGGATGCTGAGGCGTTCTCCCTTGAAGAAGAGTAGTCTGCTTTCGATATCCGTGTGCCTGTGTTGCCAAGGGACCGACACGTCCGTGAGAGTGTAGGTGGCTGGCTTGCTCTCGTAGGTCAAAGCCAAGTAGCCGAGTGCCGCAGCCACCAGGACGACGGCCACGCCTAATCCTATTCCGATCTTTTTCATCATCTAATCCAATCTCCGAAAATGACGCAGCCAAGACGTTGGCTGTTGGTGCTCGTAGTCACCATAAATGAGCCGCTCTGGACACTCCGCGATCCATCGCATGTGGTCCTCGATCGAGCGGATCTCTGGCAACGCCTGCTCCCTCTCAACTGACTCTGGCGTGCCGAACACGTAAGCATCGTAGCCAGTGTCTCGATCCCACATCTCGCGTTTAAATACAACCAAGTCGCCTTTGGCAAATCGCGTGCCCCACATCTCAAAATCCTCAGTGACCACAAGCCGCGTTCCCGGCTGTAAGCCGCTTGGGTTTTTCGGGGGATGTGCGGGTGTGATGGTCATACGCTCGTTGCGGCCCAATCCTCGTTGAACAAGCCCTGCGCGGCAAGTGGGCGGTATCTGGGGATTTATCCGCCGTCCCCGTCCTCGTTAGGACGTAACTTTACCGGGCGGCGGGGCGAAAGGCAAGCTTTTGACTGAAAAGCGGGCGGCGGGTCACCGGTACCCGTCCCTATGACGCCCACCGGCTGGTTAGGGGTTGCCCTTTGCCTTCTCTCCAATCGCGCAGTCAACCATACCTCCATTCTCACCGTCGCTTCGGGGATTGTAGAAGAAGAGCCACTTGTTCTTGGCTGGCCAGATCTCAACGGCTAGAATTTTGTCTTTGTACGCCATGTTTGTCAGGCGATGATGGAATCGTGGGTACGTTTTCTCTATGTCTTCATCCCGCCCAACCGAATATCCGTAGGCAAAGGCGAGTTCGGAACAGTAGTCCACATTCCTCTGGTGCATCATAGAATAGCCAAGGAGTTGCCAAGCTAGGAGCGCAATAATACCCAGCAGAATGAAAACCAGCGTGCCATACACTGAATGGATTTGCCAGGTTTTCCTCATAGTCTCTTCTCTGCCCAACGTTGGCCTCTGCCGCGGTACTCCGTCGGAAGGAGGCGCCTGTTCGGCCACTGCGATGCTCAGATTTCGTACGCGTCGACGATCTCTTCGCCGTCAATAGGCATAGAGGCAGGCTCAAAGATCGTGCTGCAGATCTTGCATCGAATCTCCTCGGGAACATGGATGAGCCGACCTTCCTTCTTGGTCGCATCGGCCAGAAGATCGGGGCGTGTCCGTTTCTCGTAGTGAACCTTCGCAAGATCGAGGCGGTAGATCGTTCCGGATTGAGCGCCAAGGTACGTCTCGAAATCTCCACCCAAACCGCTCTCGAACATCTTGAACTCCGTGGGCAAGCCGCACTTTGGGCAGTTCGCGTGGCACAATGAGATCAGTAGGCGGTTTGGTCTCATCTCATCACCTCAAGCCGAGCACCGCTACGCTGAGCGCGAAGTGCCGGTTGGTTGTGTTATTCCCCCCTTACCGATCCCAAGCCTGAAATCAAAATTCCTAATCAGTCAATTAAAATTAAAATATACAAATGGTGCGTCCGGAGAGACTCGAACTCCCGACCCTCTGGTTCGAAGCCAGATGCTCTATCCAACTGAGCTACGGACGCGGCAGGCCGGGGGCGGTCAGCCGGCGGCGGTACTGCGGAACAGGTCCAGCAGCCCGGCGGCGCTCTGCACGCCGACCATGGTCTTGGCCAGCTGGCCGTTCTTGAACAGCAGCAGGGTGGGGATGGACTGCACGCCGAAGCGGGCGGCCAGATCGGTTTCCTCGTCGACGTTGACCTTGCCGATCCGCACGCCGGCCGGCAGCTGTCCCGCCAGTTCATCCAGAATCTGTCCCTGCATGCGGCAGGGCCCGCACCAGGACGCCCAAAAATCCACCAGCAACACGCCCGTGGCGGTTTCCGCCGCGAAATTGGCTTCGGTCAACGTCAGAATGCCTGGTGCCATAGCTTGTCCCCTCCGCGCTGATTAATGCCGGGTAAAAAACAGTTCAGCATAACCCCCGCCGCCGGGAAAGGCAAATGGCACAAATGCGGCGGGTGCATGACAGTTTTGTTGGTTGGGAACCCCCTTTTGAGGAAAGGCGGTTCCCAAGCCCTCCGTCAAACCTCTTTGTGCCTTAAAACGCGGAGGGCGCTTCCGCCACAAGCCATTCTGGCAAACGTCTGGGGTTGGTGCGTGGGTGCTTGTGGCGGAAGCGCCCTCCGGCATTTAAGAAACAAAAGTTTTGGGAAGGGGCTTGGGGAGCACCCTTTTTCAAAAGGGTGGCCCCAACATCATCCGACAAAACTGTCACACCCCCGATGCGGCCGGCTGGCGATGCCTTGGAACACGGCTAGATTAAGGAGTTTTATCCCACCCCGCCGCCGCGGCCCGGCCCGGCGTCGCCCCCAATTCCATCAGACGCATCATGAAAAACGCCCATTCCCCCCATTCCTCCCCGCACAAGCCGCCCCATCCCGCCGCCGATGCCCCGGCCGTCCCACCGCCGGCCGTGGAGGCCGCAGAAGGCGCGGGCGCGGCGCCGGCCGCGCCCGCTGCCCCCCCGGCACCGCCGGCCTCTCCCGTGGCCGACCTGGAAGCCAAGCTGGCCGACCTGCAGCGCCAGGTGGATGACTTCAAGGACAAGTATCTGCGGGGGCGTGCCGATTTCGACAACTACCGCAAGCGGATCCAGCGCGACCTTCAGGACGCCCGCGCCGCCGAGCGCACCGCCACCCTCGTCCCGTTCCTGCAAGTCTACGACCATTTCGTCATGGCCCAGGCCCATGCCGGCCCGGCCGCCGACTCCGCCGCCCTGGCCGAAGGCCTCCGGCTCATCGCCGGCGAATTTGGCAAGGCTCTCACCACCCTCGGCGTGGAACGCATCGAGGCGGAGGGCAAGCCGTTTGACCCCACCTTTCACGAAGCCGTCAGCGCCGAGGACTCCGACACCGTGCCGGCCGGCCAGGTGCTGCGCCAGTTCAAATCCGGGTACCGGGTTGGCGACCAGCTCCTGCGTCCCGCCGCCGTGGTGGTCAGCAACGGCCCGGCCGCCGCCGCGGCCCCCTCCCCCGCCCCGGCCACCCCTGACCCAACCCCGTGATTGCGGCGCCCCCCGCCACCCCGTCCCCGGGGGGCGCGCCGCCCCCGCCCAGTCCCCAACCGTTTGGATGCCTCCATGTCTCAGGACTATTACGAACTCCTTGGTGTTTCCCGCTCCGCCACGGCGGAAGAAATGAAGAAGGCCTACCGCAAGCAGGCCCTCAAATATCATCCGGACAAAAATCCCGGCGACAAGGCGGCGGAAGAGAAGTTCAAGGAAATCTCGCTGGCCTATGAGGTGCTGGGCGATCCGCAGAAGCGCGCCCAGTACGACCAGTTCGGCCACGAGGCCTTCACCCGCCGCCGCGGTGGCGGTGGGGGCGGCGGCGGGGGTGGCTTCGACCCCTTCGACCTGTTCAGCCAGGTGTTCGGCGGCGGCGGGGGCGGCTTTGAAGACCTGTTCGGCGGCGGCCGCGCCAGCAACGGTCCCCAAGCCGGCGCCGACCTGCGCTACGACTTGGAAATCGGCTTCGACGAGGCCGTGTTCGGCAGCGAAAAAAGCATCGACCTGCCGCGCCAGGAAAACTGTGAAGCCTGCCAGGGCTCCGGCAGCGAACCCGGACATGAAAAGCGCCGCTGTCCCAAGTGCGGCGGTTCCGGG
>JBAZJM010000174.1:0-9558 GCA_041651315.1 Lentisphaeria bacterium | reverse complement strand
CCAAATCATCCCCCACGGCTTCGAGTCGATTTCCATCACCTTCTGGCAAACCCTTGGCGGCGGCGACCTGAAAAAACTCGCGGCCGAGGTCAAGGAGGTCATTGGCGGCCGCGACGTCAAGGTCTCCACCCTCTCCATCTTCGGCAATCCGCTGGGCAGCGAAGCCATTGACGAAGAAACCCGCCAGGGCTGGGAGGCCTGCATCGACCACGCCGCCGACTTTGGCTGCGACATCGTCTCCGGCTTCACCGGCCGGGTGGTCGGCCTGCCCATCGACCAGTGCCTGCCCCGCTTCAAGGAGGTGTTCGGCCCGCTGGTCCGACGCGCCCAGGACAAAGGGGTGCGGATCGCCTTTGAAAACTGCGACATGAGCGAAGGCTGGGCCTCCGGCAAGTGGAACATGGCCACCATTCCGCATGTCTGGGACATGCTGTTCAACACGGTCCCCGGCGACAACCTCGGCCTGGAGTGGGAACCCTGCCACCAGCTGGTCAAACTGCTCGACCCGATGCCGCAGATCCGCAAGTACGGCAGCCGCATCTTCCATGTCCACGGCAAGGACGCCACCATCCGCTGGGACGTGATCCGCGAGTACGGCATTGTCAGCCCTGTGCCGTTCGCCTTCCACCGCACCCCGGGTTTCGGCGACAGCAACTGGACCAACATCATTTCCGAACTGCGCCTGGCCGGCTTCAAGGGCTGCATCGACATCGAGGGCTGGCATGACCCGGTCTACCGCGACGCGCTGGAGATGACCGGCCAGGTCCACGCCCTCCGCCACCTCCAACAGTGCCGCGGCGGCGCCTTCGTCCCCAACCCCGCCTGACCGCCCGCCCCTTGATTTCGGGCAGGCCGAGACGCAGAGTTTTCCCTTGACCCATCACTTCGTTCCGGGCTCTGATGCCCGGCGCCCTCCATTAGCCTTCCCCGCGCCCCCAATGGACAGCCCAATCAGAGCCGGGAACGCCAGTGACCGGTCAATGGTTCTGCCTTTTTCACCTTAACCACAACCAAGGAACATCCATGTCATCATCATCTTCCTTTTCCGCCGTGGTCTGCGGGGCCGGCGGCATTTCCAACGCCTGGTTCCCGCCGCTCAAGGCCGAGGGCGTCCAGGTGCCGGCCGTGGTTGACCTCCGGCTGGAAAGCGCCCAGGCCCAGATCGCCCAATACGGGTTGGCGGACTGCGAAGCCGCCACCGACCTGGCCGCCGCGATCAAGCGGCACCAGCCCGATTTCGTCGTCGACATCACCATTCCCGAGGCCCATTGCGCCGTCACCTGCACCGCGCTCCGGGCCGGCTGCCACGTGATCGGCGAAAAGCCCATGGCCGCCACCCTGGCCCAGGCCAGGAAAATGGTCCGCACCGCCGAACAGACCGGCCGCCTGTACATGGTCAGCCAGTCCCGGCGCTGGGACCCCCGCCACTACACCATCCGCGACACCGTGGCCGCCGGCCGCCTCGGCACCCTCACCACGCTCAACTGCGACTTCTACATCGGCGCCCATTTCGGCGGGTTCCGCGACCAGATGCCCAGTCCGCTCATCCTCGACATGGCCATCCACCAGTTTGACCTGGCCCGCTTTTTCGGGGCCGGCACCCCGGTCGCCGTCTACGCCCACGAGTTCAGCCCGCACGGCTCCTGGTACAAGGGCAAGGTTGCCGCCACCTGCATTTTCGAGATGGCCAACGGCGTTGTCTTCACCTACCGCGGCTCCTGGTGCGCCGAAGGCTGCCACACCAGCTGGCACGGAGACTGGCGCCTGATCGGCGACCGCGGCACCTTGATTTACGAGAAGGACCAGGACCCTCGCGGCCAAATCCTGGCCGGCCCCGAGGAAGGGTTTTACCGGCCCCTCAAAGAGCTGGAAATCACGGCCAGCCAACCGCCGCAGACCGGCATGCACGGCGCACTGCTGGAAATGCTCGAGTTCCTGCGGACCGGCAGGCGGCCGCAGACCGAGTGCCACGACAACATCCAGTCCCTGGCCATGGTCCTCGCCGCCATCCGCAGCGCCAAACTCAAGCGCCGGGTCGCCGTCCTGAACTGACTCACACCGGGTCTTCGGCCGCCGTGATCCGCTGCACCTGCCAGCCGGCATCCGCCGGCGTCAGCCGCCAGGAGGCCATGGCGCCGGGGCCGATGCCGCCCAGCGCCAGCTCCTGGCCGAGCCAGCGCAGGCGCGCCGCCGTGGCGCGGCCCGCCGTCTCCTGCAGCCGCAACACCCAGCCGGCGCCGTCTTCGGCGGGCTTGAGCGCCAGCAGATCCAGGGTGGCCGGCATTACTTCCGCAAAGGAGCCCTGGCGCGGCTGCGGTCCCGGCTTGGCCGGCACCAACAGGGCCACCGGGGCCTGTTCGAGCTGGCGGGCCAGCCGCGGCAGCTCCTCGCCGCCGGCGCAGAAGAGAAACTGGAAGCGCAGTTCGCCGCGGTCCGCCACCGGGCGCCACGGCGCCTCCGCCGGTGTTGCCGGCGTGTCGCAGGCGTAACGGCTGGCCCGGGCCAGACTGGCGCGGAACACGCCGTTGGAGGCTTCATAGCCGTAAACCGCATCGCTGGCAAAACCGAAGCTTTGCCCCGCGGCGTCCGTGACCCGCGCCCAGCGCCCCCCGGGCACCTCGCCGTCGGGCCCGCGCCGGACCGTGCCGCCGGGCACCGCGAACTCCACCTGGTCGCCGGCCGGCATGACCAGCTTCACCCGCGCCGAACGCTCGTTGAGGAACAGGCGGGCGCGCACGTCCAGGGCCGCCCGGCCGCGGCTCAGCAGGAACTCGATATCCAGCTCCGACCGGCCGCCGGCCAGCCGCACCCGCAGGGCCGCCCGTTCCGGCCCGGCCTCGGCGACCGCCACCCGTTTCACCGTCCAAGTGTCCCGAACCTGGTTGAGACAGAGCGATTCGGGCGCCTCGTCCATGGCCCCCCAGGAGCCCCACGGATCCTCGACCGTGACCACGCCCAACCCCGCACCGGCAAACAACGGCCGGCCGTCGCGCAAAATCTCGATCCCCTGGGCGCCGCGTTTGGCCCGGACTTCATACACGCCGTTGCCGATGCCGTTGCGGCGGATGGCGCGGGCCGGCTGGCCGGCGCCGGCCGGCGGCTTGGGCGCACCTTCTTCCCACCCCATTTCGACCACCTGCCAGCCCAGCGGCGGCAGGGTCATCTGCGCCACCACGCGGCGGCGCCAGTCGCACGGCGTCTCCGGGGCGCCGAAAATGCAATCATGCTCCGTGCCAATCACCTGGAACGGCAGGCTGGCACCGTCGGGCCCGCGCAAGGCCAGCGGCAGGTCCTGCATGCGTCCCTTGTAGTCCCAGATCATCCGGTAATCCAGCGGCGCCTCCAGCTCGACCGTCCCGGCATAGGCGACCGGATGGGGATTCCAGACCAGCAGCTGGGCGGTGCCCGGCTTGTTCTCTGCCGGCGGGCGCGACCGCCGGGTGTCCACCGCCAGCGCCAGGCGGTTGAGGGCGGCGAACTCCGCCGTGCGGGCTTGGTGCAGGGTGCCGCCGAGCCAGTCGGCCTGCTCGTCAGCGGCACGCTCGATAAGGGAGCCGGGCAGGATGTCGTGGAACGAGTTGAACATCAGGTCGTGCCAGACCCCGCGCAGCCCCGTGGCGGCGGTGCGCGCCGTAGCGTCCGCCAGACCGGCCGCCACCGCGCTGGCCGAAGCCTCGGCGCGGGCCGCCAGCGCCTCCGCCCGGCGGAAGGGATGCTTGATGCGGGCCATGGAGACATAGCAGCCGCGCAGGCAATAGTTCATCTCCCCCCGCAGCACGGGCAGCCGCGCCGGATCGGCGGCGGCCGCCGCCCGGAATTTGGCCAGCAGCCGGTGCAGGGTCGAGTACTCCACCGTGACCTCCGGATGGCGCGCCGACCATTCGCGAATTTCCAGCAGCATCTCCCGGGTCGGGCCGCCGCCGTGGTCGCCCAGCCCCATGAACACGCCGATGTCCGGCAGCCCGCACTCGGGCGCCTTCGCCAGCATCAGGTCGAGGCGGCGGAACGTTTCCTCGCGCTCGCTGCCGTACCAGCCGGCGTTGATGTGGCAGCCCAGCACGCGGGCGCCGGCCGCCCCCTCCCACCAGAACGCCTGCGAGGCAAAGGGCAGCACCGGCGGCCGGGAGAAGGCGAACCCGGTCATGCCGGCGCCCGCCAAAATGTCCGGCAACCCCGCCGAATGCCCGAAGGAATCGGCCGCCCAGGCCACCTCCGGCGCCCGGCCGAAGCGCGAGCGGAAATACTCCCGCCCGTAGAGGAAGTGCCGGTTGAACGTCTCGGTGCCGGTGAGGTTGGTGTCCGGCTGGACCCAGGTGCCGCCGACCATCTCCCAGCGCCCTTCCGCCACCCGCTGGCGGATGCGCGCGAACGTCTCCGGGTCCTGTTCCTCGATGTGGGCGTAGATGGCCGCTTCGCCGCGGACAAAGGTCAGTTCGGGAAACTCGTCCATCAGGTCGAGCACGGTCCGGCAGGTGATGAGGCCTTCGTTCAGGCCTTCGCGCCAGTCCCACAGCCAGACCGGGTCCAGGTGGGCGTTGGGCAGCAGATGAAAGGTGATCGGGGTCATCTTTGCGGTATCCAGTCTTCTGTTGTTTACGGCTCACGCGTCACGAGTCACGCGTCACGAGTCACGCGTCACGAGTCACGCGTCACGAGTCACGCGTCACGAGTCACGGCTCACGTCTCCGGCGCACCACAGGGACTCCGCCACGGTGTAATCGTCGGGCGCCCGCACCTGCACGGCGGCAACCGCCGTGATCCGGAACTCCGGCCGGTCCAACGGCAGCAGGCGGCGCAGCAGGTCGGCATCGGCAAGGAAGGATGCCCCGCTGCGGTCGCCGCGCTGATACTCGACCCGGTAGGCATTCTCCTGCGGCCGCTTCAACGCCCGCAGCCGGAACGCGCCGCGCGGCACGCCGCCGGCAGCCGCTGGCGGCTTCGCCTTCGCCGGTTTTTTCCGGCGCAGCGACGGCAGCTCCGGCGGCGGCGGGAACGGATACGGCGCGCCCAGGAGGTCCTGGATCTGCCGTTCGCATTCCGCCACCCGGACAAAGGCCTCATCCCGCTGCAGCAGCAGGTCGGCCAGCCGGATTTTGCCGGAAAGGTCCATAGTGAAAGAGGTCTTGATGGGGGGCGTCAATCCTTGGCGGCGGCGTCCTCGTTCCCGGCCTCGTCCTCAGGCCCGGATCCGTGCCCGGCCTTGTCGCCGGCCAGCTTCTCCGCAGCGGCGCCCTTGCGAGCCGCGGCAGCCTTGGCGGCGGCCGGCGCCGGAGCGGCGCTGCCGTCGGCCGGATGCGCCGGGACGGCCGGTTCGGTCCGGCGCGACGCCGGCTCCAGCTTCGGAATGCCGGCCACCGGCGCCGGCGGCGGCGGATAGACGAACACGCCTTCCTCGCCAATCACCGTCTCGACCTGGGTCTCCAGTTCGAGGATCTTGCGGTAGGCCGCCTCGCGTTCCGCCAGCAGCCCGTCGATCTTCACGCGCGCCTCGTACGCCGAACGGATCACCTCGGCGTCGGCCCCCATGACGATCTCCGTGAAGCTCAGCTTCCGGGGATGGGTGGTTTTCTGTGCCATGTCCGTACAACTCCTTGCCTGAACAACGTCAACCGATTCGAAACTTTATCCGCAGTGCCTCTACGCTGGGCACCCTGAATTATTCATAAACGGGGCTCATTTGACCCGTCACTGACGTTCCGGGCTCGGATGTCCGCCGCGTTTATTTGCCGTCCACTCAAAGCCCTTCCATCCGAGCCGCGCACGTCAGCAAGTAACTTCCATGAATCATACAGGCTAAAGCCTTTTTCCGTCTTCTTGCTTCCGTGCTTTTCCGTCTCTTCCGTTTGTTCCGTGCTCTTCCGTTTTTCTGCTTTCTGCTTTCTGCTTTCTGCCTACTGCCTACTACGGGTCACGGATCACCACCGCCCCCTATTCCCCAATCATCGCCTTCCGGATGATCCGTTTCAACGTCTTCTTCATGTCGGGCGGCTCCACGACGGGCGCCGGCTCCGGCGGCGGCGCCGCCACCAGCCGCTGCCGCGCCAGCGCGGCGGTCTCCGGATCGGCGTCCGTGGACAGGAAGCCCGCCATGCGCTCCGGCAGCGCCGGATTCGCCGCCAGCGCCCGGCGCACCGCCGGGAACGGGTCGATGCTCAGTTTGGCTAAAATTTGGCGCGGCAGGGCCGCAGCCCCCGCCGCCAGGGCGCGCACCAGCGGCACCGGATGTGCCGCCCAGCGTTCCGCCGTCGCCCCGTCCAGTTCAGGAAAGGCCGTGCCATGGGTGGCCAGGTGGTACGCCAGGGTTTCGCCGCCGCTGGTCAGCAGCAGCGCCAACTGTTCGCCGGTCAGCCCGGGACGCGCCGCCAGCCGTTTCGCCAGTTCCGCATCCGCCATGGCATGGTCGCACAACTCCAGCAGCTGTTCCTCCGACAGCGCCGGATTCGCCGCCAGCTCAAGCCAGGCCTCGCGGCCGCCGCTGTCCAGCAGCGTCCATGCCGCCGCCTCGCCCAGACCGGGATTGGCCGCCAGCGCCCGCCGCACCGCCGGCTCGGCATCCGCGGCCAGCCGCTCCTGAATCACCGCCGGCAATTCCGGCTTGGCGGCCACCAGACAGCGCACCGCCGGCGCCGCATGCTCGCTCAACCCCTGCGCCTCGTCGGGCGACAGCTTGCCGCGGCGCGCCAGCGCCAGCTCCTGGATCGCCGGATTGGCGCTCAGGCAGAGCGACTCCAACACCTTCGCCGGCAGCTCGTCCCGCACCAGCAGGAAGAGCTGCGTGTAAAAATCGTCCGTATCAGCCCATTCCAGCAGGGCCGCGTCATCCGCCGCCACCCCGGTCACCGCCGCCGCCCGCACCAGCAGATCGTCGTCGTGCAGCAGCAGCGCCAGGGCTCCGGCATCCAGCCGCCCCCGGCGCGCCAGGGCGCCGCGCACCAGCGGCAGCGGATCTTCCGCCAGCCGCGCCTGGAACGCCGGCGCCAGGCCGGGGTTCGCCGCCAGCCGGACACGCGCCTCCGGCCAGGGCGACGCCAACAGCTTCTCCGCCACCTCCGGCGCCAGCCGGGCCGAACCGGCCAGCAGCGCCTGGGTGCCCGCATCACCCTCCCCCAGCAACCGCTGCATCGCCTCCTGTGGCGTCCGCGGATGCCGGGCCAGCGCCGCCACCACCTCGGGAACCGGCGCGCCGCCGGCCAGCTGTTCCAACACCGCCGACGGGGTTTCCGGCCACAGCGCCAGGAACAGCGCCGGCGGCACATCCGGTGGCTCCCCCGCCAGCGCGGCATCGGCCAGCTGCCGCAGAAAGCGTGTCGGGATGACCTGCCCCTTGAGCGCCTTCACCGTCTCCACGGCGCCCGTGGCGGCCAGACTCTCCTGCACCTGTTCGATTGTGATGACCGGCGGCATGACTGCGATTGCTGTCCTAAACCCGGCTCTTTCCCCGGGCCCGATAATCTAATCGCGCAACGGCCGGCCGCACACGGACCGGCACGGACGTACACAGACCCCCACGGACGACAGGCCGCCCCCGCCGGTCCCCGGAAAAACGCCCTCGTCCTCCGTGTTGCCTGTATACGTCCGTGTGCGGCCATGTGCGCCTGTGTGCGTTTATGTACGCCCGTGTGCGTCCGTGTGGCAAAGCGGTTCACGCTTCAGCACACTTCAGGGACGGGTGCAGGGCGGCTTGGGGACGAGAGCGGGAATCCGGCGAGCGCGAAAGCAACCCAATGTAGGGACAGTGAATTGTGACGGTGTGCCAGCCGTCAAGACTGCCCGTGTGTCGCCCACCGCCTCATGGCGTGCCAACGCCATCCCAATTCACCCAAGCGCACGTCCCCAAGCGCACCCTTCCCCAAGCGCACCCGCCCCCCCCACACACCGGGGAAGAACGTTTTTTTGAACAGAAGGCAGCGAAGACAGCAAAGGAAATAGGGCCAACACCACCCCATGTCTTCCTTCGCTCTCTTTGCTTCCTTCTGTTAAAATCGCATGCGCCCCATGAATGTTCCCCCTGGCCAAGGGCCGTGAGCAAGCAAAAAAGCGTTCCGTCGCGGACGGAACGCTTTTGTATGCGTCAAAATGGCTCCGGCGGTAGGATTCGAACCTACGACCAAGTGGTTAACAGCCACCTACTCTACCGCTGAGCTACGCCGGAACGCGGTGCGAAAAACGAGCGCTACTATAGTGCCGCAAAAAGCGCTGGCAAACCCTGGCCCCCAAGCCCGCCCACCGGACATTTCCGGAAGGGGTCATAAAACGGCGGAAACCCCCGCAAAACGCGCGGAAACCCCACCGATTTTCCTTGTGTTTTTCATGGGCTTTCACGGTAAAAAAGCCCGGCGATGGCCGTTCGGCGACGCCGTCGGGCCCATCATCCGAACTGGAGATAGCCTGATGGCGGGACTTTCACGTTGATGCCCCCTTCACCTGCCGGTGTTGCGCAGACTTTTTGGCCATAGACGTCGAAGGCCGAGATTTCGCCGGAAACGCCATGCCGGTCCAGCAAGATTTCATCGCGGTGCGTGGCGTTGATGATCAGGTTTCTCTTGCCGGGGTGCGCCTGGACCAGTCGCCCGGACTCGTAGACCGCGGTGATGATTTCGTCCTGGCCGAAGGCCGTGACGACCGGATAGCTCAGTTCGGGATGCTCGGGCACCAGGCGCCCCTTGACCAGCGTCTCCTGATGGTCGGAGCAGAACGTCAGCCAGTGTTTGAGCATTCGCCGATGGTCGTCCGAAAGCGATGCGAGCTCCACCGACAGTTGCGGCGTGCTGAAAATAACGTTCAGGATTTGCAGCGCGGCGAGTTCCGCACGGTCGGCCGGCGACCAGATCAGCATGTCCGAATGCGTCGCCGTGCCGCCGGCGAGCAGGCGCAGGTCGATCGTGCGCACGCGATTTTCAAGGAGGTCCATCGCGCAGTCGGCGGCGCGGAAGATGTTGCCATACTTGCGGATGGCGGGGCCGGTGTAGTTTTGCCGGAACTCGATGAGGATGTCCGGGCGCAGCGCTTTCAGGCGGCGCATGGCATCGGTGAGCAGCCGGTCGACGGCGGCGGGCAGGCTTTTGATGTCGCGTCCGGCATAATTTTCCGCAACCGCCGGATCCTTCCCGGCCTCGAACTGAAAGCTGTCGATGAAGTCGAGCTTCAGTCCGTCCAGCCCCCATTCCCGCACCGCCCGCTCATAGACCTGAATCGTGTATTCCCGCACCTCCGGGAAGCGCGGATCAAGGACGCAGGCGTTCTGGAGGAAAGAACCCGGCGCTCCGGCATAGAGCAGCTGGTTCTTGAACTGCCCGTAAACCGCCTCATGGGTGCCGACGAACGGCACGGCGAACCACATCAGATAGCGGATGCCGTGGTCATGGAACTTCTTCACGTGCGCCGTGAGGTCCGGGAACTTGTCGGCGGCTGGCATCCACGTCCCGCACCGCGAGTAGTACTCGCCCTCGGGATAGTCGCCGGACATCTGCCAGCCGTCGTCGAGAATGATCGTCTTCATGCCGAGCGCCGCGATATACTCCAGTTCGCGCTCGAGCTTTGCCGCCGAAACGTCGCGCT
>JBAZJM010000173.1:0-9595 GCA_041651315.1 Lentisphaeria bacterium | reverse complement strand
GCGCACCCCGCGAAGCAGGCGGCGAAGCCCGGCAAAAGTGCCGCCGCCGCACCGGCGGCGGCCGCGGCCGAGTAGCCGTCACCGCAGGGTGCCGTCGGGCTCCTTGTAGAACACCCGCTTGGCCTTGCCCTCCTGGCGGGCCAGCTGGCCGGGGGCAAACACGTCGCCCTTGGGACTGAAGCCGAGCTTCTCCTTCAGATGCTTTTCGATCTGGAACCCGGTGACGCCGGCTTCAGCCTCGACATTGACGCGGACATCGCGCACGCCGTCGACCTCCTCGACCACGATTTGGTAGTTGGGCAGCACGCCGGGAATTTCCATCAGCGCCTGCTCGACCTGCTTGGGGAAGAAGTTGACGCCCTTGACGATGAGCATGTCGTCAACCCGGCCGGTGATGCGGTCCAGCCGCAGGCCGGTGCGGCCGCAGGCGCAGGTCTGGCGGCCAGTCACCCGGGTGAGGTCGCCGGTGCGGAAACGGAAAAGCGGAATGGCCTCGCGGGTCAGCGAGGTGTAAACGACCTCGCCAAAGGCACCGTCCGGCACCGGGCGGCCGGTGGCGGGGTCGAGAATTTCAACGATGTACTGGTCTTCCCACTGATGGAGCCCGGCGTGGGCGGCGCAATCCATGCCGCCGGTGCCGACGCCGCCAGTCTCGGTCATGCCGTAAATGTCAAAAGTCTCGATGCCGAGGCCGTTTTCGATCTTCTCCCGCAATTTATCGGAGAAGGTTTCGGCGCCGAAGATGCCGACCTTGAGCGAGGGCATGGCGCCGCCCGTTTCCTGGAGCACCTCCAGAATGCGGATGCCGTAGGAGACAACGCCCATCAGCCCCTTGACCTGGAAATCGTTGATCATCTTGATTTGGCGCGGCGTGTTGCCGGAACCGGTGGGGATGATGAACTGTCCGGCCTTGCGGGCGCCGTGGTAAAAGCCGAACCCGCCGTTGAACAGGCCGAAGGACGGCGTGATCTGAATCCCCTCGCCCGGCAGCAGGCCGGCCATGCGGTAGCAGCGTGCCATGCAGTCCGCCCACTGGTCGAGGTCGGCCGCGGTGTAGCCCATGGCCACCGGCGAGCCGGTGGAGCCGGAGCTCATGTGCATCTCCCGCAGCTCCGCCGGCGGCACCCCCAGCATGCGCAGCGGATAGCCGAGGCGGAATTCCTCCTTGCCCATGAACGGCAGCAGGCGCAGATCGTCCAGCGACTGGATGTCGCCGGCCTTGATCCCGGCCTGCTTCCAGCGCTCGCGATGGAACGGATTGCGTTCCACGGCCGTTTTCACCGCCGCCTGGAGCCGCTGAAGCTGGAGCGCCGCCAGCTCGTCACGCGACATCGTTTCCGCTTTTTGATTCCAATAGACCGCCTGAGCCATGGGTTTCATAGACGCAACCTGTTGTTCCTTGACGGGCGCGGCCGGCGACACCGCCGGCCGCCGCTGCCCGCCTGGAAATATTGCATCTCCGGCCGATCTTGCCAGAACGCCCGCCGCGATTTTCGAGATGGCGACAACTGGGGTCTCCATCGGCAGTGCCGCCTATGCCAGCGCCGCCAAGGCGCGCGGCGACACCATTCGCGGCATGATCTCGCTCGACATGATCGCCTACAACACCGCCGGAAAAAACACCGCCGAGATTTACGGGCGCACCACCTCCGATACCGTGAAACTGGCGCTGGCCGAGGCCGTGAAGACCTACGGCGGCCTGACCCCCACCGTCTTCGGCCAGCTCGACTACAGCGACCATGCGTCCTTCGAAGCGAACGGCTACCCGGCCGCCCTGCTCATCGAAGCTGACGGCAACCCTTACTACCACACTGCCACCGTCAATGTCAACACGCCCAACTACATTGACTACCAGTTTGCGACCAACATGACCAAAGGGACGGTCGGCTATGTGGCCAGCGTCGCCATTCTGGTGCCCGAACCGGGCGCACTTTGGTTGCTCGTCTTCGCCGCCGGAGTGGTGGGCAAATCACGACGCTCGCCGGTTCATCAATCGGGGCGCCCGTAGAGAGCAGCAACGCCTGCGCGCTACGCGCCACTGCCGCGTCCGTGTAGGTCCGTGCCAGTCCGTGTACGTCCGTGCCGGCGCCATTTGCATTCTCCACAAAAACACTTATTTTTATATGTATAAACTGATTTATCCTTCCCCCAGAACGCACGCACCATGCCAGACCACGCCCCCATCATTCTACCGCATGGCGGCTATCGTCACCTAAAAAGTTTCCAGGTGGCGGAGCTGCTCTATGATGTGACGGTGCAGTTTTGCGACCGTTACATCGACAAGCGCAGCCGCACGCACGACCAAATGGTGCAGGCGGCGCGCTCGGGAACGCGGAACATCGCCGAGGGCAGCCAGACGTCCGGCACATCCAAGAAGAGCGAAATCCGACTTACGGACGTGGCGCGGGCGAGTCTGGAAGAATTGCTGCTCGACTACAAGAAATTTCTGCGGGACCAGGGCTGGGAACCGCTGCCGCCCAAGCATCCGGCGCTGCTGCGTTTCAAGGAGCGGCGTTGCCAAACCTTGGCCGAGGTGCGGCAGTGGGTGTCCGAAGAGCGCAAAATGCAGGAGCAAACCGGCATGCGCGCACGGACGTGCACGGACTTACACGGACAAACACGGACGGGGTACACGGCGCCTGCACCCGTACCGGTCCGTGCGGGGCCGTGCAGGTCCGTGGGTGTCCGTGCAACGCCACCGGACCGCCCCCTGCCCTCCGCCGTGCTGGCGGCCAATGCGGCGCTGTCGCTGCTCAACCTGGCCTGCCTCCTGTTGGACCGCCAGTTGGCGTCTTTGGAACAGGCGTTCACGCAGGAGGGCGGCTTCACCGAACGGCTTTACCGGGTGCGTTCCCAGCACCGTCCTACCCCGCCCACAATGACTTGGCACGTCCCCAAAGACCCCCCGTCACAGGTGCCGTGATCGGTAAACCAAATGGGAAGGGCACGCCGGTTTGCACGCACGGACGCGCACGGACCGGCACGAACACCGTGACTTGCCCCGGTTTTGGCACCACTACCGTGTCCGTGTAGGTCCGTGCTGGTCCGTGAATGTCCGTGCAACGCCACCGGGCCGCCCCCTGCCTTCCGCCGGGGTGGGCGCGCCATGAGCAACCTTTCCCGGCTTTGCATCTCGGAGTTACCCTCTTTTTGCACACTTGATATGTACATACAATCGATGTACAATATGAGATGAATGGATTCACCTTCACCTGGGATCCGAAAAAGGCGGCGGCCAATGCTAGGAAACATGGCGTGACCTTTGAGGAGGCCATGACTATTTTTGATGATCCGGCATCGAAAAGTTTTTACGACCCTGACCATTCGCCAAACGAAGATCGCTTTATTCTCGTGGGCATGAGTGCGGCGCTGCGCCTGCTGGTCGTCTGCCATTGTTATCGGGAGAACGACGAAACGGTCCGCATCATCTCGGCACGCCGGGCGGACAAGGATGAGCGATCATTTTACACAAAGGTATAAACCATGCGTGACCACTACGATTTTGCCAAACTGAAACCAGCGCCCAATCCGTTTGCCGCCCGCGCGGCGGCGGTGCAACGGAAAAAACCGGTCACCATCCGGCTTGGCATGCAGACCGTTGAGTATTTCAAGCAGATCGCACAGGAGAACGGCCTACCCTACCAGCGGGTCATCAACTTGTACCTGGACGACTGCGCGGCCCATGGCAAGAAATTGAACGTGACTTGGCACGCCCCCAAAGCCCCCCCGTCACAGGTGCCGTGACCGGACCAAACCGCCTTACCCCAACGGCAATGCCCGGCCATCCAATAACTCATAACCGATGGCGCGGTAACCGGTGCAGCGTCGGCGGTACATGGCGGCGAGCAGTGGATCTTTCGTGTCCGCATAATCGTGGATGACAACCTGTTTCTTACCCTCGCACAGCCGGTGCAAGCGCCCGGCATATTGCGTCAACGTGCCGCGCCAGGAAACCGGAAACGCCAGGAACAGGGTGTCCAGCCGCGCATCATCAAAGCCTTCTCCGAGAAAACGCCCGGTCGAAAGTAACACACGGGGCGTACCGGCTTGGTCAGAGTTGTATTCCGCCAACAGCCGCCGTTTCTCTTTCAGCCCCATGCCGCCCCGCAGAGCAAACACCTGTTCTCCCTGTTCCGTAAGAAGTCGCGCCAGCGCCTCCAAATGTTCCAGGCGTTCGGTCAGGACCAATGGATTGCGCCCCTCCCGCAATGACTGCCGAACATCGGCCACAATCCGTGCATTCCGCCCAGCGTTTTGCAGCACCGTTTGAAAAACCTGATGCACCGAATACGCGGGCGGTTTTTCCCCCTCGCCGAACGGCATGCGAAATTCGGTGAAATGCGGAATCACAAAATGCGCGAACGGCCGGGCATCGGCCGCCTGCTGATCGGTGATCTCGAACCGGACCGGACCACATTGCATGAAAATGATCGGATGATGGCCGTCCTTGCGTCTTACCGTTGCCGACAATCCCAGCACATACCGCGCCTTGCACTGCCTGGCTACCGATTCAAAACTCTGCGCGGAGATGTGGTGGCATTCGTCCACGATCACCTGGCCGTACGCCGCAACACGGTCGTCCACGACGCCTTTGCGCACGAGACTTTGTATCGTTGCCACGTCAACAATGCCCGTTGGCTTGTCTTTTCCGCCCCGGATTTGGCCGACGGACTTTGGCGCGATCTCCAAAAACGCTGCCAGCCGTTCCAGCCACTGGTCAAGCAACTGCCGCGAGTGAACCAAGATCAGCGTGTTAACCTTGCGCTCCGCAATCATTTTGGCTGCCAGAACGGTTTTCCCAAAGGCGGTTGAAGCCGCGAGAACGCCTGTGTCATGCGCATGCAGCGCCTTCAGCGCAACCCGCTGCCCGGGGCGAAGTTCTCCCTTGAATTTGACCTTGATCCTGACGCCGGGAAACCGCTCATCCCGGACTTCGGCATCAATACCCCAGCGCGAAAAAACGTCCAACACCGCCTGAAGCACACCACGGGGAAGTCCGATGTGTTGCGGCAACGCCTCATGGCAACAGATGACCCGTGGCACGTTGAATATCGGCAGGCGCAAGGCCTGCGCTTGGAAAAACTCGGGATTGGGAAACGCCGCCAACCGGATCAACTCGTTCCGCAACGGCGGCGGCAATCCGTCTATTGCAAGATAAATCTGATTCCCCAGCACGACCGTGACCTGTTCCGGCTTCGGTCCGGCATACACCGGTTCCACGGCACGCCCCGATGGCAACCGCAGCCACGGTTCTTTTTCGTCTGCGACAGGCTCCACCTTTTCAAGTCCCAGCGCCTGCCCCGGCGTGGCAACCCGCTCGGCAATGGAATCCACTGCCGCACGTGACATCCGTGGAACTTCAGACAAATATGCCCACTGGTCGGCATGCGGCACAAAAGCATCGTCCACAAACACGCTGTTCCCGGCGGCGCGCGGCGCTTTCTGCAACGGCAGCGCAATTAGATTGCCAAACCCGCCCTTGGGCATCACGTCCTGGTTCGGGAATAACCGATCATAGGAATCCATGCCCAACTCCGGGCGGTTCATCATCGTCCGGGTGAGGACAAAGGTGGCCATCCGGCGTGCCAGCGTCGCCGGCACCGGTTCGGCGAAAAACACCCATGCGTGCGCGCCGTTTCCTGAGCGCGAACGTTCAATCGCCACGGGCACGCCCATTTCCATGCAGGTATCCCGGAATGCCGCCACATCCGCTTGCCAGAAACTTTTATCGAAATCCGCCGCCACAAACCAGCAGGTTTCATCCTCCAACAACGGGTACACACCCGCGACAAAATTCTCGCGTCGCCACGTCTCCGGCGCCTGCCCCGTCAGATGGCATCGGATCACGTCATCGGAAACCGGAACAAACTCCCGACGCGCACACTCCGCACATTTCACCCGCGGCTTTTCGCACACGCCGCGCTTCCATTCATTACGGCAGCACGGTTGGTATCCGCTATGTCCTGTGGCGGCACTCTCAAAACGCCGCGGAAAAACATCCATCCGCCCACGGAACAGGTTTCGGAACAGCGCGATTTTCGCGTTTTCTGGCGACTGTTGGTTGAGTCCCTCGCCGGACGACGATGCGGACGCCACCTGAAACCGCAAGGGCGGTTGTCTCGGCAACGCCTCAAGCCGTTTCAAAGCGTCCAGTAACTCGCTTCGCCGGCCTTCAAGCCTGGCAAGCTCCGCCTTCACGCGTCCGACCTGTACGTCTACCGGTTCCACAACCACACTCTCCAAGCAACCGCCGCCCTTCAACATCGGTTCCAAGACCGCCGTCATCAACCCACTCCACCATAATTGAGACGGCGGCGTTTTCATTCCCGCATTCCACAGGGAAATTAAGGGCGACAAATATTTCAAGAGCGGCGCGGGTTTGTGCTCGGGCTGCGGACACGGCTCAAAGTGCAGGCGGTGTCGGAACTCGCCTGCCTGCTGGGGGACGTTGGCCTCTGCTACTTTCTGCTGGTGTTTCCGGTGGCGTTCGTGCAGGCCATTTCCTGCACGCAACCGCTGTTTGTCCTGGTGGCCGCGCTGCTGCTAAGCCGCTTCTTCCCGAAAGCCATTGCCGAAGAGATCCGCGGCCTGACGCTGGCACAGAAAGCCGCCGGCGTCGCCTTGATGGTGGCGGGCGGAATTATTTTGTCGGTGTGAGCCGCACGCCTGGCGATCAGTTGGGGCCACCCTTTTGTAAAAGGGTGCTCCCCACACCCCTTCCCAAAACTTTTGTTGCGTTTGCGGATTCCGCAGGCCGCCCAATGGCTCCAATCGTGGCCTGTCGCGTAGAACGGCCTGCGGAATCCGCAAAAGGCACAAACAGGTTTGACGGAGGGTTTGGGAACCGCCTTTCCTCAAAAGGGGGTTCCCAACATCATCCGCCCCAACGGTCATGGATCCCGCCAAGATTCCGTCAGCCGGCGGCCGGGGGGAGCAACCGGCGTTCGTGGGAGCGGGCGGCGGCGGCCACGCCGCGGTGGATCACCAGGGCACGGCCGCGGCTGCGCCCGTGCTCAAACACCGCCGCATCGGGCGCCCAGCCGTTGGCCCGGCCTTTGTGAACGGCGGGATAACGGCGGGCAAAATAGGCGTCCAGCCGGACATCCTTTAGTTTGAGCAGCGCCCCCGCCGGCGTTACCGGCCCCCCGGCCGCCCGCTGGGCGTGCAATTTCTCGGCAAACCCGGTCAGCAGCCCCACGGCGAAGGCCGAGCGGTCTTCGCGGGACCGGTGGCCGGCCGGCCGGTAGCGTTCCCATTCCGCCGCCATGCAGCGGCTGACAAAATCATGGACATAATGGGCCACGCGCACATTCGCCACCGTGCCGGAGATCTCCAGCACCCGCCCCATCCGGTCCCGATCCAGGACGTAGGCCGAAGCCCAGATGGTGCGCACGAAATAATACTCCTGCAGCAGGTTGGCGAGCAGATGCGCCTCGCGCGGATGCCGCAGCGCCGGCCGGCCCAAAAAGACACTGAGGTATTCGCGGGGGGTCGCATCGTCCCCCAGCAGGTCGAGATTGTAGCGCGCCATCAGATCGTGGGCCTTGCGCATCGCCAGTTCCGCCTCATGTGAATTGGGGCTGGCCGCCAGGGCCAGCAGCTTCCGGACGCGCAGCAACAGATGGTCGGCGGCCGTGGGTTCCGGATCGGCAAACACCCGGGTGTCCAGCGGGGGGAAACCGAGGGAGGCGCGGGGGTTGGCGCCGGTCAGCGCGCACATCCGCAGGAAAGCCGGGCCATGGGGCGGTTCGCCGCCGGCAGCCTCCACCTCGTCGGCGAGCTGGTGCGCCAGTTCATGGCGCAGCACCTCGACCACCGCGTCCCAGGAATGCCCCAGCACCAAGTCGCGACTGAAGGCCATCTCGCGCCAATCCCCCCCCGTCCAGCGCCCCCAGCAGGCGCCCAGATCATGGATGGCGAACAACGGCGGCCGCAGGCGCGCCTTGACCGGCCGCGGCAGCCACGCCGTCGCCAAATCCCATTCGCGGGCCAGGCCGAGAAGGATGCGCCGTTCCAAAAGTTCCGCGGAGGTGTGAGACATAATTTGGTTGGGGCCACCCTTTTGGAAAAGGGTGATCCCCAAACCCCTTCCTAAAACTTTTGTACGTTTTTGCGGATTCCGCAGGCCGTTCTACGCGACCGGCCACGATTGGAGCCATTGGGCGGCCTGCGAAATCCGCAAAAAGGCACAAACAGGTTTGACGGAGGGTTTGGGAACCGCCTTTCCTCAAAAGGGGGTTCCCAACATCATCCGGTAAAACGATCAGGCGCGCCAGCGCAGCAGGGAGCGGTTCATGGCAATGGCATGATTGGGGCAGCTTTCGCAGCAGCACAGGCAGAGAATGCAGCGGGCATTGTCAATGCCGTCGGGCGGACCGCCGCCGGGCTGCCAGCGGATGGCGCCGCGGGGACAGGTGCGGGCGCAGATGCCGCAGCCGTTGCACAGCCGGCGGTTGATGCGGGGACGGCAGCGCACCAGGCGGGTGACCAGCTTGAAGAGCGGCTCGGGAATGCATTGCAGCAACCGGCCGAGAGACGGCCGCATCCGGGCGGCAGCCAGCACAGCCACACCATCGCCGACCCGTTCGAAGCCGTCCGTCCGTCCGAAACCGCGGGCCGCCGCCACGCGCAGCAGGGGAATCTGCTCCGGCGTCAGGCCAAGGACGCCGGCCGCCGCCGCGTCCACCGCCACCCCGTCGGTGCCGGCCAGGATCAGGCCGAGCGGCTTCGGGCGGCCGTTGGCGGGCCCCTCCCCCTCCATGGCCACCACGGCGTCCATGACGGCCAGCCCCGGCTTGAAGACGCCGTACAGTTCGGCCAGGAACGTGCTCATGGCCAGCGGCGTGGGGAAATGGCCGTGAAAGTTGGCCTTGGCCTGGCCGGCCACCAGGCCGTAAAGATTTTTGACCGCCCCGGTGAGCAGGGTCAGGCCATGGGTTTTGAGCTTGGGCACACTGACCAGCAGATCCACCTCGTCCAGCCAGGCCGGCGACGGCAGGTCGATCCCGGCACAGGGGCGGGTGCGCAGGGGGCCGTGAAACGACTTCAGTTCGGCGCCGGTGGCGGCGGCAACCGCGGCCATGCCGGTTTTTTCCCACAGGACGCCTTCCGGGTGGTTGCCGGCCGGGCTGTCCCCGATCCACACCCGGGCGGCGCCGGCTTCCCAACAGAGCCGGACCAGGGCGGCCACCACCGCGGGGTGGGTGGTCACCGCCTGTTCCGGCGGCCGGGCACTGAGCAGGTTGGGCTTGAGCAACACGGTCTGGCCGGGCCGGAGGTGGGCGGCCAGGCCGCCCAGCAGCGCCAGGGCCGCGCGCACCGCGCGGTCGACTTCCGGTTCGCGGTAATCGGGGCACCGGACGGCCGCCACCCGCGGCCGGGCGGCGGAAACAGGCGTTATTTGGGGGGCGGGCTGTGACATCCGGATAACATACCGCCAGGGGGTCGGAAGGCAGCCGAATTTCGGAGCTCGCCCCCCAGTCGGCCGCCATCGACCGCGGCCGGTTGCAGTCGATGGCAGTCGAAAGACGGGGCGGTCTGGCCACCGGCCGAACACCCGTTCGTGTCGTCCCCCTCCCCCCTTCCGGCCACCGCC
>JBAZJM010000172.1:0-9599 GCA_041651315.1 Lentisphaeria bacterium | reverse complement strand
AGTGACGCGCATCAGCAGCCGCTCCGCGGCCAGGCGGCCGATCTTCGCCAGCGGTTCCTGGACGGTGGTCAGCGAGATCAGCCGGTGGTTCGACATTGGCAGGCCGCCCACTGCCGCCACCACGGGGCGCCGGGCGGCCGGCACATCGCAAAGGATTTCCATGGCCTGCCAGGCGACGGCCTCGACGGCGAACAACAGGGCGCTGGGCGGCCGGGGATGGCGCACCAGGCCGAGGATCAGCTTTTCCAATGACTGGGGGTCGGCGGGATCCACCATCCGTTCCAACGTCGGGTCCGGCGCCAGGCCCGCCGCCGTCAGGGCGGCCCGATACCCGGCATAGCGGGTGTGCAGCTGCTCGGAGCGGTTGTCGTTGCTCACCAGGGCGATCCGCCGGTGCCCCTGGGCCAGCAAATGTTCCGTGAGAGCGGCGGCGGCGGCGTGGCCGTCCAGCGCCACCGTGTCGGCGGGGATGCCGTCGAGCCAGTCGCACATGAACACCAGCGGCACCCCGGCCTGCTGGATGGTGCGGTAGTGTTCCGGCTGGCCGTCCAGGGGCAGGGCCAAAATGCCTTCCAAGCGCCGTTCCAGAAAGGTCTCGAGTTCCTGTTCCTCCCGTTCCGGGCTCCACAGGTTGACGCCGATCAGGGCGTGGTAGCCGGCGGCCTCCAGCACGGGCAGGGCGCTGGTCAAAATGTCGTTGGCCAGGGAGCCGTTGAGGTCGGCGAACATGATGCCCACGGCGTTGGAGCGGCCGCATTCCAAGGCTTTGGCCATGGCGTTGGGGCGGTAACCCAGGCGCTTGGCGGCCTCCTGGACACGCAGGCGGGTGCGTTCGCTGTAGCGCGCGTCGTGCCGTCCCAAAATTTGGGAGACGGTGCCGGTGGAGAGTCCGACCGCTTCGGCGATGTCCGCAATGGAGACCATGGGTTCTGGCGCCTGTTGTTAGGTGATCTGACAGGCACTATACTCTAATCGATTAGAAAAGCAAATTAGTGGCAGATTTTTGGTTCTAATCGATTGATATTTAAAGGGGGCGGCCGGAAGGGGCGGCCGGGGTCCCGGGGGGGCTTTCGCGAAAACGTTCTGCCGGGGCGTCAAGCCTCCCGCCGCCGGGCATCCGTTATAGTATCTGCCGAAGCAGTGGGGGACAGGCAGGACGGCGGCAAGATGAAACGATGGGTGCCATGGGTCGGGATCATGCTGGCGGGGGGGCTGCTGATTTGGGAGGCCAGCCGCCGGGAATCGGGGCGGCCGGATTCCTCTTTCACGGCGACCCCCGCCGTGGCGGCGCGGACGCTGCCGGCCGGCCGGCACGGAGCCCCGTGGCGTGCCGCATCCTCCGGCACGGATGACCGCCTGCTGAACCGGCTTCGCGAGCGCCTGTCGGATGGCGGCGCGCTGGCGCACCAATGTGTCATCACGTTCCACTCGTCCGGGGCGCTGCGCGAGTTTTTGAGCCGCGCCGGCCGTCACGGTTTGCGGGATTTGGGGCGGATTGATGCGCTGTCCGCCCTCCGGGTTGGCTACGACCGTTTGGAACAGTTGCGCGACGCGCTTGAGGAAACCTCCGGCGGCTGGCGGGGGGCCGGCGCGAATTACTTGGTTGGCATCCCCGAATTCCTGCAGCGGGAGAACCGTCCCGCGGGGGTGGGCACCGTTCCGTACGACAGCACCCGTTTTCTCGAAGCCATCGGCGCGGCCGGGAAGCGCGACGACTGGGGCAGCGGCGTGATCGTGGCGGTGGTCGACACCGGCGTGGCCGACCACCCGACTTTGGATGCCGGCCAGGTTGTGCACCTGGATCTGGTGGATGACGGCCTGCCGTTCAACGGGCATGGCACGGCCATGGCCGGGCTGATTGCGGGACAGGACCCGCAGGCCCCGGGGGTGTCGCCGGCCAGCACCCTTCTCGACGTCCGGGTGGCCGGTGCCGACGGCACCGGCGACACCTTCACGCTTGCGGCGGGAATTGTGCAGGCGGCGGACGCCGGCGCGCAGGTCATCAACATCAGCCTCGGCACGTACGGTGATTCGCAGGCGGTGCGGGATGCCGTTGCCTACGCCGAGAGCCAGGGGGCGGTCGTGGTCGGCTCTGCCGGCAATGATCAGACAGCCAACCAACTGGTGTTTCCGGCGGCGATCAGCACCGTCGTTTCCGTCGGCGGCGTGGACGCGGATTTGCAGCAGGCCTATTTTTCCAATTCGGGCAGCGGTCTGACGGTCACCGCGCCGGCCGTTGGCATCGCGTCCGCCTATGGCGCGGATTTGCTGGTGGTGGGAGACGGCACCTCGCAGGCGGCCGCCATCACCTCCGGCGTGCTGGCCAGCGGCATTTCCAGTGGTGCAACCAATGCCGCCGGCGCTGCCGCCTGGGTGAAGCAGAACGCCAAGCCCCTCGACCTGCCGCCGGAACGCGGCGGCGCCGGCCTGGTCCAGGTGCCGGTGGCCCGCTGACCACGATTGTTCATGAAGGCAGCCAAGATGGCCAAGGCTGGGGTATTTTGAGGCGGCAGCCTCCTTCGTAGTGTCGGCGGCTTCGACGCCGCCCTGGCATGAATGACCGCTTACTGACGTGCGCGGCTCGGATGCTGGGGCTTTGGGGAGCGGCCGTCGCAGCCGGCCGATAGGAGGGCGGCGTGGGGACCCGCCGGCACTCCAAGGCGCCTGTCGGCGTAGGGAAAAAACTCACAAGGGGGCGGTATTCCCGTCCCAGCGGGACGGGGCGGAAATAGGCAGGGGCTTCAGCCCCTGTTTGCCCGCCCCCCCCGTTTCGCGTGCCGTCAGGTACGCGGCGAATCGCGGCGCACCTACGGCACGCCATCGTTTCATTTTTCCGAACAGGGGCTTCAGCCCCCTGTCTATTTTCATTCAGTCCCTCCGGGACGAAGATGCCCCCAAATCCGTACTTATGCCAAAGGCAGACACGCTAAAGCGTGAACTCAAACAACCTGCACCCCGTGTTCGAATCCAGTCTTCAGGCTGTCTTAGGGGTTGACAAAATCCTCGTTCCGCATTACCCTGAAGGCAGGAGCCAGGCGAAGTCCCATGACGACGGTTTTCCGGATCGTGTTCGCCGCCGTGCTGGCGGCGGTGTCCGGTGCGTGGCCGGTCTGTGCCGGCGCGGACGCCGCGGCTGCCGGCTGGCCGGCCTCCTGGTGGGAGGCGCTCCCGGATGGCCGGGCCGGCTGCCGCCTGTGTCCCCGCCGCTGCAACCTGGCGGATGGCGAACGCGGCGTGTGCGGAGTCCGCATCAACCGCGGCGGCAAGCTGATGACGCTGGACTACGGCAATCCGGTGG
The DNA here is from genome assembly GCA_041651315.1 of Lentisphaeria bacterium. Taxonomy (GTDB): domain Bacteria; phylum Verrucomicrobiota; class Lentisphaeria; order Oligosphaerales; family CAITYL01; genus CAITYL01. The sequence continues at coordinate 6,301 of JBAZJM010000172.1, read as the reverse complement.
CGCTGCATGTGGATCCCATCGAGAAGAAGCCGTTCTTCCATGTCTGGCCCGGGGCCGCGGCCTATTCGATCGGCCTGCCCGGCTGCAACATGCGCTGCAAGTTCTGCCAGAACTGGGAAATTTCCCAAAGCATCCCCGAGGAGGCGCCGGCGCCGGAAACCGTACTGCCGGCCGCCATTCCCGGCCGGGCCATGGCCGCCGGCTGTCCGTTTGTGGTCTTCACCTACACCGAGCCGGCCATTTTCTTTGAATACATGCGGGACACGGCGCGGGCGGCCCGGGCGGCGGGGTTGCGCACCGGCATGCACACCTGCGGTTATATCAATCCGGAGCCGCTCCAGGAGTTGCTGCCGCTGCTGGACGCGGTGAACGTCGACCTCAAGGGGTTCACCCGCGACTTCTACCGCAAGTACGGGGCGCTGGCGGAATTGGACCCGGTCTTGAACACCCTCCGGCAGATCCATGCGGCCGGAGTCTGGCTCGAAATCACCACCCTGGTCATTCCCGGCGCCAACGACGATCCGGAAGACCTCCGGCGGATGTGCCGGTGGATCCGGGACAACTTGGGGGCCGACACGCCGCTGCACTTCACCCGTTTCATGCCGGCCTTCCGGCTGCGCAACCTGCCGCCGACCCCGGTGCGGCGCCTGGAACTGGCCCGGCGGATCGCCTTGGAATGCGGCCTGCGCTTCGTCTACATCGGCAACGTGCCGGGGCATCCCGCCGAACACACCTATTGCCCCGGTTGCGGTCGGGTGGTGATCCGCCGGGTCGGGTATGTGGTGCAGGAAACCGCGCTGCGCGCCGACGGCCACTGCGCCGCCTGTGGCCGGGTCATTCCCGGGCTTTGGCCGCCGGTTGCAGCTCCGGCGTCGTATCCTCGGGCGCCGGCTGCAGAATCCACGGCAGCAGCGCCTCCGCCTGGGGCTTGAGCCCGTGGTCGAGATCGAGGGCGGCACGCCCCAGGCGCCGGGCCTCGGCGGCGCTGCCGTACCAGTCGCTGAGCAGGGCGGCGCGGAACCAGTCCCAGGCCGCCTCCTGCTGGCGGCTTTTGAGGTTGGCGGCACCCGGCTTGCCGGAGGCTTCATGTTCCAGCCGGTAGCGGCCGTAATACTCCAGCATGACGGCGTACTGGCTTGGCGGCAGCTCTTCCCAGCGCACGATCTTCGACTTGCCGCGCCTGGGGCGGAGCACCAGTTCCTCCTCATTGCCCATCACGCTGGCCTTGAATACCTTGCCGTTGTCCAAGCGGACCCCGGCCTTGGTGCCGTCATAGGGGATGAACTTCATCAGTTTGACCAGGTAGGCGCGCACCGTGCTGAGGATCTCAATCCGCTTCTTTTCTCCGCTTTTCAGGCCGGCGGGCAGGCGGTTGACGTGCGCCTGGAGGTCGTCCTTGACCCGGAAAAAGTTCAGGTCGGCCGGGCGCGGCCGTTTCTTGGCATACTCCGGCGGGAAGAGGGCGGCACCGGGCGCGGCTGCGCCCGGGCCCACCCCGTTTTCCGGGGACGCCGGGGCAGCCGCCAGTGCCTGCGGGGCGGCAGGGAGCATCAGCAGGGCGGCGAGAAACAGCCAGGCGCGAACGGCAGTGCGTGTGTTCATGGCAACCTCACCGATACTCTAGCATTCATCCGCCGCTTTTTTGACAACCCCAGGAGCGGCGGCATATTCCAGTCCGTGCGGCGCGGCGCGCCGGATTTTTTGGACAACAGCATGGGGGCAAGGAGACGTGTCATGACCAACCTGTTCAAGCTTCCGGCCACGGCCGCGTTGATGGCCGTTGCCTGGTTGGCCGGCTGCGGCAAGCCGGCGGACTCCGCAACGGGCGGGGGGGCGCCGATGCCGGCGGCCAAGCCGGCGTGGCGCCTGGCGGTGATTCCCAAGGGGACGACGCATGTGTTTTGGAAGAGTGTTGAGGCCGGCGCCCGGCAGGCGGCGCAGGAGCTTGGGGTGGAAGTGGTGTGGAAAGGGCCGGTCAAGGAGAACGACCGCGCCCAGCAGATCGCGATGGTCGAGCAGTTTGTGTCCGAGGGGGTGTCCGGAATTGTGCTGGCGCCGCTGGACGACAGCGCGCTGCGCCGGCCGGTGGCCGCCGCCATGGCGCGGGGAATTCCGGTGGTGATCTTCGACTCGGCGCTCAAAGGGGAGGCCGGCAAGGATTTCGTCTCCCTGGTGGCCACCAACAACCGGCAGGGCGGCGTGCTGGGCGGGGAGCGGCTGGCCAAGCTGCTGGACGGCAAGGGCCGGGTGGTGCTGCTGCGTTACCAGGAGGGCTCGGCCAGCACCATGGAGCGCGAGGCCGGCTTTCTGGAGGCCCTGGCCCGGCATCCCGGCATCACGGTGACCGTGGACAACCGCTACGCCGGCGCCACCGCCGGCGACGCCAAGGGCGCGGCCATGGAGATGCTGGACCAGATTCGCGAGGCCGATGGCATTTTCTGCCCCAACGAATCCTCGACCTTCGGCATGCTGCTGGCGCTGCGCCAGATTAATCGGGCGGGCAAGGTCAAGTTTGTCGGCTTCGACACCTCGCCGCAACTGGTTGATGCCCTGGACAAGGGGGAGATTCAGGCGCTGGTGGCGCAGGATCCGGCCCGCATGGGGTATGAAGGGGTCAAGACCCTGGTCCGCCGGCTCAAGGGCGAGGCGGTGCCGCCGGCGGTCGACACCGGCGTGCTGCTGGTGGACCGCGAAAACTTGGACACGCCGCCGATCCGCAAGCTGCTGGGCATCCCTCATTAGGCTGAGGCTGTTTATTCCAAATCGTAGCCGTTACATGGGATGTCATACTTCATTCCGTGCCCGTGCCTTTGCCCGTGCCCGAACCACCATCCCGCCCTCTTTCGTGGGCGAAGCAGTCCATGCGCGAATGAGAAGAATGTCGACCCCCGAAACCAAACCTGGTGTCGCCGCCTCACCGCCGCGTCTGCGGATGGAGGGCATCCGCAAGGCGTTCGGGGCCACCACGGCGCTGGCCGGGGTTGACTTTGAGGCGCGCGCCGGCGAGGTGCTGGCGCTGGTTGGCGAGAACGGGGCCGGCAAGAGCACCCTGATGAAGGTGCTGTCGGGGGCGCATCCGGCCGATGCGGGACAGATGTGGCTGGACGGCGCGCCGTACCGGCCGCGGCATCCCTTGGACGCCCGGCGCGCCGGCGTGTGCATGGTGTATCAGGAGCTGTCGCTGGCCCCCCATCTGACGGTGCAGGAAAATCTGCTGCTGGGGGTGGAACCGGTGCGCGGCCCCTTCCTGGACCGTCGCCGCGGCCGCGAAACCGCGACCGCGGCCATGGCCCGGCTCGGGCGTCCGGACATTTTGCCGGACACGCCGGTGGGGCAGTTGCCGATCGCCGAGCAGCAGCTGGTGGAGATCGCGCGGGCGGTCGCCGCCGGCTGCCGGGTGCTGGTGCTCGACGAGCCGACCAGCAGCCTGACCCGCCACGAGATCGCGCCGCTCTTTGCCCTGATCCGCCGGCTCAAGGAGCAGGGACAGGCGATCATCTATATCTCCCATTTTCTGGAGGAGGTGATGGCGGTTTCCGACCGTTATGCCGTGCTCCGCGACGGGGCCAGTGTCGGCGGCGGCCCCACCGCCGGAACCACTCCGGCCAAGCTCGTCTCCCTGATGGTGGGGCGGACGGTGGACGACCTGTATCCCCGGTCGCCGCGGCAGCCCGGCGAGGTGATCTTGGAAACCCGTGGTCTGGCGGGGGCCGGCAAGCCCCTGGCGGCCTCCCTGGCCTTGCGCCGGGGCGAGGTGCTCGGGCTCGCCGGCCTGGTCGGTTCCGGGCGCACGGAACTGCTGGAGACGCTGTTCGGGTTGCGCGCGGTCCGCGGCGGCCAGCTCCGCCTGGGGGCCTATGCCGGGCCGGCCTCGCCGGCCCGACGGCTGGCCCAGGGCATGGGGCTGCTCAGCGAAGACCGCAAACGCGAAGGGCTGGCGCTGTCGCTCAGCGTGGCTGACAACCTGACCCTGTCCAAGCTCCCGCCGCTGGTTTCCCCCCGCGGGCAGGCGCTGGTCAGCGAAGCCTGGAGCCGGGCGCTGGACATTCGTTGCCGGTCCCCCTGGCAGCCGGTCGGCGACCTCTCCGGCGGCAACCAGCAGAAGGTGGCGGTCGCCCGCCTGCTGCATCACGGGGTGGACGTGCTGCTGCTGGACGAGCCGACCCGCGGCATTGACGTCGGCGCCAAGGCGCAGATCTACCGCGTCATCGACCAGCTTGCCGCCCAGGGCAAGGCGGTGCTGATGGCCAGCAGCTATCTGCCGGAATTGCTGGGAATATGTGATCGCATCGCCGTGATGTGCAAGGGCCGGCTGGGGCCGGCGCGCCCGATCGCCGAACTGGACGAACACCGGATCATGCTGGAAGCCACCGGCACGGGAGAGCTGGAATGAGCGATGCCGTTGAAACCGCCGCCGCGCCGCCTGCGGCCCGCCGTTGTGGCGCCCGCGGGCGCCGCCTGCTGGCGCGCCTCGGGCCGCTGTTCGGCCTGGCCTTTGTCTTTGGCCTGTTCGCGCTGTTGCGCCCCGGCACCTTTTTGGACTGGACGAACATCGAGGTCATGCTGCTGCAGAGCGCGGTGGTCGGCACCGCCGCCCTGGGCATGACGCTGATCATCATTGCGGGCGGCATCGACCTGTCCGTGGGCTCCACCATCGCCCTGTGCACGGTGGTGATCGCGCTGCTGCTCAACCACCAGGCCCCGCCGGTGCTGGCGGCGGCGGGCGGCGTGGCGGCGGGGGCGGCCTGCGGTTGGGTGACCGGGACGCTGGTGACCCGCCTGCAACTGGCCCCCTTCATCGTCACCCTGGGCGCCTGGGGCGCCTACCGCGGCCTGGCCAAGGGGCTGGCCGGCGAGACCATGGTGACCGCGCCCGACAGCTGGCTCAACGGCCTGCTCAAAAGCCTTGACCCCGGCCAGCGCTGGCTGCTGGTGCCCCCCGGGGTGTGGCTGCTGCTCGTGCTGGCCGTGCTGGTGGCGCTGCTGCTGCGCCACACCCGCTTCGGCCGCCATGTCTTCGCCATCGGCTCCAACGAACAGGCGGCCCGCCTGTGCGGCGTCAACCTTGACCGGACCAAGCGGCTGATCTATACCGTCGGCGGGCTTTTCGCCGGGCTTGCCGGGGTGCTCCAGTTCTCCTACCTGACCGTGGGCGATCCCACCACCGCCGCCGGCCTGGAACTCGATGTCATCGCCGCGGTGGTGATTGGCGGCGCCAGCCTGGCCGGCGGCCAGGGCTCGGTGCCGGGCACCCTGATCGGCGCCTTGATCATGACCGTGGTCGCCAACGGCTGCACCAAGGTCGGCCTGCCCAACTGGGTCCAGGAAATCGTCACCGGCGCCATCATCATCACCGCCGTCGCCCTGGACCGCCTGCGCCGCCGCGGCTGATTTCGGCGAGCGCCGCCTGGTAGACTTCTATGCTGATGCGGAAGTTATGGACGCTCACGAGCCGATCAACCAGGCGCCGGGTCTCATCGGCCGGAAGAATGTTTTGACGCATGGCCCGCAACAACACGCCAAGGGTGCCGAGCGGCCGGATTCCTTCCGCTTCGGCCATCGTCCGTGTGATGCGTTCATCGCAGAGCAGAAGATCCGCCTTGCTGCGCACTGCCAGCGTCAACACGGCATTGTCGGCGGCACTCATTGCCTTGGCAAAAGAACCGGGATGGGGTACTGCCTCAATCCGGCACCGGCCGAGGAACGTTTCCAAAATCTGGCGCTCCGCGGGTTCAACGGCCGGAACCAGAAGCTCATGGTAAACGGCCCGCGGCACCCGGACATCCGGCCCCAGCACGCGGTGCAATAGGTCGAATTGGCGGAGTTTGCCCAAAAAGATCAACGGACTGGCATCGGCAACCACGATCATGATTGCAGATCCCGCTGCAGTTCGGCGACGCCGTAGTTCAACTCCAGGCCGGCATCCCGCAGTTTGGCCATCATCTCGGGCAGGGACAGGCCCGCGATCTCGGCCGCCCGCGCCAGGGTTGCCTCGCCGTTCCGATAGACGTGACAGGCCCGCTCGAACATGAGGTCGTCGACCCCGCGTTTAAGTGCCTGCCGCAGAAAGGCTGGGCGCAATGTCCCCAGCTCGTTCGCCAAAGATTCAAACCGCTTGACGTCGCTTTCCGGCAACCGCATAGACAGGGTCACGGTATTCATTGTTTGCAACTCCCACTTTTGTAAACAATATACTCAAAACATCATGGCGGCACAACCGGAACGGGCAGCGAAAACAGTCATCTACCCGGGGTGGCCGACAACAGGGGCAGCGGGCAGCCGAAGCTGTCGGCCAGGGCAC
>JBAZJM010000171.1:0-9665 GCA_041651315.1 Lentisphaeria bacterium | reverse complement strand
GGTGGCCCCGGAACCGGCCGCAGCCGCCGGTCAGCCCTCATCTGCGCCGGAGGCCAAGTGACATGTCCAAGTTCTTCATCAACCGCCCGGTTGTCGCCATTGTCATTTCCCTGTTCCTGGTGATTTTGGGCTTTGTCGCCATGTCCGGCCTGCCGGTGGCCCAGTTTCCCAACATCGTGCCGCCCGAAATCCAGGTGAAGACCACCTACACCGGCGCCGACGCCCTGACGGTCGAGCAGTCCGTGGCCACGCCCATCGAGCAGCAGATGTCGGGCGTGGACAACATGAATTACATGTACTCGCTCAACGCCAACAACGGCCAGATGATGCTGACCGTGAATTTTGACCTCAAGACCGACCCGAACACCGACCAGATCCTGACCCAGATGCGTGAATCCCAGGCGGAGTCGCAGATTCCGTCCGACGTGCGCAACTACGGGGTCACGGTGCAAAAATCGACCTCGTCCCCGTTGTTGCTGTATGCCCTGTATTCGCCCAAGGGCACGTATGACAGCACCTTTCTGGCCAACTATGCCTATATCAACCTCAACGACCAGCTGACCCGCGTCAAGGGGATCGCCAGCATCACCGTGTTTGGTGCCGGCCAGTACGCCATGCGGTTTTGGGTCAATCCGGACCGGCTTTCCAAGCTTGGCATCACCATTCCGGAGATTGTCGGTGCGGTGCAGAGCCAAAACAACGTGAATCCCGCCGGCCAAATTGGCGGCGACCCCGTACCCCAAGGGCAGGAATTCACCTATGCGGTCCGGGCCCAGGGGCGCTTGCAGTCGGAGGAGGAATTCGGCCAGATCGTCATCCGCGCCGACCCCAACGGCGCCATGGTCCGCCTCAAGGATGTGGCGCGCATCGAACTGGGGGCGCAGGTGTACAACATTGTCGGCCGTTTCAACGACCAGGCGGCGGGAGAGATCCGGGGCAAGCCGTCGGCGGTGCTGGCCATCTACCAGCTGCCCGGCACCAATGCCATTGCCGCGGCCAAAGGGGTGAAGGCCAAAATGAAGGAGTTGCAGGCGCAGTTTCCGCCTGACTTGGAGGTTGCCCTGGCTCTCGACACCACTCTGGCGGTCACCGAAGGCATCAAGGAAATTGTCCAGACCCTGTGGGAGGCCCTGTTCTTGGTCATCATCGTGGTGTTCCTGTTCCTGCAGGGCTGGCGCGCCACCCTGATTCCGTTGATGGCCGTGCCGGTGTCGCTGGTCGGCACCTTTGTCTTTTTCCCGGTCTTCGGGTTCTCCGTCAACACCATGTCGCTGTTCGGCCTGGTGCTGGCCATCGGCCTGGTGGTGGATGACGCCATCGTGGTGGTCGAGGCGGTGGAGCATCACATTGAGAAGGGGCTGTCGCCCAAGGCCGCCACCCTGAAGGCGATGGAAGAAGTGTCCGGCCCGGTGGTCGCCATTGCCGTCATCCTGGCGGCGGTGTTCGTCCCGACCGCCTTCATTCCCGGCATCACCGGCCGGCTGTACCAGCAGTTCGCCGTCACCATCGCCATCTCGGTGATCATTTCGGCGTTCAACGCCCTGACCCTGAGCCCGGCCTTGTCCGCGCTGCTGCTGCGGCCGCGCCGGGAAGCGCGCGGGCCGCTCGGCTGGTTCTTCAAGGGGTTCAACAAAGTGTTCGGCGTCGCCACCGACGGCTATGTCAGTTCCTGCCGCCTGCTGGCGCGCAAGGGCCTGCTCGCCCTGATCCTGCTCGCCGCTTCCATGACGGTCACCGGTTTTTTGGGCAAGCGCGTGCCCACCGGCTTCCTGCCCGAAGAGGACAACGGTTACGCCTTTGCCGCCGTGCAGCTCCCCGACGCCTCGTCTCTGCAGCGGACTGACGAGGTCATGCGCCAGGCCGAGGCGATCATCATGAAAACCCCGGGCGTCAAATATTGCACCTCGGTGGTCGGTTACAGCATGCTCAGCCAGGTGCAGAACACCTACAGCGGCTTCTTCTTTATTTCGCTGGAGGACTGGGCCAAGAGGAAGACGCCCGAGCTGAAATACGAGGTGATCAAGGCCCGGCTGAGCAAGGAGCTCGGCACCCAGTTGCCCGGTGCCATCGGGTTTGCCTTCTCCCCGCCGGCCATTCCCGGCATCGGCACGGCCGGCGGCTTCACCTTCGTGCTGGAGGACCGTGCCGGCAAGGATGTGGCCTTCCTGGAACAGAACGTCAACAAGTTCCTGGCCGAATTGAAGAAACGCCCGGAAATCACCGGCATCAGCACCATGTTCCGGCCCGCCGTGCCCCAGCAGTTTGTGAAGGTGGACCGCGACAAGGTGCTCAAGCAGGGCGTGGTCCTCAAGGACGTTTACCAGACCCTCCAGTGCTTCATGGGCGGTGCCTTCATCAATTACTTCAACCGCTTCGGCCGGCAGTGGCAGGTCTACGTTCAGGCGGAGGGCGAGTTCCGGACCGACACCACCGCCCTCGGCCGCTTCCACATTAAGAACCGGGCGGGCGACATGGTGCCGCTGTCGGCGTTGACCAGCAACCAGGCCTCGTACGGCCCGGAATTCACCATGCGCTACAACCTCTACCGCAGCGCCCAGATCAACGGGTCGGCCGCCCCCGGCTACAGTTCCGACCAGGCCACGGCGGCGCTGGAAGAGGTGTTTGCCCAAACCATGCCCCGGGAAATGGGGTTTGATTACATCGGCATGTCATACCAGGAGCAGCAGGCCCGGCAGGGCGTGCCGGCATGGGTGGTCTTCGCCTTCTCGCTGCTGTGCGTGTTCCTCATCCTGGCCGCGCTCTATGAAAGCTGGTCGCTGCCGTTCAGCGTCCTGCTCTGCACTCCGATCGCGGTCATGGGCGCCTTTGCCGGCTTGTGGTACATGGGGCAGCAGTGCAACATCTTTGCCCAGATCGGTTTCGTCATGCTGATCGGCTTGTCCGCGAAAAACGCCATCCTGATCGTCGAGTTCGCCAAGATGAAGTTTGAGGAGGGGCTGCCGCTGATGGACGCCGCCCTGGATGCCGCCCGTGTCCGCCTGCGGCCGATCCTCATGACGTCCTTCGCCTTTGTCCTCGGCTGCGTGCCACTGGCTCTGGCCAGCGGCGCGGGCGCCATTTCCCGCCAGGTCATGGGCATTGCGGTGATCGGCGGCATGCTGGCGGCCACCGGCATCGCCATCTTCATCATTCCGGCGCTGTTCTATCTGATCAGCAGGATCAGCGGCGCCAAGCATGAAGCGACGGTGGCGGCGGCAAGTTCGGAAGCGGTCCCGGCAGCGGTGCCGGTGGTGGAAAAGGGGAAGTGACATGTGTGTCCGGTTGAGATTCGGTTGCTGGCTGGCGGTGGTTGCCGCCGTCGTTCCGGTGTTGCTGTCCGGCTGCCGGGCCGTGGGACCCAATTACCGGCGGCCCGATGTGCAGGCCCCGGCAGAGTTCCGCGGCCAGCCGCCCGCCGCGGCCGCCACCGCCGCCCAGGCGCCGGAATTGGCTTGGCGTGACGTCTATCGCGATCCCCAGCTGCAGGCGCTGATCGCGGAGGCCCTAGCCAACAACTATGATGTCCGCATCGCCATCAGCCGCGTCGACCAGGCCCGGGCCGTCGCCGCGCAGGCGCGGGCGGGGTTCTTTCCGACGCTGAACGGCGAGTATGGCGGTTTCCGCGGCTACAACGCGGAGCTCGGCAATCCCGTGAGTGCCAATAAAAACGTGACCAGCAACTCCGCCATCGGCGCCCTCAACGCCGCCTGGGTGCTGGATGTCTGGGGCGGCATCCGCCGCCAAAACGAGGCCGATGTCGCCCTCTACCTGGCTTCGGATGAAGGGCGCCGCGATGTCATGGTCATCCTGGTCGGTGAGCTTGCCCAGGCCTATTTTGAGTTGCTGGCGCTGGACCGCGACCTGGCCATTGCCCAGCAGATGACCGTCTCGTTCCGCGGCAGCCTGAAGATGTTCGAGGAGCAGTTGCGGGGCGGCGTCGCCTCCACCCTCGACACCTCCCGCGCCGCCGCTGCCCTGACCCAGGTGCAGGCGGACCTCCCCAAGTTCACCCGCCAGATTGCGCTCCAGGAAAACCTGATCTGCCTGCTGGTCGGCCGCCATCCGGGGCCGGTGGCGCGCGGCCAGCCCATGCTGGAGCAGAAGCTGGCGGACATTCCCGCCGGCTTGCCGTCCTCCCTGCTGGAGCGCCGGCCGGACATCCGCCAGGCCGAGCAGAACCTGCGTGCCGCCAACGCCCAGATCGGGGTGGCCACCGCCAATCTGCTGCCGCAGTTCAGCCTTACCGGCCTCGGCGGCAGCGTCAACCAGAAGCTCAGCGCCTTTGGCGGTGATGCCACTGGTGTCGCCAGCATTGGCGGTGTGGTCACCGCCCCCCTCTTCAATGGCGGCCTGCTGTGGGCGAAACGAAAACAGGCCATTGCCGCCCGCAATGAGGCGCGCCTGCAGTACCAGCAGAAAGTGCTCACCGCCTTCAAGGAGGTGGCCGATGCCCTGGTCGCCAAGGATACGTATGCCGAACAGCGTGCCTTCCAGGAACAGACGGTGAAGTCCTTGGAGAAAGCCGTTGACGTGGCCAACAAGCGGTATTTGGTGGAGAAAGCCTCCTACTTTGAAATCATTGACGCCCAGCAACAACTCTACTCGGCGGCACTCAGCCTCACCCAGACCCAGCTCGCCCAGCTGACCCAGGTCGTCCAGTTCTATGGCGCCCTCGGCGGCGGCTGGGAAGACCACCCGGTCTTCCCGCCCGCGCCCGTGGCGGCCGTCCCCGGTGCCGTGATGCCGGTTCCGGCCGCCGCCCCCGCGGACGTTCTGCCGCTTCCCCCGCCGCCCGTCCCCGGCAAGTGATTTAACGTCGCCCACGGAGCTGCGGCGGTGGCGGAGAAAACCGGTGGCCGCCGGCTAGGCTCCGTTCACGAACAGGGGGACATGTCGGAACGTCCGGCCGTCGAAAAGCCCTTGGTCGGTGAGCTTGAGATCCGGGATGACGGGCAGGGCGAGGAGCGATAGTGTCATGAAGGGGGCGCTTAGGCGCGCACCCAAAATTTTGGCGAGCCGGTCGCAATCGGCATAGGCGCGCGCCACGACTTCGGGGGGCGCGAGGGACATGAGGCCCGCGAGAGGAAGGGCGAGAGAGGCCAGCACGTTGTGATGGTTATCGGCCACGGCGAGCCCGCCCTGGCACAGAACCACGTCGTTGATGGCGGCGGCGATGGCTTCATCGGTGACGCCGGCGGCAATGATGTGGTGGGAGTCGTGGGCGACGCTGGAGGCGATGGCGCCGCGCCTCAGCCCGAAGCCTTTGGCGAAAGCCACGGCGGGCGGGGCGGGCGTGTAGCGGTTGCAGACGACGAGCTTGATGATGTCGCGGCCGGTGTCAGCCACTGCAAAGCCGTTGGAAACGGCGGCCATTTCAGTGAGGTGGTCGGTTATGAGTTGGCCGTCGCGAACGCCGATGATGCGGATGGGCGGGTTCCCGGACACGGGAAGGCGCAACGCCGAGGCTTGGATCATCCGGGCGCCGAAATGGTTGCGCACCACCGGGGTTCCCTCGGGCAGGAACGACTGGCCGTCGCGGGCGACGCAGCGGCCGCGCAGCCAGACTTCGTGCGGCTTGAACGTGCTGAGGTCGTTCAGCAGCATGAAGTCAGCCGAGTCGCCGACTTGGAGCAGGCCGAGCGGCAGTTTGTAGTGCCGGACGGGATTGACGCTGGCGGCCTGGATGATCGCATGCAGGGAAACGCCGTCGCGGTAGGCGACGGCGGCGATGTGGTTGATGTGATCTTTCACCAGATCGTCCGGTTGCTTGTCATCGCTGCAGAACATGCACATCTCGGGGTGGCGCGCCAAAAGGGGAAGGAAGGACTCGAACTGTCTCGCGGCGGAACCGTAGCGGATCTGAATTTTGATGCCGGCCTGGATCTTTTCGCGGGCCTCGTCGAACGTGAGGCTCTCGTGGTCGGTGGTGATGCCTTGGGCGGCATAGGCTTTGAGGCGGTCGCCGGTGAGGCCGGGGGCGTGTCCGTCGATGGGTTTGCCCAGGTTGCGTGCGGCGGCGATTTTGGCCAGCACGGCGGGGTCGTTATCCAGGACGCCGGGGACATTCATCATTTCCGCAAGGTGAGTGATGCCCGGCAGAGCGAGGAGGCGGGCGACGGCAGCGGGACCGATTTCGGCGCCGGCAGTCTCGAAGGGCGTTGCGGGAACACAGGACGGGATGCCAAAGCCGAAGATGAAAGGCGTCTGTTTGGCGAGAGATAGCATGAGCTCGACGCCCTCTTCGCCGAGCACGTTCGCGATTTCGTGCGGATCGGCGACGGCGGCCAGCGTGCCGTGGACGACGGCGGCCCGGGCGAAAGCGGCGGGGGGCAGCATGGAGCTTTCAAGGTGGACATGGGCATCCACAAAGCCGGGAAGAATGTAAACCGGGGCGGGGTTTTCATCGGGCACGATGGCTTCAATGGTGCCGTGCTCGGAGAGGGTCAGCCGGGCCCCGTATGTCGTTTGCCGAACCGGGTCAATGAGGGTACCGCTGATTGATGCCTGCATAAGTGTTTCCGTGGAGTGAACGAATGCGCGGAGGCGATGGCCCAGTCATCAGCTTCCGGCGGGGGCGAGATGGAGGCTGGCGCGCTGGGCCACCGGGTCGGCGTGCAGGAACAGGCTGCCGGGCCGGAGGTCGCGGCCCTCGATCACGTGCACCACTTTTTCCCAGCGTTTGGCGCCGGGCACGAGCTTGGCAAGGCGGTTTGGGGCGGCCAGCAACCGGTTTTCGGCGTAACGGTTGCCGGCCCGGCCGGGAAAGACGCCAAGATAGAGCATGTTGATCTCGACCAGGTCGTTGAAAAAATGGGTGCCGAGGGAGATGTCGGGAACCAGGCCGGCATGCATGACCGCCAGTTCGACCAGGACCTGGGCGCGGTTGATGTCGGAGAAGGAGACCGGCACGCCGAGCGACGGCGACTGGGTGCCCCAGCGGCCGGGCGCGACCAGGACGGTAAACGGCGGGGGCGTGTGGCGGCCCGGGCGGTGGCGGGTGATGTCGCCAATCAGCCGGGCGACGGTGTAGCGGTCCTGGGTGCCGAGGCGTGCGTACTCCGCAGGCACCACGAAGACGATCCGGTCCACGGCGTTGGCCAGTCCCTGCCCGATCACCGGGCCGCGGCTGGCCAGGAGAATGTCACGCGCGGGGGGCGGCCGGTGCAGGAGCGGCGCCGCGGCGGCAGCCTGGATCCGGACCTGGAACGGCCGGCATTGCAAGAGGTTGATGCGCAGTCCGCCGGCGGGTTGGAGATTGGCCGTGAACTCAATGTCCACCGGGTGCTGGTAGGCGTCCTCGAGGGTGCGCAGCAGGTCGCGCAGGGCGGGCACGAACTCGCCGGCGGTGAGCAGGGCGTCCAGGTCGGGGACGACGGCGCGGGCGGCGGGGGAGCGGCCGCCGCTTTCGGCCACGCGGCGGGCCAGGTCGGCGTCGTAGGCGGTGAGGCGGGCGCGCACGGCGGGAGGCAGGAGGGGGAACACCTCGTCCAGCTCCTTGGCCACCAAGGCATTGGCGGCGAGGTCGAGGACGTCCGCCCGGCGCTGGTCGTGGCGGCGGGCGTCGTCGCGGTTCGGTTCGGGCCGGCGGGTGGGGGCGCTGAGGGAGATCAGGCGCGTGTAGTCGTCATCGGTGCGGTCCACGGCGCGGGTGCCCAGGCCAAAAACCAGGCGGAGCAGCCCCTGGCGCGGGTTGATCTCGGGGCTCCAGGCATACGGATTAAAGGAGAAACCAACGCCCGCCAGGTGGGGGAAGAAGCAGTTGCCGCGCAGGTCGCCGGAGACGCGCTGGACCAGCAGGGCCATCTGCTCGTCCAAATCCAGCAGACCGCGGCGGGCGCGGTAGTGGATCGCCTCGCGCCGGAGGGTGCTGGCATAGACGGTGCGCACGGCGTTCATGAACGCTTCCAGACGCTGTTCGGGGGTTCCCTGGTTGGCGCAAAAGACGCTTTCGTACTTGCCGGAGAAGGCGTTGCCGTAGTTGTCCTCCAGCAGGCTGCTGGAGCGGACGATGATCGGCGACTGGCCGAAGTAGCGCAACATTTCCATGAACTGGTGGCGGATGTCCTCGGGAAACACGCCGCCGGCCATTTTCTCGGCGGCCTGGGCGGCATGCGCCTCCAGGTCGTCGAGGGTGCAGCCGCGGGGGCGCCGGCGCAGCCACCAGCCGCCGTTCTGGACCAGGAAGGTGTAAAAGACATCGGCGCCGATGAAGAAGGAGTCGTGGGTTTCCAGCAGGCGGTCCCAGCGCCGCGGTTCGGCGTGGCGGAGGATGGCGCGGGCCAGCAGCATGCCGACGGACTTGCCGCCGATCAGGCCGGTGCCGATCATGCGCTGGACGATGTCGACCAGATTCCGGAGGGTGAAATGGCGGCGGGCGAGGGCGAGGACGCGATCATCGCGGGTGACGGCCATGCGCAGCAGCCGTTCGTAGCAGGCGCGGGCCTCGGGCGGCAGGCGGCGCCGGCCGGCGGGCAGGCCGGCCAGCAGGTCGCGGGCACGCTGCAGGGTTTCCGCCCAAGGGCCGGGGCGGTGGATGGCGAACTGGAGCCAGGTTTGCGGGTCGCCGGCCAGGATGCGGGTGGTGGTGGTGCTGTCGGTGACCGGGCGGAAGTCGTCGCCTTCCCACAGGTGGGGCATGTACAGGGTGGGGGAGTGCCGCTGGTCGACCTTGAGCGGGTGGATGTAGCGACGTCCCTCGTGCCGGTGAATGTCGACCACGACCTGGGCGGTGCTGGTGATGGCGTCGGTGGCCACCGGGGAATGGTGGTTGCGCAACAGGGCGAAATAGGCGATGGTGTCCAGCCGGTAGAGGAACGGACAGGCCAGCATGAAAAAATTGCCGAGCATGCGGTCGCTGTACCAGTCGACGGCCAGTTCGGACAGGCAGTCGAACACATAGCAGGCGCCGCGGCCCGCCACCTCGATATGGTCGAGGGTGGTGGTGATGAACCGCTCGAAGCCGCGTTCGGGGTGGAGGTGGCGGACCTGGACCCCGGGGTGGCCGGTCGGGATCAGGGGGCGGTGGCGGGCAAAGCGGAAATAAATCAGCGGCTTGCCTTCCCGGGTGGCGGCGGCGATGAACGGCGTGACCAGCGGCCGGTAATCCGCCAGGTCGTTGACCTGCAGGACCACGTTGTCCCCCGGCCGCAGGCCGAGCAGGGTACGGTCAAGCCCGGGCAGGCCGGTGGTGAACTGGAGATCAGGAGCGGCCGCAGGGCGGTGGCGTGGGGCGGCGGACATGGCGGTACCTCCGCGCATTTTCATGGGACTACGACGGGCGTTGCCGGTCATTTTTCCTGCAAAATCTCAAGGGACGTCACCGTGCCGTCCGGGGCAAACTCGACCCGGATCCGGTCGTACTCGCGTTCCCGGCCGGAATTGGCCGGCACCCGGGGCATGGGGACGACCCGCCGGTGCTCGCCGTTTCTGCCGCTGTAGACGACCGCCCAGTCCTGCTCGCGGACCACGCCGGGCGGCAGGTCCAACCCCACATACACCCACAGTTCCGTGACCCGTCCGGGGCTTTCCCGGCGGTAGGTGCGATCAGGGGCTCCCAGCGCCATCTCCACCATCGGCCGGGTGAAGCCCGGGGCGACCTTGCCCTGGCGGATTTTCGCCTGGGCGTCGGCGGGAAAGGAGGCAAACAGCGCGGGGTTTTTGCCGAT
>JBAZJM010000170.1:0-9676 GCA_041651315.1 Lentisphaeria bacterium | reverse complement strand
GCCCGCGCACGTCGAGATGATGGGGCTCATCGGCATGGGCAACAACCCGATGGTCGGCGCCACGGTGGCCGTGGCGGTCGCCATTGAAGAGGCGATGAAGAAGGGCTGAGGCCCGGTTTCAGCCCCAGTTCCCGTTCCAGCGGCGGCGCGGCATTCCCGCGCCGCCGCTGTTTTTTTCCCCCGCTTTGGCGCCGGCGTCAGCGGCCGAGCGCCCGCCCGGTCCGCCGAACGGCGGGATTGGCCGGGAATCTCCGGGCGATGTCACGCCCCGCACCTGACCGCGCCAGGGACAGGCAGAGACGCCGCAAGTCCCGGACTTGCCGGAGGCGGCGGCCAATGGCTTCCGGGCGCATGTCAATCTTCATCGGCGATGTTCCTTAAATGCTCAATGTCGTCCTGATCCTTGCCGCTTTGGCGGAAGGATTTCAACAGGATCAGACCTTGGGGGGAAACCACTTTCAGCGGCCGCCCCTCCCACCCGACCTCCCGCCGAGTTTCCCAGGCGCCGGCGGTCTCGGGGGTCACCAGCAAAAAATCAAGCACCAGTTCCTCGCCGGTTTGAGGCTCAATCTTGCACAACCGATAGATTTGGATCTTGCCGCCGTGAAACGCCATCGGTTCCCCGCTCAGCGTGAACCCCAGGGATTCCAGGGCGCGTTTGGCGCGAAACAGGGACTCCACCTGGATCAGCAGATCAATGTCCAGGGTGGCGCGAGGCAGATCGTAGACGGCCATCGCCAAGCCGCCGCAGAGTGCGTAGTCAATGCCCTCCTGGTCAAGCTTGGCGATCACGGCTTTCAGTTCGTCAAGAATATCCATGGCGGGCCTGGGAATGGGAATTGGGGTTGCGGAAACAGGCGGCGGATATTGGGACCACTCAGTGGTGGTGGTTGGCCAGCAATGTATCCGTCGGAAAACCTGAAAACCATCCGGGAAATTACCTGATCGCCGTGGCCGACAACCCCGCCGGCAGGCACGAATTGGGGTGAATTGTGACGGGATGCCGACGTGGTGAAGATTTAAGCGTGACGGGGCACTAGTTTTTTCCGGCCGCCTCGCCGGGCAGCAGGGCGGCGCCCAGGGGCACGGCATCGTCGCCCAGCTCCGACAGGCGCAGGTCGAGGTCGGCGGGGCCGAGGCCGAACAGGTGCTGTTCGGCGCTGGCGCGCACCTTGGGCAGCAGTTCGGCGCCGAAGGCCTCCATGACCCCGCCGCCGAGCACGATGCGGTCGGGCGCCAAAATGGCCATCAGGTTGGCGATGGCCACGCCGAGCATGGCCGCGCCCTTGTCGACCACCCGGCAGACCACCGGGTCGCCGGCGCCATACGCCTTGGCCAGGGCCTTGCTCTTGACCGTGTTGTCCTTGCCCAAGGCGTCGGTGATCAGGCTCTTCATGCCGAGCTTGCCGGTCAGCTTGTTCAGGCGGCGGGCGAAGGCGGTCTTGCTGCAGTACGCCTCCAGGCAGCCGCGCTTGCCGCAGCCGCAGCGGCGGCCATGGTGCAGCACAATCTCGTGCCCCAGCTCGCCGGCGCAGCCGCGGCGCCCCCGGTGCAGGCGGCCGTTGATGACGATGCCGCCGCCGGTGCCGGTGCCGACGAAATACCCCGCCAGGCAGGCCGCGCCGCGGCCGGCGCCCAGCCGCGCCTCGGCCAGCACACCGCAGTTGACGTCGTTGTCCAGGAAGACCTTGCGGCCGAAGGCCTTCTCGAAGGCCGGTCGCGCCGCCTGGTTGCGCCATTTCAGCGCCGGCGCATGCAGCACCACCCCGGTGGCGGGGTCGACCGAGGCCGGCACGGCGCACCCCACCTCGCCCACCGCGTCCCAGCCCAGGCCGGCCGCCTTCAGCGCCTCATCGGCCAGGGTTCGCATCCGCCGGGTGATCGCCTCCAGCCCCTCCGCCGCCGGCGTGTCCCCCTTGGCGCGGCCCAGGATCCGGCCGGCGGGATCGACCACCACGGCCAGGATCTTGGTTCCCCCGAGGTCCACTCCAATCGTGCATTTGCCGTTCATGACGTTTCTCCCCGGGGGGTGTTGGCGGCCGGCGCGGCCGCCCAGTGGCGGAGGAAGGCGGCGGCGCCGTCACGGCCCATGTACTTGTCCATCAGCCGGCGGTCAGTGGCCAGCAGGTCGACCAGGATCAGGCCGTCAACAACGTTGCCGAACTTGGGATCGACATTGAAGCCGAGCAGCTTGCCGCCGAGCTTGAGGTATTGGCGGAGCAGAACCGGAATGCCCTTGCCGTCGCGCTCGATCTCGGCCACCACCTGGGAGACCTCGTCCAGGCCGGAAATGCCGTGCAGGTGGCGGGCCGGGTCGAAACCGTCCGCCCCGCCCGCGTCCATGGGGCGGCGGGGCCGCACCCGGCCGGCCAGGCCGGGCAGGAAATGATTGAGGCGGAGGAAGGCAACCATCAGCTGGCGCGAAATGGAATGGTAGTCGTTGGCGATGCTCACCGGCCCGAACAGGTAACGGTAGCGCGGATGCCGCCGGACGAATTGGCCGATCCCCTTCCACAGCAGCAGCAGCGAGTTGAAGTTCCGCTGGTATTCGGGCCGGACGAACGACCGCCCCATTTCCAGGGCCGGCCCCAGTTCGGCGAGAGTCTCCGTCTCATAATCGAACAGGGTGCTGGTATAGAGGCCGGCCCGGCCCTGGCGGGGTAGGATGCGGTCGGTCTGCCCCAGCCGGTAGGCGCCGACCAGTTCCTGGCGCTCCTTGTGCCACAGGAAGAGATGCAGATAGGTCGCGTCGAAAGCGTCCAGGTCGAGCGCCTGTCCGGTGCCCTCACCGGCCCGGCGGAAGGTGATTTCGCGCTCCCGCCCGATTTCGTGGAGCAGCTTGGGGATCTGGGCCGCCTCGGCGAAAATCACCTGCATGCCGCCGCATTCGTCCAGCAGCTGTTCCGGCGGCAGGCCGGCGACTTCGCGCCGGAGGTCTTCGAGCGGGCCGCCCGCCGCAATCGGCGCCGGCACCGGGCCCGGCCGGCGGGCCGGCAGAAAGCGCAGCAACCGTTTCCGCAGCGCCGGTTCAGCGTCGACCCGGTGCCGGAGCAGGAAGGTGCGCAGGCGCAGGTAGGCGGTGGCCTCCGCCTCGCCGCCCAGCGTGGCGAGCTTGGCGGCCGGAATCGGGTTGCCGATGGCGATGTGGATTTCGCGCTGTTGCTTGTTGACCAGTTCGCGGGGCAGCATGACCGTGCGCAGCCGGGGGTGGATCAGCCCCAGCATCTGGAACAGCAGGCTGTTCTGCCCGCTGAAGAAGACCGGCAGCACCGGCGCCCCGGCCAGCCGCGCCAGGCGCGCCGCGTTGAGGTTCCAGGGCGGATCCGTCACCCCGCGGTTGCGCAGCAGGTGCAGGTGGGCGACCTCGCCCGCCGGGAACATCCCCAGCGCCCGCCCCTGGCGCATCCAGCGCACCGCCTCGCGCATCGGGCCCAGGTTGCGCCGGGTGGCGTTGCCAAAGGGATCGACGGCGATCAGGAACGGCCGCATCTCGGGAATGCGTTCGAGCAGGTAATTGGCCAACAGCTTGAAGTCGGGCCGCACCGTCTGCAGCAGCCGCCCCAAGATGACGCCTTCAATGGCGCCGAACGGATGGTTGGCCACCACCAGCAGCGGCCCCTCGCGCGGAATGCGGGCCAGATCCGCCTCGCTCACCGCGAAGGAGATGTTGAACGCCTCCAGCGTCCGGGTCAGAAAGGCACTTTGGTCGTCACGGTCGATGCCGGCGTAAATCAGGTTGAGATCGTGCAGGCAGGTGAGCTTTTCCAGCGGCCCGACCACCAGCGACTCGGTCAGTTTGCGGGGCAGCGCCGAGCGGAACGGGTTCGGCAGGGCAAACAGCCGCCCGCCGGACCGCTCCGGCACTTTCCGTGTTTCCTTGCCACCACGTTCCATAGATGCCTGACACCCTGTCCCAAACCACTATTCAGCGTCCCGGCCGCCGGACCACAGCGCAGTGGCCAAGCGGGAAGCAATCGGAGAATATACCCGTCCCCAGCACCCGAAAACATTGAACATTCAAAATGATAGTGGTTTGGGGATTTTGCGAGGTCATTCTGTTCAAATTCATGAATAATTCAGGTTAGGGATTTACCGAGCCCGGAACAACGTGACGGGTCGAACAAAAGCAGAAATGAATTTCGGTTTTCCGCCTTTGACCGGTCACTCACGCTCCCTGCGGTCGCCACGTTCCCGGCTCGGAAGAACCGGGTCCCGATTCCCCCCCCCGCTCAGTGCGCCCCCGGCTCAGCGGCTGGCGAC
The DNA here is from genome assembly GCA_041651315.1 of Lentisphaeria bacterium. Lineage (GTDB taxonomy): Bacteria > Verrucomicrobiota > Lentisphaeria > Oligosphaerales > CAITYL01 > CAITYL01. Next base: position 5,416 of record JBAZJM010000170.1, on the reverse strand, counting down.
CAGGCAGACGTAGGCATAGAAAAACGGCGCCACCAGGGTCAGGCTGTCCAGCACGTCCAGCACCCCGCCCAGCCCGGGGACCATGCCCGAGTTCTTGACGTTGGCGGCCCGCTTGAGTGCGGACTCCGCCACATCGCCCCAAAAGCCCAGCACCGTGCAGAAGAACCCCCAGAATACCGCCGTGGCCGGGGACAGGACGACAATGCCGTTGAGGGCAAAACGTTCGGGCCAGACCAGGACCAGCGCCAGCGCGGCCGCCACGCTGACGACCAGGCCGCCGGCCAGCCCTTCCCAGCTTTTCTTGGGGCTGATCAGGGGCGCCATTTTGTGGTTGCCGCGGGCCCGGCGCGAGGTCAACATGCCGGCGGCATAGGCGCCGACGTCGCCGATCTTGGTCACCACCACCAGGAAGAGGACCAGCCAGCGGCCGTCGCCGCCGGTGAAGCCGCCGGCGAAATACAGGCGGGGGATGAACCCGAGCGTCCAACAGAGATAAACCAGGCCGGCCAGGGAGACCAGCAGCCGCAGCATGGCGTTGGCGCGGTCCTCGCGCCGGAACACCTCGCGGAAACCGAGCACCAGGAAGGAGGCGAGCGTGCCGGCCTCGAACGGTTCGGCGGGCCACGGCGGCAGCCCCCAGATGGTGGGAACCACGGGCAGCACCCCCACCGCCAGCGGATACAGGCCGCCAAAAGCCATGGCCAGCCGCGGGAAACCGCCAACGCCCAGCCCCTCGGCCAGCTTCAGATATTCGCCGATGGCGATCACGGAGAAGAGCGGCAACAGCAGGGTGAACAGCACCGCGCCCGGCCAGCCGCGCCAAAACAGGGCCAGCAGAAACACGGCCGCCAACGGCACTCCGACCAACAGGCGGGTTTTAAACATGGGCGAGCCCTCCAAAACGCCGGCCGCGGCGGGAGAAATCCGCCAGCGCCCGCTCGAACTCCTCGCGGCTGAAATCCGGCCACAAGGTCGGGGTGCACCAAAACTCGGCATAGGAGGCCTGCCACAGCAGGAAATTGCTCAGGCGCATCTCGCCGCTGGTGCGGATGACCAGGTCCGGGTCGGGCAGGCCGGCGGTGTCGAGGGCGCCGGCGAGCCGTTCCTCGGTGATCTCGTCCGGGCGCAAGCGGCCGGCGGCGACCTCGGCCGCCAGGCGGCGGGCGGCGCCGGTGATCTCGCTCCGCGCCCCATAGTTGATGGCCAGGGTCAGGACGCCGCGGTCATGGTGGCGGGTGGCCGCCATGGTCTCCAGCAGCCGGCCGTGGGCGGGCTCGGGAATGCGGTCAAGCCCGCCGATGGCGTTGAGCCGGATGCGCTGCTTGTCCAGGTCGCCCCGGCGGTCGCGCAGGAACTGGTCGAGCAACTTCATCAGCCCCGTCACCTCGTCCGCGGGGCGGCTCCAGTTTTCCGTGCTGAAGGCGTAGAGGGTGAGCCAGTGCACCCCCAGGCCGGGGCAGGCCTCCAGGATGCGGCGGATGGTTTCCGCCCCCGCCCGATGCCCGGCCTGGCGCGGCAGGCCGCGGGCCTTGGCCCAGCGCCCGTTGCCGTCCATGATGATCGCCACATGCAGCGGCGCTTGCCTCGGCGCGTGTTCGCTCATCCAGCCTCCCGATGCCGGCGGATCAGACAGAGAAGGTTTGTGCGCGGTTGGGACCGACGGAGATGATGGCGGCCTTGGCCCCCACCAGGGTTTCCAGCCGGCGCAGGTAGGACTGCGCCGCCGCCGGCAGGTCGTCCCACCGGCGGGCGTCCGTGGTGCTCTCCTGCCAGCCGGGGTGGGTTTCGTAGACCGGGGTGACCAGGGCCACGTCCTCCACGTCGGCGGGCATGGCGTCATAGCGCCGCCCGGCGATTTCGTAACCGACACAGATTTTCAGCGTGGCCATGCCGTCGAGCACGTCGAGCTTGGTGAAGGCCAGCTTCGAGGCTCCGTTCAGGCGCACCGCATAGCGGGTGGCCACGGCGTCGAACCAGCCGCAGCGGCGCGGCCGCCCGGTGGTGGCGCCGAACTCGCGGCCGCGGTTGCGCAACCCCTCGCCGGTGCTCTCGGTCAGCTCGGTCGGGAAGGGGCCCTCCCCCACGCGGGTGGTGTAGGCCTTGACCACGCCGAACACCGAGTCGATGGCGCACGGCGGCACCCCGGTGCCGGTGCAGGCGCCGCCGGAGGTGGTGTTGCTGCTGGTGACATAGGGGTAGGTGCCGAAATCCACATCCAGCCAGGTGCCCTGGGCCCCCTCGAACAGCACCCGCCGGCCGGCGTCCAGCGCGGCGTGCAGGCGCAGCGTCGTGTCGGTGACCATCGGCGCCAGCGCGGCCGCGGCGGCGCGAATCCGGGGCCACTCGGCGTCGGCGTCGAACGCCGGCTGCCCGGCCCGCTTCAACAATTCGTTGGCCACGGCGGCCTGGCGCCGGAAGCGCGCCTCAAGCCGCGCCGGCTGCACCAGATCGGAGCCGCGGGCGCCGCAGCGGTTGATCTTGTCGGCATAAGCCGGCCCGATGCCGCGCTTGGTGGTGCCGATCTTGGCCTTCCCCAGTTGCGCTTCGCTCAGGCCGTCCAAACAGGAATGATAGGGGAACACCAGATGGCAACGGTCGCTGACCCACAGCCGCCCGGCAACCTTGATGCCGCGCGCCTCCAGGCCGCGGATCTCCTCCAGCAGCCCCAGCACATCCACCACCATGCCGTTGCCCAACACACAGTCGGCCTCCGGGCGCAGGATGCCGGAGGGAATGAGATGCAGCACGAACTTCTCGCTGCCGATCTCGACCGTGTGGCCGGCGTTGTTGCCGCCCTGAAAACGGGCGACCACGTCCGCCGTCTCGGTCAGGACGTCGATGATTTTGCCCTTCCCCTCGTCGCCCCACTGCAATCCGACCAGAACCGTGCTTGCCATGTCTCACCTGGGTTGGGGGCCCGCCCTTGACGGACAGGCCCCGGCGCTAAAAAACAAGGCTCCGCCGGAGCCGCGTTAACCTAGTCACTGGTGCTCCGAAAGCAACCTCGCCCGCAATTCCGGATAGAGCCGGCGCGCGCAATCCGGGCAGATGCCGTGGGTGAATTGGGCTTCCGTGCGGTCGCCGATGCCGCCGCGGGCCTTGTGCACATAGACGGGAACCTTGATCGTGGCGTAGGCCGGCGTGAAATCGAGCCGCCGGGCGCGCTCCTCGGTGAAGAAGATGGTGTCGATGACGTCCGCCCGCCCCTTCTCCATGACGCGCGGGGCGGCGGCCCAATCCATCGCCCTCAAGCCAACCGTCACCCCGGTTTTCCGTTCCCACAGCGCCCATTGATCGGGCAGGATGCCCCGCACCGTGCCGGTGGCGTCGCGGAAGACATAGGGCGGATAATTGTCGTCGCAAACCACGACCAGCGCGGGGCGGCCGGCCGGCCCCCGGCCTCTCCGGCTGCCCGACACTGTCGGCGGCATAACCGGACATGAAGAGGCTCCGCAGCCGGAGATGGAAGGCCGTCAACCGTTGGGCCAAGTCATGACCGTTCATGCCGGGCATGATCACGTCGGTCATCAGCAGATGAATCTCCCCGTCATGGTTTTGGGCCAGCGTGACGGCTTCTTCGGGGGTGACGGCGGCCAGCACCCGGTATCCCAGCGCCTCCAGCATGGTCCGGCTCATCTTGAGGAGGGCCGCCTCATCCTCGACCAGCAGCACGGTCTCCTGGCCGCGAATGGACAACGGGGCCACCGGTCCAACACACTTTTCCTTGGAACTTAGCCCGCAGGAAGAGAGATGACAAACAACCGCCTCCCAAGAGGCTGCGCCGACAACAACCGGCGGGAACGGCTTACGGCGCCGCGGCCGGTTCGGCATGCACCGCCAGCAGGTAGGCCACCTCGACCTCCTTGGTGAGGGGGATCAGCCAGCGGCGGTAGACCTCGACGATGTCCTCCGGATCGAGCCCGCCGCCAAGGGAGGAGCCGCTGATCTCGCGGCAGTAGGTGCCGGCCTTCAGTTCCACCCGCTCCAGCACCTTCGCCTCGACGGCGGCATCGGTGATCGCCGCCAGAATGCCGGCGGCATCGCGCGCCGCCAGCAGCGGCAGGAAGCGTTCCGGGTGGGCCTGGTACTTGCTCTCGGCAACGAACTTGCCGTAATGCACCCGGCGCGAGATGGCCTGCAGGCAGGCGGTGTCGCACACCGCCGTTGAGCCGTATTGCTGGTCGTCGCCCGGCCGGCAGAGGTGCGGGACGATCTCGTCCTCATACGCCGTCCGGAGCCGGGGGTTGAAATTGACCGTGTTCGGACGCAGCGGGTTCTCGTCGAAACGCAGGGCCGGCAGCAGCGGCGCCGGCAGGTCGGTGAAGAAGGGCAGCTCGTCCGGACTGGTGTAGCGGCGCATCCGGGCATGCGCGCACTCGGTCTCGCGCAGCAGAAACCCCGCCAGGCTTTCGTCACCAATCGCCTCCGGAAAGGCACCGCGCCGGTAGACCACCGGGTTTTGCCGGAACTGCCCCCGTTCGATGAGGGCGAAAAGGATCGTTTCCTCGAGCCGCACCAGGACCGCCCGGATGTTGCTCAACAGAAGCTGGTTGTTCATGATGCGGGATCTCCGGCCGTCTTGCCCCGAACTTTAGCACACCAACGGCGGGACGCCCGAAATCCCCGGCTCAGGCAAGGGGGTCACCCCGGCGTCCCCGGGAAGCTCTCGCACGCCTCTTTCAAGGCGATGAGGTTCTCCCAGGGAACTTCGGGTTCGACCATGTGGGTGGGGCCGATCACGATGCCGCCCGGCTTGCCGCAGATGCGGAGATTCGCCCAGACCGCCTCCCGGACCTGGGCCGGCGTCCCGAAGGGCAGCGTGGTCTGGGTGCCGATGGTGCTCCAGAAGGAGAGGCGGTCGCCGAACTTCCCGTGCACCTCCTCAAAGCTCATGCATTCCGGCTGGACCGGGTTGAGGATGTCAATCCCCGCGTCAATCAGGCCGTCAATGAATGGCAGGACGTAGCCGCAGGAATGGTAAAAGATGAGGAGCCCCGGCCGGATCTCCCGGCCGGCGGCAATGATCTTGGCAAGCCGCGGCTTGAGCCATTTCTCCCACATCGGGACCGCCATCATCGGGGTCGACTGCATGCCGATGTCGTCGCCGAGCTGGATGATGTCGCAGCCCGCCCGGGCGGCGGCCTGGATCCGCTGGCAGGCATACTCCGTGACACGGTCGAGCAGCAGCACCGCCCGCTCGTCCTCCACCATCATGTCCATCATCAGATCCTCCATCGAGCGCAGGTACCAGGCCCCCTCCCAGACGGTGCAGGCCATGCAGCACAGGGTGGCAAGGCCCCGGGCCGTCAGCGCCTCATGCTGGGCGCGCAAGGCCGCTTCGGCATCGGCCGCGAGGACCGGCAGGGGATGCGCGCGGATCTCGGCCAGAGTGACATCTTCGCCTTTGAGCGGGTGG
>JBAZJM010000169.1:0-9790 GCA_041651315.1 Lentisphaeria bacterium | reverse complement strand
GGTGACGCCGCCGCCGGTGGTGGCGTCCAGGGTGGCCGGGCGGCCGACCGGCACGGTGACCAGCGGCAGGCAGTGGCCGTGCGGCAGGCCGGCGGCCACCGGGCCGGGAATCAGCGCGGCGGTTTCGGCGAGGATCTCCGGCAGCCACTCGCCATCCTCGACCTGGGCGAAATCGGCGAACACCAGGCCGGCCAATCGCTGGAGCACGCCGGCCTGGCGCAACTGGTTGAGATTGCGGTCGATGCGGTAGGCGGCCTCATTGACGTCCTCGACCACCAGCAGGCAACCGGTGAGGTCGGGCAGCCACGGCGTGCCGAGCAGCGAGACCAGCAGGGCCAGGTTGGCGGGCACCACCGGGCCGGCCGCCGTGCCGCTTTTCAGCACCGCCAGGCGCACGCCGTCCGGCAGCGCCACGCGCGGTTGCGGCTGCCAGGCGGCGGCCAGGGAGCGGCCGGTGAAGGCCAGCGCCGCCGCCGCGGCCGGCGTGGCGGGCGCCTGGCCGAACTCGACCGCCAGCATGGGGCCGGCCAGCCCGCTGCGGATGCCCCGGCCAAAGGCGGCCAGGTGCAGGATGGAGATGTCGCTGTAGCCGATCAGCGGCAACGGGTTGCGCTGCCAGGACGGCCAGTCGACCCGCTCCAGGAGGCGGGCGCAGCCATAACCGCCGCGGACGGCCCAGAGGGCGTCCAGCCGCGGCGCCCGCAGCAGGGCGTTGAAGGCGTCGGCGCGCGGCGCGTCGGCGGCGCTGAAATAGCGCGCCGGGCGCTGGTCCCCGCCGGCCGTCACCGCCTCCAGCCCCCAGGCCTCGAGCTGGCGCCGGCCGGCCGCCAGCCGGTCCGGCGCGGCCGGCCGTGCCGGGGCGGCCAGCCCGAGGCGGCGGAAGGCGGCGGGAAAGGGGCGGGGGCAGGCGGGGGTGGACGGCGGCATCTTAATACCTCTAACAACCGAAAATGGGCGGCAACGGTTTGGAACGGCGGTTCTTTCTGTTTTGTCGACTGATTCGATTAAATCGATTAAGTCGATTGAATCGATTGTAACCGGTCATAATCGATGGCAATCGACAATCATGCAGGACGCGATCAGTTCTGGCCTGGCACCGGCGGTCCGACCGGGGCGGGGATGGGCGGCGCGGCGGGCAGCAGGAACAGTTCGGGGCAGGCTTCGGCGGGCAGGGTGGCGGCGGTGCCGCCCGGTCCGACGGCGGCCACGCTCCGGCCATAGTTGCGGCGGACGTCGACGAACAGGCAGACCACGGCGTCGCCCACGGGGGTCAGTTCCAGGTCCACCCGCACCTTTTTCCAGGCCGGATCGAAGGCGCCGAGGGCGAGGCGGACCGGTTGCGGGCGGTTGCCGGGCTTCAGGGAAAGGGTCACGGGGCCGTTGGCGGTGGCGGTGGCCGGGCGGCCCTGGAAACGTGCACTGACCTTGAGCCGGCCGCCCTGGGGGGCAAGTAGCGACAGTTCGATGCCCGCCAGCCGGTGGTTGGCGGCGGCGGGCGTCACCTCATAGCTTTTGGTCAGGCGCACGCCGTCCACCGGCAGCTGCAAGGGGCGCCAGCCGCCGAGGGCCAGCGGGCCATGGTCATGGATGAGCGCGCCGCCATGGGTGAGCAGCTGCACGCCGTGGGGGCGGGTCCAGGCGGCGGCCGGCGCCTCCAGCCAGGTTGCGTACAGCGGATAGGCATACAGGCAGAACGCGTAGCAGGCGGCCAGCAGCAGGGTGAAGCGGAGGGCGGGCCAGGGGCGCCAGTTTGGCCGGCGGTCGAGCACCCCCCGGACCAGTCGCATGGCCCGGTCAAGGGCGAGCCCAGCGAACACGGCCAGCCCGGGCAGCAGCGGCACGCGGAAGCGGGCCAAGATGTAGAACAGCACGACCCCCGTCATGCCGGTCAGGACGGCATAAACCATAAAAGCGGCGGGCGGCGAGCGGCGGCAGCGTCCCAGCGCCGCCAGCAGCCCCGCCAGTCCCAGGGCGCCGATGATGCCAAAGTCGGGCAGGACCGGCAGTTGCAGCAGGCGGCTGGCGGCGCCGTCGCGCTCCAGGACGACATTGTTGGGGATCTCCAGCGGGTTCCAGAACAGCAGGAGCATGCGCAGCTTGAGTTCCGGCCAGGCCAGCGGCTCGGCGGCCAGCCAGTGCAGCATCTGGCGGCTGACCGGGACGCGGTCCGGGGCGGGCCGGTCGCTCTGGCGCATCCATTCCTGAAAGGCGGCGGTGTATTCGAGGCCGCCGGGGGGCGCTTCGGGGGTGTTGCCGAGGGCCAGCACGGCATCCTGGGCGGTGGAAGGCCCGGTCCAGCGGCCGTGGTGATGCCAGTTGGTCAGCGAGAACGGCAGCTGCGGCAACCACACCATCAGCAACAACAGGCCAATCAACACCCCCAGGCGGAACCCCTGTTGGGAACCCCCTTTTGAGGAAAGGCGGTTCCCAAACCCTCCGCCAAACCTTTTTGCATCTTTTGCGGATTCCGCAGGCCGCCCGGCAGTTTCAGTTGTGGTTTGTGCGTGAGGCGGCCTGCGGAATCCGCAAAAAGAACAAAAGTTTTGGGAAGGGGCTTGGGGAGCACCCTTTTCCAAAAGGGTGGCCCCAACCCGGGTTGTTGCGCCGGCTGGGATTGGCCGGGGCCAGCGGCGCCAGGCGAGGAGGGCGAGGAGGCCGGGCAGGAGGAGCAGGGCGCTGCCGCGGGTGAGGATGGCGGCGGCCAGGCACAGTCCGGCCCACAGCCAGTCGCGGCTGCGGTTGCGGTCCCAGGCGCGCAGGGCCAGCCAGGCGAACAGGGCCAGCCAGAATCCCTGCAGCACTTCCAGCAGCAGGAACGGTGTGCAGAACACGTGATGGCGGGCCAGGGTGAGGAAGGCGGCGGCCAGCAGCCCGGCCCGGCGTCCTCCCAGCCGGGCCGCCACCAGGCCGGTAAACCAGACGCTGCCGGCGCCGAGCAGGCACTGGGCCAGCGCCGGTCCCCAGACGCTGCCGCCGGCGGCGAGCAGGGCCAGCGGCAGGAACACGGCATAATAAAACGGCTGATAATAGAACGAGCTTGGCCAGTGGCCGCGCAGCAGGCTTTCGGCAATCTGCCGGTAGGTGGCCATGTCCGTGCCGTTGCCGGGGGCGGCCATGGCTGGTTGCCCGCGCAACTCCCAGCAGACGCCGAGGCGCAGCAGCAGCGCCGCCAGGGCGATCAGTCCCAGCCAGAACAGGAAGCGTCGGCCGGGGGCGGCCCCGGGCTGGCGTCCGGGCAGGGGAGAGGCGGTTGCCTTGGGGTGCATTTGGAGGAGACGTCCTGAAGTTAACGGAAGTGTGGAATTGACGGAAATACGGAAGCAACGGAAGACGAAAATTTACGGATTAAGGAACGGACGAAAAAACCGGCGGCCGGCAAGAGGCAGAATAAACACGCATTGGGTGTGGACGGCGTTAGGGTGGGGTTTGAATTGGCTTCAGCCTCCAGCCTAAAAAGCTTCAGTCTGACGTCGTCTGGAACCGGGCCTCAGCCCGGCTGGCCGTAATAGGCGCCGGGGCCGTGCTTGCGCTGGAAATGGCGGGCGAGCAGGAATTCGGGCAGCGGTTCCAGGTCGGGATTCAGCTGGAGGGCGCCGAGGGCCATCCGGCAGCACTGTTCCAGGACCATGCTGTTCTTCACCGCCGCCGCCGGATCCGCCCCCCAGGTGAACGGGCCGTGCCCCGGCACCAGCACGGCGGGGATGTCCAGCGGCTCCTGGCCGGCGAAACATTCGGCAATGACCCTGCCGGTGTTGGCCTCGTAGGCCCCGGCCACTTCGGCGGCGGTCAGCGGCCGGGTCGCCGGCACCTCGCCGTTGAAATGGTCGGCATGGGTGGTGTTGAAACAGGGCAGGGGGCGGCCGGCCATGGCGAAGATGACGGCGTGGGGGCTGTGGGTGTGGGCGATGCCGCCCAGGCTGGGAAAGGCGCGGTACAGCTCCAGGTGGGTTGGGGTGTCGGAGGAGGGGCGCAGCCCCGGCTCGGCCGGCGTGCCGTCCAGCCGCAGCAGCACGATCTTGGCCGGGGTCAGCTGCGCGTACTCCACCCCGCTCGGCTTGATCGCCACCACGTCGGCCTCGCGGTCGATGCCGCTGACATTGCCCCAGGTGTAGGTGACCAGTCCCCGGGCCACCAGCTCCAGGTTGGCCGCGCACACCGCTTCCCGCAGTTGCTGGATGTTGCTCATGGTTGCGCTCCCCGCTGTTGTGGCGGCCGCGGCCGTCCCCGGTCCTGGTTTGGAATATACAACGCGGACGGGCCCGGACGAACACGGGCTGGCCTGGGGGGGCATCTCACTTCCGCCGGTGATCCCTTTGTGGTCCGTTCGCTGGCATGACAGGGGGTTGGGGGGCATCTGACGCCATCCGCTGTGCGATGATCGAGCGCGAGCGCGAAAAAAAACCAAACCAACCGGGAAAACGGACGAAGCCTTGGGCATTTTGTGAACGGAGCAGTAAACTTATCGAAAGTCATCGCGCATCCCAGAAAATCATTTATCATCTATCATCATGCTGACCGACAACGTGCTTGAACTGATCGGCCGAACCCCCCTGATCCAACTGAAGGGGGAGCCCATTTTTGCCAAAGCCGAATTTCTCAACCCCGGTGGCAGCATCAAGGACCGGGTGGCGCTGGCCATGATCGAAGGGGCGGAGCGGGACGGCAAGTTGCATCCGGGCTCCGTGATTGTCGAGCCGACTTCGGGCAACACCGGGATCGGCCTGGCCCTGGTCGGGCGCCTGAAGGGCTACCGGGTGCGCATTGTCATGCCGGAAAACATGAGCGAAGAACGGAAGAAACTCATCCGTGCCCTGGGGGCCGAGCTGGTGCTGACGCCGGCGGCGGAAAGCATTGGCGGCGCGGTGCGGGCGGCCGAAGCCCTGGCCGCCGCGGACCCCGAGGTTTTCGTGCCGCAGCAGTTCGAAAACCCCGACAATCCGCGGGTTCATTATGAACAGACGGCCGCCGAATTGTGGCGGCAAATGGACGGCCATATCGATTGTTTTGTCGCCGGGGTGGGAAGCGGCGGCACCCTGCAGGGCATCGGCAAATTCCTCAAGGATCACCGGCCGGAAGTGCGCGTGGCGGCCGTCGAGCCGCGCAACGTTTCGGCCCTGCTGGGGCATGAACCGGGGCTGCATCAGATCCAGGGGATCGGCGACGGTTTCATTCCCGGCGTGCTCAATGTCAAGCTGATCGACGAGGTCATCGAGGTCAGCGATGACGACGCGATTCGCACGGCGCGGCAGCTGGGGCGGGACTACGGCCTGCTGGTCGGCATCTCCTCCGGTGCCAATGTCTGGGCGGCCCGCCAGCTCGCCGGCCGCCTGCCGGGGCGGATCGCCACCGTGCTGCCCGACCGCGCCGAACGCTACTTCAGCACTTCCCTGATGTGACGGTTCGGAGGGGGGATTCCCCCCCGGCGCGCGCCGGTTCAGCCGGACTACTCCCGCACTTCGAGTTCGCCGGCGTCCAGTTCGGTGGCGACGGACTGGCCGAGCAGTTCGACATTGACGCACACCCGGGTGGTGCCGGTGCGGCGCTCGACGATGCCTTCCAGACCGCACAGCGGCCCGGCGGCGATACGCACCGGGATACCGGGCGCCAGCTCGGGATTGACGACCAGCTGGACGATCTCCTGGGCGTTTTCCAGGAGTTGGACCTGGCGCAATTCCTGGAGCAGCCGGGCCTCGGCGTCGGGATCGGTCACCAGCAGGCGCACCACCCGGTGGCTGTCCACGACCAAATTGCGCTGGTCCAGGTCGAGGGGGGCGAACAAGTAGCCGTGGAACATCGGCAGGAAGGACACCACGTTGCGGCGCTGGAAGCGTTTGACCTGGCGGCGCAGCGGCAGGTAGTGGGGCACGTTGAAGCGGGCGCAGTAGGCGGCCACCGTCTTTTCGCAGCGCGGCTTGACGTGCAGGGCGGTCCAGGCCGCGCCGGGGACGGGTTGGAGGTCGATGGGCATGCGGTCAGCCGGCCAGCAGGTCGGGGGCGACGCGGCGGACAAAGGCCTCGCAGAGGCCGCGGATTTCCGCGGCTGTGTTGTGGGTGAGGGCCTGGCGCACCAGGTCCTCGGCTTCGATCATGCGCATGTGCCGGATGAGGCGCTTGACCTGGGCGATGGCGCGCGGGTTCATGCTCAGCTCCTGGATGCCGAGGCCGAGGATGAGCGGCGCGAGAATGGGGTCGCTGGCCATTTCGCCGCAGACGCTGACCCAGATGCCGTGCTGGGTGGCGGCCTGGGAGGTCTGCTGGAGGAAGCGGATGATGGCGGGATGGCAGGGCTGATAGAGATAGTTGATGCCGGGGTTGGAACGGTCCGCGGCGAGCGAGTACTGGATCAGGTCGTTGGTGCCGATGCTGAAGAAGTCGACCTTGGCCGCCAGGCGGTCGGCGAGCATCACCGCGGCCGGCACTTCGATCATGATGCCGATGTCCAGGTGGCGGTTGTATTGCTGGCCGCGGGCGTCAAGGTCGCGCCGGGCGCGGTCGAGCAGAACCAGGGCCTGGTCGAGCTCCTCCATGGTGGCGATCATCGGGAACATCAGGCGCACCTTGCCGTGGGCGGAGGCGCGCAGGATGGCACGGAGCTGGCTCAGGAAGATGTCGGGGCGGGTCAGGCAGAAGCGGATGGCGCGGACGCCGAGGAAGGGGTTGAGTTCCTGGGGCAGGTTGAGGTGGGAGAGGAACTTGTCGCCGCCGATGTCCAGGGTCCGGATGATGACCGACTGCGGGAAGATCTCCTCGGCGGCGCGGCGGTAGGCCTCGAACTGGCACTCCTCGTCCGGCAGCGTCGGCCGGTTGAGGAACAGGTACTCGGTCCGGAACAGGCCGACGCCGACGCCATAGGAACGCTTGATGCCGTCGACCTCCTCCGCCAGCTCGATGTTGGCGGCGAGCTGGACGCGGAAGCCGTCGAGGGTTTCGGCCGGCAGGGAGGCCTCGGCCTCCAGGTTGTGGAACCAGACTTCCTGGGCCTTGAGGCGCCGCTGATATTCCTCAAGCTGGTCGGGTTCGGGATGGGCGATCAGCAGCCCGCGGAAACCGTCCAAAATGACCAGGTCGCCGGAGTTCACCTGGTCGAGCGCCCCCTGGGCACCGACCACGGCGGGAATGCCCATTGAGCGGGCCATGATGGCGGTGTGTGAGGTCTGGCTGCCGATGGTGGTGACGAAGCCGATGACGTTGGCCTTGTCCATGCCCGCGGTGTCCGAGGGGGACAAGTCGTGGGCGATCAAGATGCGGTGTTCGGGCAGGCGGGTGATGTCGGGGGTTTCTTCGCCACGCAGGTTGCGCAACACCCGGCCGGCCACATCCCGGATGTCCGCAATGCGGTCGCGGATGTAGGGGTCGGTCACCCCCTGGAGCGCCGACAGGTGCCGCTCCATGGCCTGGTGGAACACCCATTCGGCGTTGCGGCCCAGGGCGGTGATGCCGCGTTCGACCTCCTCGGTGATGGTGCGGTCGTCGAGCAGCATCAGGTGGGCGTCGAAGATGCCGGCGTCCTTTTCCCCCAAGGCTTCCAGCACCCGTTCCTTGAGTTCGGCCAGTTGGCGGCGGGAGGCGGCCAGGGCGCTGCGGAACCGCTTCTTTTCAAGGTCGATCCCGGCCGGCTCCACGGCCACCTCGGAAACTTCCGGGTAGGCGCGGCCCAGGAGCAAAGCATGGCCGATGACAATGCCGGCGGACACCCCGATGCCCTGGAACGTTACCGGCTTGCGGCCGGCGGCCGGGTCATTCTTCGCCGAACTTGCTGGCGATGAGTTGTTCAATGGCATCCAACGCCTCAGCGGCGTCCTCTCCGCAGGCGGACACGGTCAGCGCTGAACCGTTTCCGGCCGCCAGCATCAATAACCCCAGAATACTCTTGCCATCAATCAGCTGCTTGTCTTTTTTGACCGTGATTTCGGATTTGAACCGGGTCGCCGTCTGGACAAACAACGAGGCCGGCCGGGCATGCATGCCCAGCCGGTTGACGATCTGGATGTCGCGGCAGATGGTTTTTTCCTTGCCCATGATCAGACATGGCCGGCCCCCGGGGTTTATGGCACCGCCCCCAACGGCGGCAATTCCGGGAAAAACGACAGGGTGTAATATCACCGCCTCCCCCCCTTCTGTCAAGGGGAGCGGGCCGGCGGGGGGGAAGGTGCATGTCCGTTCCGTAGGGGCGGCCGCGGGTTCGGGGTTCGTCCGAGCCCGGAACAACGTGACGGGTCAAATGTCCAACTCAATAAAAGTTGCCTGAAAGGCGCGGCTCAGAACAGCAGGAACTCCGGGCCGTCCGGGGTGGTTTCGCCCGTGAGCTGGCGCCAGATCGCCTGCAGCCGCTCCCGCGGCGCCGGCAGCACGTGGGGGTCGGCGGGCGGCTTGTCCAGGGTCAGCAGGTAGACGGTCCGGGGGTGCAGCCGGGCATAGGCCGCGGCCAGCGCCGTCACCTCCTCCGGGGTGGTGGTGTCCAGGGTGCCCTGCACGAACAGGGTCTGCAGAATCAGGGGGTGCACGGTGGCGGCCATGGCGAGCCATTCCTCCAGGGTCACGGCGTCGGCGGGCTGGGCCAGCTGCCGCCAGCTGTCCGGCCGGCCGGCGTCCAACTTCAGGCAGGGACGGTCGGCCAGCAGGAAGGCGGCCCGGTGCTCGGCAGCGCGCGGATTGCGGCGCGGAATCAGCCCCATGCCATTGGCCAGGATGCTGATTTGCACCCCCGGCGCCTGGCGGTTGCGCAGCTCCACCAGGCCGGCGATGATCTCGGGGAACTCCGGATGGTCGGTGGGTTCGCCGTTGCCGGCCAGCGTCCAGTCCACCACGTCGCTCCGCCCGCCGGCCGCGAGCCAGGCGGCCACCTCGGCGAGCACGGCGGCGGCGGTGGGCAGCGCCGGCTCCGGCGCGCCCGGTTCCGGCGCCGGGTCGTTGAAGCCGCGGAAACAGTAGCGGCAGTTGAACGAACAGCGCTTGCCCGGCCCGGACAGGTTGATGCCCAGCGACACGCCGAAGCGTCGCGACAGCACGGGACCGTAAAGGATGGCGTCCGCCGTCCGGCGGTCGGAAATGGGGGTTGGCATGCCGCCAATGTAGCGTGAAAAATCCGCGGCCCGTCACCCCGTTCACCTCCGGTCTCTCCAGTCCCGTGAGTCACGGGAGTCCCTCGGGTTGCGGGGATCGGCATCCGGCAACCGCCCGGCCGGTTGACCCGTGAAGCGTGAAACGTGACCCGTGAAGCGTGAAAAAACATCCCATTTGTCCCATAGCTCCCACTCTGCCCCCCCCGCATTTGACAACGCCCCCTCCGGCATGGATGTTGCGCCGGAGACCCGAAAAACAGGAGCCCCCATGGCGGAACGGTTGCGGATCACCAGTGCGCAGAACCCGCGGTTGAAGCAGGCCGCAGCGTTGCAGGACCGTCGCGACCGCGACCGCTCGGGGCAGTTCCTGATCGAGGGCTACCGGGCGCTACGGCGGGCCGTGGACAGCGGGTATCCGGTGAGCGAACTGTTCATCTGCCCCGAACTGTTCCAGGGCGAGAACGAGCCGGCGCTGATCGCCGACTGCGAAGCCGCCGGCGCCCAGGTTGTCGAACTGCCGGCGACTCTGTTCGGCAAGCTGGCCTACCGCGAGCGGCCCGAGGGGCTGGCCGGGGTGGCGCCCCAGCGGCACCGCCCGCTGTCCGAGCTGGAGCCGGGGTCCAATCCGCTGCTGCTGGTGGCGGTGGCGATCGAGAAGCCGGGCAACCTCGGCACCATGCTGCGCTCGGCCGACGCCACCGGGGTCACCGGCCTGATCCTCTGCGACC
>JBAZJM010000168.1:0-9799 GCA_041651315.1 Lentisphaeria bacterium | reverse complement strand
TACCATACCCTGGCGGATTATGACGCCTACAATCCACAGCTCACCCCACGCCGGCTGCGCTGGCTAAACTGGCGACGCCGGCAGGTCTACCGCCTGGCGACCCACGTCATCGCCGTGTCCGAAGCGGCACGCCAGGACGCCATCCACAGCTTTGGCATCGCCCCGGAAAAATGCCACGCCATCCCCAACGCCATGCGCGATCCACTGGAAGAGTTCCCCGAACTTCAACAAGCAAGTGCTGGGGCCACCCTTTTGGAAAAGGGTGATCCCCACACCCCTTCCCAAAACTTTTGTGCGTTTGCGGAATCCGCAGGCAGGCGTTGTTCCAGCGACCCCGCCAACAACGCCGGGGGCCTGCCTGCGGATTCCGCAAAGGAACAAAAAGGTTTGACGGAGGGTTTGGGAACCGCCTTTCCTAAAAAGGGGGTTACCAACATTTGTGGTCTATTATGTGTCGGCACGTTGCATCGGGCCAAGGGGCAGGATGTCTTGTTGCGGACCATGGCGCGGTTGACGCCGGCGTTCCCCGAACTTCGGTGCGTTTTTTTCGGTGACGGTCCAGCGGCGGTGGAACTGCGGCAACTGGCGGTCGAGCTGGAAGTGGCCGACCGTTGTCACTTTGCCGGCAACCGGCCACGGCTGGAGGTGTTGCAGACCATGCAACAGGCCGCCGTGGTGGTGTGTCCCAGCCGCAGCGAGGCTTTCGGCTACGTCCTGCTCGAAGCCATGGCCCTGGGCCGGCCGGTAGTGGCCGCCGTCGCCGGTGGCATCCCGGAAATCGTCCGGGACGGGGCTGACGGGCGATTGTTCCCGGCCGGTGATGACCAGGCCCTGGCCGAGACGCTGGGCGAGGTGTTGTCACATCCCGATGACGCCGTCAGGTGGGGTGATGCTGGCCGCCAGCGTTTTGTGCAACAATTTACCCTGCCGGCCCGGTTGGAAACCGTGACGGCCTGGCTGAAACAGAAAGCAGCGATGAAATCGTGATGCGTGAAACGTGCACCCCCAGTTCCGGAAGGCATAAACATCAGAGCCCGGAACGTCAGTGACGGGTCAAATATTGCCGTTTCACAATGGGTGCGGTTTTGCTTCCTGCGCCGGCAGGCGCCTTGGAGTGCGGCGGGTTCTCACGCCGCCCTCCTACCGGCCGGCTGCGACGGCCGCTCCCCAACCCCCCGCCATCCGAGCCACGCACGTCAGTAAGCGGTCATTCATACCAGGGCGGCGTCGAAGCCGCCGGCACTCCGAGGGAGGCTGCCGCCTCAGGATCATCACGCCTTCGCTGCCTTCTGCTCAGTCCCTCCGGGACGAAGCCGCCAGTTGCCCCGTCACGTTGTTCCGGGCTCGGATAACAGCCGGGCACCCCCTCCGACCGAGCCGCGAACGTCAGTGACCGGCCAAATTGGCATTCGCTTAACAGGGTAACAGTTGACCCGTCACTTACGTTCCGGGCTCGGTTCACGCCTCACGAGTCACGCCCAACGCCGCACTCCGAAAACAGCCTGAAGGCTGAACTCAAACACGGAGCGCATTTTGTTTGAGTTCAGGCGTGGGTGTTTGTGCTTTTGCGGAATCCGCAGGCAGGCGTTGTGCCAGCAACCTCGCCAACAGCGCCGAGGGCCTGCCTGCGGATTCCGCAAAGAGACAAAAAGGTTTGACGGAGGGCTTGGGAACCACCTTTCCTCAAAAGGGGGTTCCCAACCAGCATAAATGTTGTGCACCCCGTTTCCCATGCCTGTTGACAACCCGCTGCCGCCGGACCATGTTTCAAGCATGAGCGCATTCTACCGCCGGATCCCCCCGTTCCTGCCGCTGCTGGTGCTGGCGGGGAGCCAAACCGTCGAAGCCGCCGGACCAGGCGCCACCGACTCGTACCGTTACCCGATGACCCTGTTCCTGCTGGCCTGTGTCTTCTTGGGCGTCGGCATGATCATCGGGGTCGTCACCAAGCGGCATCCGGTGGGCGCCCTGTTGCTCAGCCTGCTCGGCCCCATCGGCTGGGTCATTCTACTGTTGCACAAGCCGCAGTTCATTCCCGAGGGATCCAGCCGGCACCACCGGCACTCCCGAAAACCACCGGAACCGCCCGCCCCGCCCCCGCCCCCCATCACCCGTTCCATTGCCGCGTTAAAGAAAGAAAACGAAACGCACTGACTTTATTCATTGATCTTGCGCCGGACGGCGCCCTGGAGTGACGGCGGGTGCCCACGCCGCCCTCATACGAGCCGGCTTTGACGGCCCGGAGCATCAGGGCGGCGTCGAAGCCGCCGCACTCCACGGAGGCTCCGCCTCAGGATCATTCACCGATTCCCAACTTTCGCGTCTTCGTTATCTACTGTCTACCATCTACTGTCTACTGATGACTGATAACTGATAACTTCAGCTTCAGTTTGCATATTCAATTTTGCCCCCCCGAGAATCCCCTCCCCCCATGAATTCCTCCCCGGTTACCCCCATTCCCAATGCCAAACCACCGGCCGCCGGATGGTCGCCATTCACGCTGTTCTTGGTTTTGGCGGCCGTCCATGTGCCCCTGGCCTATGTCATGCGCACGTCGCCCACCCTCGGCATTGCCCACGCCCTGCTGACCGGGGCTTTTGGCCTGTTCTTGGCTACCATGGGAAAAAACCTCACCGCCGTGGCCGGCATCTGTGCCTACATTGCGGGCTCGGAACTGCTGTGGCGCATGTCGGGGGCACCAATCTTTTGGGAATACGGCAAGTTGATCATTGGCGTGATCTTGGTGGTCACCCTGTTCCGCCAGAACCTGCTGATGCGCGGCGGGCTCGCCCCCGCCTTTTTCCTCTTGTTGTTGCCCTCGGCGGTCATTCCGCTGGCCAATGTGCCGTTTGAATGGGCCCGCCAAGAAATCAGCTTCAACCTGTTCGGGCCGCTGATCCTGGCCCTGTCCACCTGGTTGTTCCGCAACGTTGCCTGGACCCGGGATGACATGACCCGCGTCCTGCTCTTCGGACTGCTGCCCATTGTGGCCATCAGTATCGTTGGCGTCAATTACATCGCCACCCATGAGATGACGTTTACTGACGGCTCCAATTACGGTACCAGCATGGGCTACGGCCCCAACCAGGTGTCCACCGTTCTCGGCCTTGGTGCGTTTATCTGTTTCCTGCTGTTCACGCTCAGTCCGGCGCGATCCAATTATCTGTTCTTGGCCGTCATGGGCGCCGGCCTCATCGGGCTGGCGGCCCACAGCGCCATCACCTTTTCCCGGGGCGGCCTGTATTCGCTGGGCGCCGGCGTCCTGGGCTCGCTGTTTTTCCTGCTGAACACCCCCAACGCACGTTCACGCCTGATCTTGGCCGTGGTAGCCTTTGTCCTGATCGGCGGTTTTTACCTGCTGCCACGCATGAACCAATACACCTCCGGCGCCTTGAGCCACCGGTTGCAGGACACCAAAACCACCGGGCGGGCGGATTTGATGGCCGCGGAATGGGAGCTGTTCAAGGCCTACCCGGTCTTTGGCGCCGGCCCCGGCAAGATCGTGCTGCTGGTGGACACCAAGATCTCCCACCGCATCGCCGCCCATACCGAGTTCACCCGGCTGATCAGCGAGCATGGCGCCTTCGGCCTGGCCGCCCTAGTGGTGTTCGTCATTTTGGGGATTCAAAACTTTTTCCGGAATGACACCACTGCCGGCAAGGCCATCAGCGCCGGCTTGATGGCATGGGTGATCCTGACCATGTTCCATGCGGCCATGCGCCTGGCTGCCCCCGGCTTCATCTTCGGCCTCGCTGCGGCAAAACTACTTCCAGACAACACCACATCGCCAAGGGGAAAATAGTGGCTTAGCTTCAATGCTGTTCACTTTGCTGAGAAAGTGTGGCATCGGCATCTCGCCAATGAACGAGACCTGACATGGCCGAGACGGGCAAAGTGAAACGTATTGGTTTTAGCTTCACTATTTTCATTGCGTTCACTACTGGATGCTTCCACTCATGCAAACAATTCTCATCACCGGCGGCGCCGGATACATTGGAAGCCACACCGCCAAAGCCCTGGCCGCGGCCGGATTCGAGCCCGTGGTTTTTGACAACTTGAGCACCGGCCATGCCAACGCTGTGCGCTGGGGGCCGTTCGTGCAGGCCGACCTTGCCGATATCACGGCCATTCGCGAGGCACTTGTCAAGTACAAAATCACCGCCGTGGTGCATTTTGCAGCCTTCGCCTATGTGGGCGAGTCTATGCGAGATCCGCAGAAATACTTCCGGAACAACGTGGCGAACACGTTAAACCTTCTTGAGGCCATGCTCGACTGCGGCGTGAAGACAATTGTCTTCTCCTCAACCTGCGCCACCTATGGCCTGCCCCGGCGCCTGCCACTCACGGAGGGACACCGCCAATCCCCCGTAAACCCGTATGGCGAATCAAAACTATTTATTGAACGCGTCCTACGCTGGTACGGTGAAATTCATGGCTTAAAGTGGTTTGTCCTCCGCCATTTCAACGCCGCCGGTGCCAATCCCGAGGGTGAGATTGGCGAAGATCATTCACCCGAGACGCATCTCGTGCCACTCGCCATCCAAGCAGCGTTGGGGCAGCGCCCCGCCATCGATGTCTTCGGCACCGACTACCCCACCCCAGACGGCACGGCAATCCGTGACTATATTCACGTTAGTGACTTGGCAGAGGCACATCGTTTGGCCCTGCGGTACCTGGCTGGCGGCGGTAGCAGTGGCGCCTGCAATCTTGGCACCGGCAAAGGCCATTCCGTCATGGACGTCATTCGCGCCGTCGAGGCCGTCACCGGAAGGCAGGTGCCCATTGTGCAAACCGGCCGGCGCGCCGGCGATCCACCTGTCCTAGTTGCAAGCAATGCCAAAGCCCGGCGCGTACTGGGTTGGAAACCGCGCCTCGCCGACCTCAAGACGATAATCGAGACTGCCGTGGCTTGGCACACATCACGCAATGAACGACTCTTCCCTGTTCCATAGGCAATTTTCCATTACCTGATGCCTCCATCCAGTGCAAAACACCTGATTGTCTCCGCGCACGCAGTGTATCCCGCGCCCAACAATGCGGAGGGGGTGGTCAATGCCGCGTGGCTGGATGCGTTGCGGGAACAATGGGCGGTAGAACTGGTCACCTCGCCGCACGGCTACCAATCCTTGGCCCCCCCCAAGCGCCAACGGGTGTCCAGTGCGGGTATATACTGGCACTGAAGAACCACAACGGATCGTGGATGTTGTCGCGGCTTGGAGAACACGTTTTCCAAGGTGGCACCCACTGGGGACGCTTGCCCGCCTGGCGGACCGCGGCAGCCGGACCTTGTCGTTGATGCCGGTACGCATGAGCATGTGGACAGCACGGGCATCCCGCCATATCCTGGCGATTCAAGAGGCTAACATACAACCGTTGCCCGTCTGGGCGCGAGGCACGCCGCCCGAGTCGTTTCAGGCCGCGATTTTAGCGTATCGGCGACGGCCGTTCCCCTTAATTGTCAATTACAATGACCCCATGCCGCACTGCCTGTTGTGGGGGGAAAAGATCGGCAAGCTGACGCCGACACTGGATCGCTTACAGCATCGGCAGAATGCCTTTCTTGCCCAGTATGCCCAAGCCTTCACCTTTCCCTCGCGACGCCTGGCGGAGTTGATGGCAGCCGCCGCCGGACTTGACCGCCAGCGCTGCTTTGTCGTTCCCCATTTGACCCTGCATCCAGCGCCCCTACAGGCACCACCACTGAGCCCAGGGCTTTGGGTGATTTATGCTGGATCATTTTACTCCTCCGTTTTCTCGGATACGGTCAAAGCCGGCCTTGCCAAGTATGCCCAAAATGGAGGCGTTTTACGATTCCTATTTGTTCTAAAACGCCCGCCGCCAGCCATCCGATTATGGATCGAAAACACCCTGCCAGGCGCCAAGGTATTGACCGATCTCCCACCGGCAGCGGTCACCGGACTTAAGCAACAGGCGGTTGCCGAACTAGTCGTGGATTCTGCACGGCATGCACCGTTGCTCCGCACCAAGGTCGCCGAAGCAGTACGGGGACAAACCTGCCTCCTGGTCTTGGCCCCTGCCGAAACCACTACAGCTGAGGTCGCGACGGCCGGCGGCGGAATGGTCATCTCCCCCGCGACCGTGGACACCGTGGTCGACGGGTTGCGGCAGGCGGAACAGCAACTGGCTGATCCGACGTTTGCAACCACAACCAACCGACAAAGGGAACAGGTTGCCGCGCGTTTCTCCGAGAACCGGGTCGTCACGGACAGTGCCGCCATTATCGACTACGCCTGCCGCCGTTTCGCCTGGCAGCAGGCCGGCAGCACCGGTGTAGAACCGGAGCCGCCACCGATCGAGGCGTGGCCGTAAGAGACCATAGCTTGACCGCTCCTTTTGCTTGCTTAGGCAGCTCACGGGGAAAGTCGAAGCTTTGTCCGCGCCAACCGAATCATTAGCTGGTACGCTGAGCAACTGGCCGTTGGCAACAACCAACGTAAAGCCACCTGGACGGCCCAGCCAAAACATAAGATCTCAGCCCCTATGAGTGGCGCCCTGTAGCGGATCACAATCCACCCCGCCATCGCCATGAGGACATAACCACCAAACAAACCACGCATTGTCCAAGCGAAAACCTGAAACGTTTTCGCATCTTCCGGCTCTTCCGTCAATGGTGGCGCAGAGAATGACCTTGGATACCCCGGAATGCGCAGACCGGCAAAAAGAACCCACAGCGTGGGCAAAAAGGTCAAAAGCTGCATGACGGTGCGGCCATTCTCCAAGATGCCGGCACGATATTCCTCCGGGAACGGAGTGCAGGCCCCCACTAGTTTCCGGGTGAACATTGCCGGCAACAATCGCCAGTGGGACAACGCATAATCGCGCGTGTAGTTCAGCCTCCATTGGTTGCATTGCACGACGGTGAGCCCTTCGGGTGGCACCGGGTCTTGTACGCGCACCTCGTCGTTGTTGCGGTACATGCCTAGAAACGTGTCGGTGTAAGCACGCGAGATGGTGCTTCCCGCCGAGGTCGAAAGCAATGGCATGCCGGACTGGAACACAACCATATTACGCAACGACCAAACCAACGCCGGAATCGTGGCGAAAACAATCACCATTACCGCTCGCCGAAATGAGAGATGTCGCGACTGAAAAAGGAAACCGGCAGTCAAGAACGGAAATAGAAGATAAAATGAATGGGCAAAAATGCTAATTCCAATCGTAAAACCACCGAAACAGACTGCCAGCACTTTGCATCTCCTGCCATCCGCCAGTTTCTGGAAGATTAGAATGCTTAATAACAACACCAAGAGCGTCAAAGGCTCCGACAAAAACGTTGATGAATACAACAGCCATGTTGGATGTAGGGCAAAAAGAAATAAGCACAATATCTTGACCGGCATACGCCAGGGAAATGGAGACAGAATAAAGGAAAAGATAACAACCGTAACTCCATCCATAATAAAACGATACATATAAATAAGGAATACATTGCCGCCCGAAAATTTCAAAATTAGCGCTAACATGAAAGTCCACGCGGGGGGGCGCCACGCGTCCGCCCCCCCAGCCACGATATTTATTTCTTCGCCATGCAAAAGTGCGGCCTTTATCTTCGGTGTTTCGGTATTGTTTGGGCGAGCGTACCTCCCGGTCTCCTTAAGAGTATAGGCGATGCCGAAGAAGTCATCCGCATCACCAGCTGGTGCGGCAAACATGGTTCGGTAATCGGCATAGTGAGTCACGTAACCAACGCGAAGCCCGATGCATGCGATGACGGCCAGCGCAACGCAACCGGCGTAGAACGCATTTTTGAGGAGCCATTGCATGGCGTGTGTCTCTCCTGAAATCCTAGCGGCGCTTCAATCCCAAAATACTAAGAAAGAAGCTCGAAAAAAGCGTTTGGGTACCCAGCGCCAGCAAGGTGCTCCCAGGGATTACAATACGCAGCAATTGACTGGGCGACATCGGCCCAAAACTAACACTTGCCCAACGCCAAACAGCGAATATGGACAACCCTAGGCCGGCGAGCAGCAATATGGTGCCGGCCACCAGCCCGGATTCCAATGTTACATAGTGAAAGCAGCGATCAAGCCGTTTGTCGGGAGGCAGAAGCCCTTCTTGAATTCCGAATATTTTGACGCTGACGGCAAGCAGGACAGCTTGATACCCCACGAGCAAAGCCAGTGAGGCAAAAAGCAGGGAATGGACATCCAGTTGAACCGACTTGACGGTCAGTGGCCCCGGCAGAAGCAGGAGCCACGCGATGGCGCCGAGGGCCATGAGGAAAAGCCCTGGAATCAGAAACAGCCATCGGGGGCTGTACATCAGCAGGAAGCGCAGATGTCGCCAACCGTCCCGCCAACTTCGAAGATGTGGCGGACGGTGCCGTCCATCCGGGGACAAAACGACAGGCACTTCAGAGATACGGAGCCTGTGCAATGTCGCCTTGACCACCATTTCACTGGCGAATTCCATGCCGGTCGTCCGCAAGTCCAACCCCAGAATGGCGTCCTTGCGGAACCCGCGCAACCCACAGTGAAAATCACCACAAGGACTGTGAAAAAAAAGTTTGCCGATCCCGGACAGAACCGGATTGCCAAGATAGCGGTGAAGCGGTGGCATGGCGCCAGGCTTGATACCACCGCGAAAACGATTACCCATGACCAGGTCACATCCCTTGCGGAGTTCTTCGATGAAACCGCTTAGGGCGGAAAAATCGTAACTATCGTCCGCATCTCCCATGATGACCCATTTGCCCCGGGCCGCGACGATTCCCCCCATCAAGGCGTTGCCATATCCTTTTTCTGCCACGGCAACGACCCTCGCCCCCAAACGTTCGGCGCATTGCTGCGATCCGTCCGTGCTGCCATTGTCCGCCACCAGCACCTCTCCACGCAGGCCGGCACATTCCAATGCTCTCAGCGCCTTCCCGATACATACCGGCAAGGTTTCGGCTTCATTCAGACAAGGCATCAGGATCGTAAGATCAAGGTCATTCGGCATGTTTTCCAGAGCCGGTGGCGGCATCATCGCAACATCTTGATTAACTGGTTATTGATTTTGTTGTTAAGTCTGGGAATATGGCGCGATGGCAAAATAAAAGCAAGGTCGATGGTACAATGCACAAATATCACATTCCCTGCCTGCGGGCCGCCAAAAACTGAAGCATCAGGAGGAAATCAGAACTGGAAATAGATGAACGGGCTGGCCTTGCCTGGGGCGAAGAGGAAGAGCAGAGCCACCCAGCAGAGGAGCAGATATACACCACTGACCGTGATCCGGTCGACATAGGCATACACCCCGCATAACGGATGTTTCTCGGCCGTGGCGCCGAAGAACGGAAGGGGCAAAGTCAGCACACCGTCAACGGCGTTCTTCTCGAACAACCGTTACAGATGACGGTACATAATTTCATCCGCGTCATCGACGGTCAAATTCGGCGTGACATGAAGACCCCCGCGCGGCTGGCACAGCCGCGGCTACAGCGGAACAACAAGGTTTGAAAAGGGATGGGGCGCGGGGAAGGGGAAAACTTTCCTCAAAAGTTTGCCCCTTCCCCGCCTTCAAGTGCCCCCACGCCTTACCGCGAGGCGGCCAGGGCCAGGGCCTTGGCCATCAGGCGGTGCTCGCAGCCGTGGACGCACAGGACGTCGCACTCGCTGCCCACAATGTGCGGATGCCCCACGGCCCGCATCTTGGCGGCCAGCTCGTCCGCCTGCTGACGCACGCCGTCGATGGTGATCAGGTCGTCGGAATAGAACTGCTTGGAGGGCAGGTTGCCGTAAAGCACGACGTCCTTGGGCACCAGCGCGGCATCTTCCCACAGCTTGCGGGAGCTGCC
>JBAZJM010000167.1:0-9831 GCA_041651315.1 Lentisphaeria bacterium | reverse complement strand
CCGCTGTCCGCACACCGTCCCACCAAGGCGCGATAAAAACGTTGTTTTTTATCCTTCAAATGAATATGTTGTGGTCAAACAGCACAATTCACCCGTCCCTATTTCCTTATGATGCCGCCTCGCGTTTGGCCTCGGTCTCAGACGGCACCCACACCGCCGCCTACGGCTACCTGTCCGATTCCGACCTCGTCGGCACCGTCACCTTCAGCGGCACCGCTGGGACGGTCATGACCACCACCAAGAGCTACGACGGCCTGAACCGCCTGACCGCCATCGCCACTGCATCCGGCACGCCCGCAACCACGAAAGCGCGCTACGAGTACCTCTACAACGCCGCCAACCAGCGGATTCGGGCCACCTTGGCCGACGGCTCCTACTGGGTCTACCAGTACGACGCCTTGGGGCAGGTCGTGTCCGGCCGCAAGTTCAACGCCGCTGGCGCCCCCGTGCCCGGCATGGGCTTTGGCTATGCCTTTGACGATATCGGCAACCGCAAACAGGCCTCCAGCCTCGCGATCAACGGCCAGCCCACCGCCCAGTCCGTCTACACCACCAACCTGCTCAACCAGTACACCGCACGGACGATACCGGGGGTCTTTGACCTGCGCGGCGATGCCAACCCCGCCGCCACGGTCACCGTCACCTCGCCGGCCGATGCCACTTCGCCGGCCGCCATTCACGCCACCGCCCGCCAGGGCGCCTGGTGGCACGCCGCCGTGCCGGTTAGCAACACGGCGACCGCCGTCCGCCAAAACGCCAAGGTCACCGGCGTCCTCAAAGGCCAGGGCGCGGACGGCAAGGACATCGTCGCCGAGCAAACCTTGGGGTCGTTCTTCGTCCCCCAAACACCCGAAATCTTCACGTATGATGTGGACGGCAACCTCACCGCCGATGGCCGCTGGGCCTACACTTGGGACGGCGAGAACCGCCTCATCGCCATGACGCCCCTGGGCTCCCCAACCGCCAGCGCCCTGCGCCTCGAATAT
Source organism: Lentisphaeria bacterium (assembly GCA_041651315.1). GTDB lineage: Bacteria > Verrucomicrobiota > Lentisphaeria > Oligosphaerales > CAITYL01 > CAITYL01. Next base: position 8,845 of record JBAZJM010000167.1, on the reverse strand, counting down.
GCCTACGACGCCAATGGCCGTCGCATCGCCAAGAAAGTCTACGCCTGGGCCACCGGCCAGTGGCAACTGACCAAGGACACCCGCTTTCTCTACGATGGCTGGAACCTCCTCGCCGAGCTGTCGTTCGACGTTGGAAGTTCGACGTTGACTGTCGAACGTTCCTATGCGTGGGGCCTTGACCTGAGCGGTTCCCTCCAAGGTGCGGGCGGCGTCGGTGGCCTGCTCTTCGCCACCAGCCACACGTCACCGCCCGCGACCCAATGCTATGCCTATGATGGCAATGGGAATGTTGTTGCCCTGATCAGCGTCGCCAACGGTGCGGAGTCCGCACACTACGAATACGACCCGTTCGGCAACATCTTGGTTAGCAATGGAACTACGGCAACCGCCAACCACTTCCGATTTAGCACAAAATATCTCGATATCGAAACCGGTCTTTACTACTACGGCTACCGGTTTTACTATCCGGATGCCGGACGATGGTTATCCAGAGACCCCATTGAGGAAAACGGGGGGATAAACCTGTATGGATCCGTCGCAAACACGCCTATTTCAAAGATTGACGCATACGGACTCTGGGGGCGCACGGTTCATTTTGAGGCGACTCTTACATGGGCAGGGCAGGTGCGCTTCATAAACGGCTTTGATAGAACCATTGCCACAGCAGATCAAGACGTGGATGACAATACGACGACGACGGGTGTCGTGGGTGCTTTGGACAGACATATGAATCTGCCAAGCAAGCATGGCATGGATAGTCGCACCTATTGGTACAACACCGAACGCAAAAATGCTTTTAGTGAACTGGTGGCAAGCGATACTGACCGTAATGTGTCACACTGTACTAATGCGGCACAAGCCTTTGGACGAGGGCTCCATAGCCAGCAAGATATATCGGCTCACCGTAATTGGCCATCTGGAGGTGATTGGCCAAAGTATTGGCCAGGTGGTGGGCTTAATATCACTTTGGCCGTTCATCCAAAGTGGTGGGACGATTGGAATGGGGAATTAAACAGTGGCGACGCCAACGCCGCACAGGAGCAAAAGTGGGTTGACTATTTTTCGAGTCATCCAGGGAATGATGACTATAATGTTTGGACTGGTAGTACGACTCAAGTTGCCTCCCAAAACAATGCAAGACAAGCTGTTCAAGCGGCGAGCACTCAGGCATTGAGTCGGTTTGCGAATGAGGTGAAAAAACATTGCACTTGTGCACCGGTGATGTTGGGCAACTAATCCTTGAGTTATCAAATTAGCTATTCCTCCTTTCTTAAGGAACTCCATATGCATGCAAACTGGATTAAGCAAAAACGACCAGTGTTCGGTATACTGTCAATCATATTTCCGATATTAGGTGTTTTTTGTGGGCTTTTTCGGGCACACTATATTACAGGAAACGGTGAAGGCTGGGCTGAAGTCACAGCATTCGTCCACTGTTTTGTTGGTAGCATTGTGTTTGGATGTATATCCGTTGTGTTGTCGCTGTTGCGATCAGAAAAACCTCGATTATTGCCATTGATCGGCTTTGTGATCAACATTATCCCAATCGTGTGGTTTGTATTTCATTAAATGCAAGTACACGGGCATTTGCGGGCATTTGGGGTCACACCTCCGGGCATTTGGGGTCACCGGGGAGCGTGACACATGGGGTCACACCTCCGTAAACAGGCACGTATCGCACGATAAGCCATGAAAAGTCTAGGTGAAGATGTCATACAGGTAACAGGAAACGAAGCACCAGGGGTCACACCCAATGGCTCCCTACTTAAGGCACAACGAATTGATTAGCAGTGAATAAAATGCTTTTATCCGTTTCAGGTCACGGGCCAGGGCGCGGGCCTTGCGCCATTCGTCGTGGCGAAGCGTTTGGGGTCACACCTCCGCAACCAAGCACATCTCGCACGATAAACCACAATAATGAACGACCGGGAGCATCTGGGGTCACACCTCCGCAATCAAGCACATCTCGCACAATAAACCACAATGACAGACCGGCGTGTTTAAAGCATCTGGGGTCACACCTCCGCAACCAGGCACATCTCGCACGATAAAGCACAATGACAGACTGGAGGGGCGCGCGCCATGACCTGTGTAAGGCTGAAGCTGTTTAGGCTGTAGGCTGAAGGCAATAAAATTTCACACTAAAGCGAACCTCGAACATTCAACATCAACCGCAGAACCACCCCCAAGGAATCCGCCATGAAACTCCGCCAGCGCCTCCTGCCGTTCCTGTTGCTCACGTTGTTGCCGCCGCTCACCGGGCTCGCCGACCGGATCGCCGACGAGCGCGCCTGCTGCAACGGCTGCAACCAGGCCACCTACAAAGTGGTGACCCGGCTGTGGAACGCCGAGTGCAACACGTTCAATGCCGTGGGCACCTGCACCTGCCTCTGCCTGTACACGGACGATCCCGTGCCTAATCCGTTGCCCGAAGGGCGCACCGCCGACATGTACCTCAAGAGCTATCCCATCACCAACTACGATTCCCAGACCAACGCGCCGGTCAGCATCGTGGAAATCGCCGCCGGCCCCTTTGTCGACGACATTCCCCTGGGCCGGACCGCCGCCGAAAAATGCGCCGCCGCCATCTCCCCCAAATGCCCGACCGAGACGTGCAGTTGGTACCGTCTCCGCACCTCTCTTGCCACTTGCCCAGGCTCGACCGAATACAGCGCAACGCCCGATTGCTTCGCCAAATGCCTGCGTCCCGGCTACCCGCCGTGGCTGCGGCCGCCGTGGATACCGCAGGATTTTCCGCCGTACTTCGTCTGGGTTCCGGGGGAGCACCCGGACGGCGTGGAGGCCGAAGACTACTCCTCCTATTACCCGGTCACGGTTGCCGGCCAGTACCGGACAGTAATTGTCGACGGCCCCTATTCGGCGACCTGCAACAAGACCGCCGCCGAAGTCGCGGAAGACGCCAGCCTCGCCGACCGCAATTGTTCGCATGAACAGGCCTGCGACGGGGGCGTGACTTACGGGAAAAAATACGCGGCCGTCTACCAAGGCGATTCCTCATCGTGGTGTTTTTCCGGCATCGTGGAGGGGGGCAGCGCTTGTGATGCCCAACCGGCCGACGATGAGGGCGGCGGCTACAAATACGTCTGGCACACCTATCCGCAGACCTATGAAGGGCAGTGGAACGCCGAGAAACGGTGGTATGTGGTGCGCTGGGCACGGGTGGGCGTCGCATCGGGCATCAACGAGTGCGGGGACACGACTCCCGACAATGGCTGGACGTATTCCATCACGGGCATGCACCCGATTGTCGCCGCCGGGTATCCATACTGGAACTGGTGCACCAGCGGCGTCTATTGCTACAGGGACACCTATTGCAACCAACTGGTCAGCGGTCCCTACTGCACCTCCGCTGAGGCGAGCGCGGCGCTGCCGTGACCCGACACCGATTCCGCCCCGTGTTTCGGGCTTTGCAAACGGGAAAAACCGTCTATGGTATTTGTTTCGATTGCGGGCCGTTCCGCCGGCCGGCGCCTTGGCGTCCGGCGGCTTGAGCGGGGCAATCGCCAGATGATTTAGCGGACCTCAAAGGCAGCGAACCATGGACGCGCAACGCAGGACGGAGCCGGTCACGACCGGCAAACAGGGCCGGTTGCCGCTGGGCTTGGAAAGCGCGAAGGAAGCGCGAAAAAGCGCGAAGGGACAGGTGAATAGTGAGGTTGCCGACACAATAATTGTTCCTTTGGCGCGTTATTCCGGTTAAAGGCAGGATGACGCTGAGGAGCCAAAGCAACAGAGGTGTCGGCATGCGGACGGCGAGGCTCAAACCGGTGGGGGCAGACCTCCAGGGAACCTATTATCATCTTCTGAACCGGGTCGCGGGAGTGCCGGGGGAGTTCCCCTTTGGCGACGTTGAAAAGGAGATGTTCATCCGGCTGCTGAAGAGGCTGGCCAGCCTTTACACGCTCGATGTCTTGTCCTGGCAGGTCATGGGCAACCACTTCCATCTGGTCGTCTTCGCCCCCGCCGCCTCCCCTTCACCAGATGAGGCGGCCCGCCGTTATACCGCATTCCACCATGGCAAACGCGTCATCGACCCTGCCTCACCACAAGGCGATCAGCTGGCGGCACAGCTGCGGGACATCAGTTGCTTCATGCACGACCTGCAGCAGCGGTTCGCCTGCTGGTACAACCGCACCCGGCCGGCCCGCCGCCGGGGCATTCTTTGGAGCAACCGTTTTAAAAGCGTCGTCCTTGAGGGGGCCACCGCCGTCTGGGAGTGCATCAAGTACGTCGAACTCAACTGCGTTCGTGCCAAGCTGGCCGAGGATCCGGCAGATTACCGTTTCGGTTCCTGGGGGGAGTGGAACGGCACAGGTGCACATCCCTATGCTGTGGCGCTGCTCCGGCACCTTCGTCTCAACCTCGGCGAACACACCGCCACCTGGAGCCTTGATGACTTCCAGCGCGAACTCCGCATGGAGCTGGCTCGGGTACGCGTGGGAGAGGCGCACGGCACCACGGAGCAGATTGAAGCCGCCCGATCCGCGGCGGCGGCAAAACCCGCCCCCCTGCTCACCCTTCACCGGCGCGTCCGCCACTGGTCCGACGGCTTGATTATCGGCACCAAGCTGTTCATCCGCACCAACCTGGGCACTGTCCTTTCCCCGGAACGGCTGGCCCGTCACCAATACCCGCCCGCCGCCCGGTTCGCGCGGGGAACGACAGCGCCTCCCCTCTGCGCCTGGCGCCGCCTCCGGTTGGCGGCCGAGTGAACGGTTTTGGCGTGGTGGCCCGTGCCTTGGCAGTGTTTTCAAGCGGGATACTTTGGGGTTCGGACCACGGCGTGCCGGTTTTGCCCCGAAATCAGGCGTCAGGTGAATACCGCTTTGCCATCCGCCCTACCTCTGCCCGCACACCGTCCCACTAAGACGCGATAAAAACGTTGTTTTTATCCTTCAACTGAATATGTTGTGGTCAAACAGCACAATTCACCCGTCCCTTTGCGCCTGCCCTTTATTGGGGAGGAATAATTGCCATGTGCAATCTACACATCGCCGCCAAAACCGTTTCTTCGCGCGAGGATTACATCCGTTTCCTTGAGCAAATGGCATCCGACTTTAGAACCAATAAAGCTGCATGGGAAAACCAAGATGTTTCCGCCTTTTTAGAAGCCATGGCTAGTTGGATTGAGGATATGGATGGATACTACTTGAATCAAAAAATGGATGTACCAGCAGACATCAACTGGCGGTTTATGACGGATGTGCTGATGGCTGCCAGAGTATATGAATGACGACTAGGACAGTAGTGACAGATGAATAGTTGAGAAGCTATTAGGGCGCGAAGGGACGGGCGCGAAGGGACGGGTCCACTACTGAAACTGGGGACGTACGTAAGCAACTTACTGCCCTGCAAATAATAGTAATAAAATTTAGCTATTAAAATGGCCTTTTTGAATTGTGGTACTGGGGACGTACGCAAGCAGGGAATCTGGGGTCACCCATATAAGGCCGTTGTCAAACGCAAAAAAGCCGTAGGTTCGGATTTCTTCGGGACTTACCCTCACCAATCCGTTTTATCAGAACATCTTGTCTCCGGCACCGGGTTGTCTTGTCTCCACTTTCCGCGCCTGCCATTTCATGGTTATGGCGTTAGGCCGTAAAGGCTTCCGCTCAGTCACCCATCTGGATCCAGGCGGGCGTCTCCACGCCAGGCCATTCCATCCGAGCCGCACACGTCAGTAAGCGGTCTTCATGAATAATCCAGGTTAGGGCGGCGGAGCCCCGCGACAGGCGCCGTCATGACACTGGCGGCGGCCGGTGCCGGCGCCAGTGGGCCAGGGCCACATCCGCCAGGTTGGCCAGGTAGAGGCCGAAGGACAGCAGGAAGGCGAGGGCGAACGGGAGCCAGGGGCCGGCCGGCCGGATGCCGTCGTCCGCCGGCTCCGCTCCGAAGGCCAGGCCGTAATACTGCACCATGAAGCGGAAAAACAGGAGCATCAGCCACAGGAAGGCGGCGGTGAAGCCCAGGGCGTAAACCGCGGCGGCCAGCCAGCGTTTCTGCAGGGCCTGGCCGGCGCCGGGCCAGCCGAGCGCCGACAGCAGCAGCGCCATCTGCAGGCTGGCGGGCTTTGGCGGCGGGGAGAGTTTGGGGGGAACCGTCATGTGCCGGCTTTGTCATGGCCGGTTTGCCCGGCGGTTTTGGAGGAACGCTGGACAACGGTCGGCAGGAAGGGATTGACCGTCCGCACGGTGCCATACAGGCGCCCGTGCTGGAAGTCTTCAGACCACAATTCGGGGATGCCGTAATGTTCGGCATATGCCCAAATCAGGGCGTCAAACCAATTGAGCTGGTAGGCGGCACCGCCGCGTACCGCCAACCGGATCATGCCTTCGGTCGGATAGACAACCGGGAAAAGGCTCAGCCATTCCTCCACCACCCGCGCCGCTTCCATGGGCGGAAGCAGGGGCGGGCCGCCATGGGGCAACGGCCGGGTGACGGCCGCCATGAATTCGACTACGGCCTGGTAGGGCAGAACGGCGTCGCCGGTGGCAATGCCGCGGCGCAACAACCGTCCTGCCGCCGTTTGTTTGGCCGGAAACCGGGGATCGTGGATGTAGACCAGAAGGTTGGTGTCAACGAGGAAGGCCACGGTCGTATAACCCTTCACGTGTCCAGTCGCGATCCGTCTTGCCCTGGTTTTGGCCGCCGCTTTCAAGGAGGTGCCGATTGTGTTCTTTTTGTCGGGCGAGGATGGCGTCGAACAGCTTCAAGCGCCATGCCACAGTGCCCAGGCCGGGCCGTCGTTTTTCCCGCTGCGGCAGGCGGATGCGGATGCCATCACCCGCCGGCTCGAAAACCAGTTCGGCCCCGGGACGGAGTTGGTAGGCCTGCGCCACCGCCTTGGGGATGGTGACCTGGAACTTGCTGGTGATCTTGCTCATGGCGGACGTTGTCCTTGTTTCATTCTTACTATAACAAGGAAAACGGGGGTGACCAAGGCGCCAAACGGGTCATTTCCGGGTCTGGCGGAAGAAGGCCCACAGCACGGGGAGGGCGAAGAACAGGCCGAGGGCGAGGCCGGTCAGGCCGAGCAGCGGCATGCCGTGCCAGTGCGGGCCGGCCCCGGCGCGGAACAGCAGCCCCGAGCCGACCACCAGGGCGCCGAGGATGAGGGCGTAGGAAATGCGGCGGCTGAACAGGTCGAGGCCGGCGGCCAGCGGTTCCAGGCCGCGGTGTTCAAACTTGAGGCGGACCTCGCCGCCCTTGACCAGGGTCAGCAGTTCGTGGATCTCGCGGGGCAGGCCGCGCGCCAGTTCCTGGAACTCCCAGGCGGCGGCGGCCAGCTCGCGGGTCAGCCGGCCGGGACTGAAGCGGTCGCGCAGCAACCGCTTGGCGAACGGTGCGGCGTTGCCGATCACGTCGAAGCGCGGGGAGAGCTGGCGGCCGACGCCGTCGAGGGTGGTGAGGGATTTGCTGAGGACGAAGAACTCGGCCGGCATGTGGATGCCGAAGGCGACCAGGGACTGGGTCAGCTCGGTGAGGAGCCGGCCCAGGTTGACGTCGCCCAGCCGCTTGTAGAGATAGGCCTCGATGAAGTTGAGGATCTCCGCCTCGATCCGGGGCGCCTGTTCGAAGCGGCAGTAACCGGAGAGTTTGAAGACGGCGTCGGCGACGCGCCGTTCGTCGCGGGCGATCAGGCCGATGATCAGGTCGCTGAGCAGTTCGCGCTGGTGGTGGGAGAGGACGCCCATCTGGCCGTAGTCGAGGAAGCAGATCACGTTGCCCGGCAGCACCATCAGGTTGCCGGGGTGCGGGTCGGCGTGGAAGAAGCCGTGGATGAAGATCTGCTCGAGCACCAGCCGGGTGCCGCGCTCGGCGACGATCTCCCGGTCGAGGCCGTGGGCGGCGAAGGCCTCGACGTTGGACACCTTGAGGCCGTCGATGAACTCCATCACCAGCATGCGTTCGCTGCTGAGCTCGGCATAGACCTTGGGCACGTGAATCTCGGCGTTGCCGGCGAAGTTGCGGGCGAAGCGCTGGAGGTGCGAGGACTCGGTGCTGAGGTCCAGTTCATGCCGGGTCAGGCGCGCGAATTCGTGGACCAGCTTGACCGGTTCGAACAGGGCGGCGCCCTCGACGTGCTTTTCGATCAGCCCCGCCAGGTGCATCATGATCTCCATGTCCGTTTCCATCTGGCGGCGGATGCCGGGGCGGCGGACCTTGACGACCACCCGGGTGCCGTCGAGCAGGGTGGCCTCATGGACCTGGGCGATGGAGGCGGAGGCCAGGGGGGTGCCGTTGAAATCGCGGAAGACCGCCTCCACCGGGCGTCCCAGGCTTTCCTCGATCCGGCTTCGGGCCTGGCCGTTGGGGAAGGGGGGGACGTGGTCCTGGAGTTTTTCCAGTTCGGCGGCGAGGTCGGGCGGCATGAAATCGCGCCGCAGGCTGAGCAGCTGGCCGAGCTTGGTGAAGGTTGGCCCCAGCTCCTCGCAGGCAATGCGGATGCGGGCGTAGCGCGAGGGGCCGTTCTCGTCGCGGCTGGCCAGCGCCGCCTGCCGCCGGCCCAGCCAGGACAGGTGGCGGTGCACGCCCAGGGTCTGCATCAGGTCGCCGAAGCCGTGCTTGAGCAGCACCCGCAGGATCTCGCGGTAGCGCGAGAAGTGGCGGTAGGTCTTGCCGATGGCGGTGACGCGATCCATCAACATGCGCACATCCCTGCGGTCCGGCCCCGGCCGGCCCTGAGGCCCGTTTGTTCCCGCCCGGCTCCCCTCCGGGGCGCAGGACTACCTTACGGGCTCAACATACGGCCGAAACCGGCCCCCGGCAACCCGGCTGGAGGGGGGGGACATGGATCGAACGGACACAACGGACAGAACGGACA
>JBAZJM010000166.1:0-9895 GCA_041651315.1 Lentisphaeria bacterium | reverse complement strand
GCGCCGGCTGGCCGCCCGGGTGGCAGAGATCGTCGCCCTGCCGTGCCAGCGGGAGACCGCCGCCGCCTGGACGCGGCTGAACCGCCGCCAGCCGGGCCGGCCCCTGGTGTGGATCAACGAAATTCCCTGGCATGAGATGAACGTCAACGATGAGCTGACTCCGCTCTGCCGGGATCCGGAATGGCGCGCCGTCGAGGGTGCCATGCGCATGACGCTCTACGAGTGGGAGCATGTGCGCGGGGACATGGTGATCGGGCAGGCGTTCCTGGTGCCCATGGTGATCCGGGACAGCGGGTTCGGCATTGGCGAGGTGGTGCGGACCGAAGCCACCGATGCCGCCAACGCCGTGGTGTCACGCGAGTTCACGCCCCAAATCCAAAACGAGCGGGATTTGGAAAAAATCAAAACCCCGGTGGTCTGCCATGACGCCGCCGCGACGGCGGAACGGCTGCAGCAATTCAAGGAGCTGTTCAGCGGCCTGCTGCCCGTGCAACCCTACGGCATCGGCTTCTCCTGGTTCGCCCCGTGGGACGAACTGATCCGCTGGTGGGGGGTGCAGGAGGCGATGCTGGACCTGGTGCTGCGGCCCGAACTGGTGCATGCCGCCATGGACCGGCTGGTCACCGCCTATCTGGCGCGCCTGGACCAGTGGGAAAAACTGAATCTGCTGTCGCTCAACAACGGCAATTTCCGGATCGGTTCCGGCGGGCCCGGCTACACCGACGAACTGCCGGCCCCGGGCTTTGACCCGGCCCGGGTTCGCCCGCTGGACCAGTGGGGCAATGCCACGGCCCAAATCTTTTCCGAGGTCTCCCCCGAGATGCACGAGGAATTCGCCCTGCGCTATGAACGGCGCTGGCTGCAGCGCTTTGGCCAGACCTATTACGGCTGTTGCGAGCCGCTGTGGCGCAAGCTCGACATCCTGAAGAGCGTGCCCAACCTGCGCAAGGTGTCCATGAGCCCGTGGAACCGGCTGGACCAGGCCGCCGAACGGATCGGCCGGGACTATGTGTTTTCCCTCAAGCCGAACCCGGCCGTGCTGGCCACCGACAATTGGAATTTGGCCCAGGCCCGCCGCGAACTGGAAACGGCGCTGGCCGCCAGCCGCGGCTGTGTGGTCGAGATCATCCTCAAGGACATCAGCACCGTGCGCTACCAGCCGCAACGCCTGTGGGAATGGGCCGCCATGGCCAAAGAGGTCGCCGAAACCATGGCATGAGCCTACTGCCTACCGGTCCCGCCTCACCGCCGGCTGGTGCGCCACAGTTCGAAGATCAGCAGGGTCCACAGGGGATAGCTGTAGTCGGCGGCGCCGGCCGCGTGCTCCCGGATCAGCCGTTCCACCGGGGCGGGCCGGAAGAAGCCCGCCCGGGCCGCCGCCGGGTCGAGCAGCACCTCCTGCAGCGGCGCCAGCCAGCCGCCGCGGAACCAGGCGGCCAGCGGCAGGCCGAACCCGGCCTTGCGGCGGCGGCGGATTTCCGGCGGCACCAGGCCGCCCGCGGCGGCCAGCAACAGGCGTTTGCGCTGGAACATATTCTGCTTGAAGCGCCAGGGCAGCGCCGCGGCAAACTCGGCCACCTCCCGGTCCAAAAACGGGCAGCGCACCTCAAGGGAGGCGGCCATGGAGGCGGTGTCCACCTTGGCCAAAATGTCGCCCGGCAGATAGCTGTTGACGTCCACCTCCGCCGCCTGCTCGTCGGGATCGGTCGCGGTACAGGCGGCGAACAGGGCGCGCAGCAGGCGTTCCGTGTCCGCCGGCGCCGCCTCGCGCAGACGGGGGCCGGCCAGGGCGCTCTTGAGGGTTTCAGGAAAGCGGCTGAGCAGGGCGTCATAACGCGCCGGCGCGTCCGCCGCCCCCAGCAGCCGCAGGGCGCGGCGCAGGCGGGCGGCCAAGGTGCGTTCGTCGCCCCCGGCCGGCAACCGGGCCGCCACCTGCACCAGGAGGCGGCGGGCCGCCGCCGGCAGCCGCGCCGCCCGGCGCAGCCAGCGCATCACCACGTAGCGTTCATAGCCGCCCAGCAGCTCGTCGGCGCCATCGCCGCCGAGGGCGACGGTGACCTGTTCGCGGGCGAACCGGGACAACTGGTAGGTGGGCAGCAGCGAGGCATCGGCGAACGGCTCGCCCAGATGCGCCGCCAGAAAACGGACCGTGTCGAAGTCGTCCGGCCGCACCTCGCGCGCATGGTGCGCCGTGCCGATCCGCGCCGCCGCCAGGGCCGCGAACGGCCGCTCGTCATAGCGCGGTTCGGGAAAACCGATGGTGAAGGTCAGCGGCGCCACGCCCGACACCTGCCGCATCAGGGCCGCGGTCACGGTGGAGTCCACGCCGCCGGACAGGAAGGCGCCCAGCGGCACGTCGGCGACGAGCCGCCGCTGCACCGCCGCCGCCAGCCGTTCGCGCAGGCCGGCAGCGGCGGTCTGGAAGGTCAGCCCCGACTTCTCCCCGAACGGCAACGTCCAATAGCGGCGCGGCTCCGGTTCCTGGCGCAGCCCCGCATCCACCAGCAGGAAATGGCCCGGCGGCAGCTTGCGGACGCCGCGGTAGACGGTGGCCGGCGCGGGAATGTACTGCAGGCTCAGGTAGTCGTGCAACGCCTGCGGTTCCAAGGTTTCCGGAAAACCGGGGGCCCGGCGCAGGGCGCCGAGTTCGCTGGCGAAGGCCAGGCGCCGGTTGGCGAAGAAATAGTGCAGCGGTTTCTTGCCGAAGCGGTCGCGGGCCAGAAACAGGCGGCGGCGGGGCGTGTCCCAAATGGCGAAGGCAAACATCCCCTCCAGATGATCCAGCAGCCGGACGCCGCAGGCGGCGTAGAGTTGCAGCAGCACCTCGGTGTCGGAACGGGTGCGGAAAACGGCGCCCCGGGCCGCCAGCGTGTTCCGCAGGTCGGCGTGGTTGTAGATCTCGCCGTTGAAGACGATCCAGACGGTGCCGTCGGCCAGCCCCATCGGCTGATGGCCGCCGGCCAGGTCGAGGACGCTCAGCCGCCGGTGCGCCAGACCGGCCGCGCCGTCCAGCCAGACCCCTTGGTCATCGGGACCGCGATGGTGCATCGCCGCCGCCATGGCGGCCAGGGGGGCGGCCTCGGCCGGCGCCCCGTCCAGATTGAAGATGCCGGCGATCCCGCACATCGGTCAGGTCTGCTCCTGGTAGCCGCTGCGGCCGCCGCGCCCGCCAACCGAGAGGCGGGCGCCGCAGCGCGGACAGTCCGTTTCGCGCCGGGTGCGCTCCGCGATGAAGGCGCAGCTGCAGCGGGTGCAGCGCACCAGGCGCTCGTTGCTGACCTGCCATTCCTGGCGGCGGGCGCGCCAGGCATCCCAGGCCACGGCGGCGCCCAGCCCCAGCCCCATGAGGCCCAGATAGACCAGCAGCCCCTGGATGGCGGACACCTCGATCATGCGCCGCCTCCCGCTTCCGGCGCCGCGGCGAGACGCCATTCGACTTCCACCGCCTCGCGGTACCCGTTGTCGCCGGCAAAGCGGTCCGGCAACGGCCGGGCGTGCCGGCGCAGCGCCTCGCGCTCCCATTCCCACAGGCGGGCGGCCAGCCGGTTCAGCGCCAGCCGGTCGAGCCGCGGATTGCCGCAGGACTCGGTAAGCCGGAGGCGGCCGGGGGATTCCGGTTCCAGCATCACCGCAAAACGGGACGGCCCCCGCGGCGCGCCGCCGGCCAGCGCCGCGGCCAGTTCCGCCGCCGGCGGATCCGCCACCCCCTCCAACAGGACGCCGTCGGCAAACCGCCAGACCACCGCCTGCGGCGCCGCCGCCGGCGCCGCCACCGAGGTGGCGCCGCCGGGCAAATCGAACCGCCAGTCCTCACGCAAAGCCGCCGCGACCGGCAGCGCGGCCGGCACCAGCCGCAAATCCGGAAAGGCGGCCGGCGGCGGCGGCGGTGGCAGCCGGCCTTCCCATTGGGCGGCCGGCGAAAACGGCGGCGGGAGCGGAACGGCCAGCAGGGCGCCAAACCCGTGGACCGGATCCGCCAGAACCAGGGCCGCCGGTTCCTCAAATTGCGACCAGGCCCGCAACCCGCCCGGATCCCCGCCCGCCACGGACGGCGGCGGCAGCATCCAGCAGGGCGCGACCGGCTCCGCGGCCGCCAGCGGCACGGCCGGCGTCCGCCAGGTCAGCAGCCAGTACAGCGCCACATGCACCCCGAGGGCGCCGAACAGCGCCAGCGCCGGCAGTCGCCGGCGCCACCGGCGCCCCGCCCTGGCCGCCCGGGCCCTCATTCCGCCCCCGCAACACGCGGTTTGGGCACCGGCAGCAGGCCGGCGGGCGGCCGCGGCACGGCCGTCGCCAGGCAGACGCCCAAATTGAGCGAGCGGGCCATGGAAAGCACCGCCATCGCCTGCTCATACGGTGCCCGGCGGTCCAACCGCAGGATCACCATCGGCGCCCGGGCCGGCCGGCCCAGGCGCAGGCCGCCGGCGCGCCGCGCCATCAGCTCCTTGCGGTGCAACACCAGCTCGCGCAGTTCGCGCTCCAGCTCGTCCCACGCCACCGGCTGGTCGTTGAAAAACAGCTGCCCCAGGTCAGTGACGGTGATCACCAGCTTGTCGTTGGCCAGGTATTCGGCCGCCGCGCTGGTCGGCAGTTCCACCGAAATCCCCGGCTGAAACACCAACGAGCTGCTGATCACAAAAAAGATCAGCAGCAGAAAAAACACATTCACCAGCGGCGCCACCTCCAGCGGGCCGGCAAACACCTTGACATTGGGGCGGATCCTCATTCGTTCTCCGCCTCATCCGGGTCGGCGGCCACCGAGCCGCCGGGGCTGGTCATGGGGCTGACGGCATCCAGGTTGATCTTGTTCCGGCCCAGGAAATAGATGATCTCGCTGCCGGCCTTCTCCATGTCCAGCGCCAGGCTTTCCACCCGGGCGACCAGGAAATTGTAGAAGGCATAACAGGGGATGGACACGGTCAGCCCGGCGGCCGTGGTGAGCAGCGCCTTCCAGATGTGCTTGGCCAGGTCGCTGGTGCTGACAAAGGCGCCGGTGTCCTGAATGGCCTGGAACGCCCCGATCATGCCCAACACCGTGCCCAGCAGCCCGAGCAACGGCGTCACCTGGGCGATGGTGGCCAGCGCTTTCAGCCGTTTCTCCAGCTTCGGCAGTTCGGCCAGGCTGGCCTCCTCAACCGCCCGCCGCAGCGCGGCCTCGTCCCGGTCACCGTGCAGGATGGCGGCGCGCAACACATGCGCGACCGGCCCCGGCGCGTCATCGCAGATGGCGATCGCCTCAACCACGTTCGAGCGCCGCAAAATATTGAACAGCCCCTGCAGGAATTCCGGCACATCAATCTGCGCCCGGTGGTACTGCAGCAGGCGGTCCAAAATGATGAACACCCCCACAATGCTGCACGCCAGGATGGCCCACATCACCACCCCGCCGGCGTTCATGAGTTCCTGAAAAAAAAGCATGGCCGTTCTCCCTGCGCCCCGGCGGCAAACCGGGACGGCACGTTCCGGGTAAGATAATCGGTGGCACGGAAAACGCCCGCCCACCCCCGGGCGCATGTCAGTATCCGTCGGGGGCTTCTCTTGCGGTGCGCAGCGCGCAGAGTGTCAATCACTGGCGGCGGAAGCTGCAAGCAGGCGACGGAATGGAACCTCGCCATCCATAAGGTGAGACAGGCAATCTTGCCTGTCCTGGCCTTCCGCAGGGTTGCGGCACGACGGACGCCCCCGGTCCGCCCGGGGCCGGGGTTGTAGGGGTTTAGGGGCGGTTTCGTCCCGTAGGGACTGAATGACAATAGGCAGGGGCTTCAGCCCCTGTTCCGAAAAATGAAACGATGGCGTGCCGTAGGTACGCCGCGATTCGCCGCGTACCTAACGGCACGCGAAATCATGGGGTGACAAAACAGGGGCTGAAGCCCCTGCCTATTCCCGCCCCGTCCCGCTGGGACGGGAAAACCGCAACCGTTGAGTTTTGCCAAACGGATCACCAAGACCCCCCGACGGAACTGACCTGCGCCCCCCCCCGCCCGGCCGAAGGAGTGAACGCTCTTGTCCGCCCGGCAAGGCGCGCTACATTTTTGCCTTTGGCCGCCCGGCCATGGGTCCACCGCTTCCCCCCTCGCCCCGGAAACCGCCGCCCTTTGCGCCTCCCCATTTTCCAAGCCACCGACAGTTCCGGCGAAACCTGGAAACGCACGGTGGCGGCGGTGTGCCTGTCGCAGTTCTTTTCGGTGGCCGGCTTCAGCGTGGCCCTGCCGTTCGCCCCCTACTATCTGCAGACCCTCGGGGTCAAGGAAGGGGCGGGGCTGCATTTGTGGGTGTCGTTGTTCGGGGCGGCGCTGCCGCTGACCATGGCGGTGTCCTCGCCGGTCTGGGGGGTGCTGGCGGACCGCTACGGGCGCCGCCTGATGCTGCTGCGGGCCAACGTGGCCGGCGCGCTGGTGCTGGCCGTGATGGGACTGGTGACCTCGCCGGGCCAGCTGATCGCGCTGCGGCTCGTCCAGGGACTGTTCACCGGCACCATCACCGCCGCCCAGGCCCTGGCATCGGCGGAGGCGCCCGCCGGACACGCCGGCCGGGTGATGGGCATCATGAGCGCCGCCGTCTATTCCGGCGGCATGGCCGGCGCCCTGGCCGGCGGCCTGATTGCCGGACAGTTCGGCTACCGGGTGGCCTTCTTTGCCTCCAGTATCATGCTGACCGCCGCCACCGTGCTGGCCTGGTTCGGCGCCGTGGAGCACCGCACGCCCCCCGGAAACACCCCCGGCCCCGCCACTTCTGCCGCCACTTCCGCCGCCGGCGAGGGCCGCTGGCGGCGCCTCCGCCCCGCGCTACCCCTGCTGACGCTGATCGGCGTGGTGGCCCTGGTGCGCCAGTTCGACAACGCCTGGCTGCCGCTGCTGGTCCAGCAGTTCAGCCCCTCCCTGCCCCAGGCCACCCGCTGGACCGGCGCCATCGGCGGCGCCGCCGCCTTTGCCGGACTGCTGGCCGGCCTGGTGGCGGGACGCCTCTCCGACCGCTGGCCGGCCCGGCGCCTCGCCGCGCTGGCCGCGGCGGGCGCCGGCCTGTGCATGATCCCCCAGGCGGCGGCGCCCGGCCTCGGCGTGCTGGCCGGCGCCCGCACGCTCATGACCTTCTGCTCGGGCGCCCTCGAACCGATCCTCTTCGCCTGGATGGTCCGCACCACCCCGGAATCCGCCCGGGGCGCCATGTTCGGCCTGGCCACCGCGGTCCGCTGCGTCGGCTGGATCATCGCCCCCCTGCTCGCCGGACTGGTGGCCGCGGGGCTGGGCTTGCGCGCCGTCTTCTGGGGCGCCGCCGTCCTCTTCTTCACCCTGCCCCTGCTGTTCCGCGACCGGGAACCCCGCCCCTAGCGTCTAACCGTGGTACGTGATGGAAAAAGTTCACCCACGTTTGGGTGATGACATCGTTGTCGGCATCGGGGTCGGGATCGGAATCGGGATCGAATGGCCTTGGTTGTTTGATGAGCCAGGGGACGGAGAGTTTTGATCGATGCCGATACCGACCCCGACAACAAGGTTTTCCCTTCCCCGCTTCCCGGTTTTTCAGCCGGCCTCAGCGGCCGGCCCGCGACACCAGCGTCCGGCTCTTCCAGAACTTGCGCCAGTCGGCGTCGAACCGGTCCCGGTCCACCCCCTGCCAGGCCGCGGCGTTGGCCTGGGCCGGATCGCGGGTCCCGACCAGGGTGCGGTAATAGGTTTCGGGAATGGCGGCGTACCCTTCCATCCCCCGCACCACCGGCGCCCCCTTGACCAGGAAATACATCAACGCCCAGGCGCCGACATAGCGGTCAACCAGCTGTTCCCGCGCCCCGGCCACAAAGGCCCGGTAATCCATGGCGACCAGGTCGCGGCTGGGATACCCCGCCTCGCCGACCAGCGTGCGGGCACGTTCCAGCCGGACCGGATCCGGCGCCAGTTCCGGCGGGCCCCCGCCCGGCCCCGCCGGCCGCACCAGATCCTCGAACAACGCCGCCCCGCCCTCGTTGAACCAGGGCGCCGCATCGACATGGCCGGCCGCGTAAAACAGATATTGGTGGAAGCACTCGTGACGCACGGTCCGCAGCAGTTGCGCCCGGCGCACGCCGCCGCCGGAGGCCTCCGCCGGTGAAATCACCAGCTCGTCCCGGCGCGCATCCCACAGCCCCCCGCTCCACGCCCGCTCCTGGCCGACGTAATCCAAATACCCCGCCCGGCTGGCAAACACCCGGACGACACTGACCGCCTCCAGCGGCCGGAGTTGCGGAAAAATCCCGGTCACCGCCAAGCGGGTGGCTTCCAAGGTCTTCTGCAGCTCCACGACCGTGCTCCGGTCCTTGAGGTTGGCCACCAGGATGTAATCCGCCGTCTCGAGATACCACCAGTCCTTGAGGCCGCGGAGGTTTTGGATGACCCGGGCCCGGTCGGCCGCGTATTCGGGCGACTCCACCGGCCGGCTCACCCCCCGGGCGGCCGGGCGCTGCCGCGCGGCGCCGCCGGCGTCATCCGGGAGCGCCAGAAAGGTTGCCGCCTGAACCGCCTGCAGGCAGTTCTTGCGGCTGCGTTCCAGGTCGGCGCCCGGCGTCAAAACGTAGAGCAAAAACCGGCGCTGCGCGGGATCCTTGCGGCTGACCAGCCAGTAGCCGTCCCGGACCGCTCCGTCCGCGGCCGGCCGGAACCGGAACGGCTGGATGCGGGCCGCCGGCGAATCCTTTTGGGGGAGCGCGGCCCCGTCCGGTTCGGCGCCGGCAAAGGCCGCCACCCAGGCCTGCACGGCCTCGGGGGTGTCCTCCGGCGGGCCGGCCTGGGCGCGCCAGCCCTCATAATCGCGGCGGCGGGCAAAATCCTCAAACAGCCGCGGCACCTCGTCGGGCGGCACCAGGCTCGGCCGGCCGGCATACAATTTGACCCCGGGGCCGCTCCAGTAGCCGGCACACTGGTCGTGGAACCAGAGGTCGCGCGGCTTGAACACCTCCAGCTCCTCGCCGGTGTCGCTCCGGCGCACCCGCCCGCCTTCCACGGCCGGCAGCGGACAGGCGGCGGCGTCCCGCGGCACCCGGAACCGCAACCCCGCCGCCGGCACCGCCTCCTCCCGCCCCGCCTTGACCGGCGCCGCCGCGGCCGGCCACGCCAGCACGCCCGCCAACACCCCCGCCAGACCGCCCAGCCACCCGATTCCGCGCATGGTGTCCATATATATCCCCTGGCTGATACAATATAAAGTTGCAACCCGACGGGCCGTTTTCATAGCCGTCCCATGGGATGCCATAATTCATTCCGTGCCCGTGCCTTTGCCCGTGCCCGAGCTATCATCCCTTCTTTCGTGGTCGAAGCAGTCCATGGGCATCCTGTTTTCTGTAGTTCGGGCACGGGCAGGGGCACGGGCAGGGACACGGAAAAGGCAAAATGGGTCAAGATCAAAACAAAACGCCTTACGCTTGGAATCTCAGGGAAATCGCATTTTTTGAGCACCTGTGGGACGGTAGTGAGCCGTTTTCAAAAGTCCTCAGCAAATGTAGCCGTTGCAATGACGGCGACTCGGGCTTGACGGCGCTGGTGGCGGGCGTGGTGACGGTCAGCCGGTTCCACCGCCACACGCGACGCCATCACCACTCCCAGCAGCAACAAGCTCCCGCGCACCAACCTAGCTCTACTTTAGTTACTTTCTCGATGTTGTGTATTCGTCGTCGTTGTCGTGGTCGTTTTCGTACTCGATTCGATGACGACAACGAGCACGATAACGACAACGATTTTCAATCTAACAAAGTAGAATTAGCCCATCCCACAAGGACACAAGAACGACTCCAAGTGATTCGGATGCTCTCATTTATCCTTGTCTATTTTGCAAGATGTGCGGGATTGCGGAGGTCTGCCCCCAAATGCTCGGTGATTATTTTTTATTAATAAAATTAGAAAAAGCATTTGCTATTAGGCTACTTACC
>JBAZJM010000165.1:0-9914 GCA_041651315.1 Lentisphaeria bacterium | reverse complement strand
CATTGGTGGGTCGGACCGGAGACCGTGTAGCTGCAGCCGGCGCCAACCCCCACCAAGGTGACGTTCAGGGGGCGCAGCTGCCCGAGAATGCCCAGATTGACGCGGATCTGCTCATAGCAACGCATGGTGATGAACGGCGCGATGGCGTAGGCGATCACCCGCCGTCCTTCCAGCGCCAGGCCGGTGGCCACGTTGATCAGGTTCTGTTCCGCGATGCCGACATTGAGGAACTGGCGGGGGCACTCGGCGCGGATCCGGTCGAGCACCGGCGAACCGAAATCGGCGGCCAGAAAGACGATGTCCGGTTCCTGGCGCATGGCGTCCAGGATCCCTTCCAGCACCACGTCGCGCATGGCCCGGACGGTTGGCGGAGGGTGATTCATGGCGCCGCCTCCGGCGGCCGGTGGGGCACCAGCTGGTCGATCACTTCCGGTTTGACGGTCAGGATATGGGAAAGCGGATGGTTTTCCAGGTTCGGCACCCCCCGCCCCTTGACGGTGTCGGCCACCAGCAGTTTGGGTTTTCCGGCGCGGGTCTCCTTGAGTCGCTCCAATTCCCCGGCCAACGCCGCCACGTCGTGGCCGTCCATCCGTGCGGTGTCCCAGCCAAAGGCGGCAAAGCGCGCCTCCAGCGGTTCGCTCCGGAGGATGTCGCGGGTATGCCCCAGCATGCCGGTTTGGTTGTTGTCGACGACCAGCACCAGGTTGTCCAGGCCGTGATGGCCGGCGAACATGACCGCCTCCCAGACGGCGCCTTCCTGCAGCTCGGCATCGCCGGTGACAACAAACACGGTACGGTCGGGTGCCGTGTCCCTCAAGGCGTAGGCCATGCCGCAGGCCACTCCCGGGCCGTGGCCGAGCGAACCGTTGACGGTTTCATAGCCGGGGATGACCGGATCGGGGATGCCGCCCAGGAAGGAGCCTCCCTGGCCCACCCGGTCCAATTCGGCAGGGGGGAAAAAACCGCAGTCCGCCAAGATCGGGTACAAGCAGACCGAGCCGTGCCCCTTTGACACGATCAACCGGTCGCGCCCAGGCCACCGGGGGTTGGCGGGGTCAAAGGCCAGCACCGGGGCGTAAAACAGCGCCGTGAACAATTCCACGGCCGACAGCGAGGAGGCCACCCGCGTCTCGGGCGCACGCCGGTGGACCAGCAGGGTCTGCTCCCACACCCAACGGGCCTTGGCCTCAAGGCGCGCGCACCGCTCCGCATCCGCGCCGCGCCGCCGCCGTTTGCCGCTGACATCCATGAAGCACTCCCGCGGCGCCGCCGCTCTCAGACGTTGCCGTAGACGGCGTTGTTCAGGATGGTGTAGCCTTTGATCAGCTCCTGAATGCCCATGGCCAACGAATGGCAGGGGGCGAACCCGGTGCGTTCGATCTTGGTGTTGAGCACGATGTAGTCGCGCTTGTCGGGGTCTTCGCCGACCGGGGCTTCCAGATAGACAAAGGAGGGAACCTGTTTTTTGATTTCGGCACACAGTTCCAGCTTGGACAGGTTGGCGTCCGACAGGCCGACATTGTAGGCCTGCCCTTTCATCGTGGCAAACCGGTCCAGCACATGCAGAAAGGCGCGCGTCACATCGCGGATGTGGACGTAGTTGCGCTTGAACTGCCCCTCGAAGACGACCACAAAGCGGTCCTTGACGGCGCGGTAGGTGAAGTCGTTCACCAGCAGGTCCATGCGCATCCGCGGCGACATGCCGAACACCGTGGCCAGGCGCAGGCTGACGGCCTGCGGATGGCTGAGGGCGATCTGTTCCGCCTCGACCTTGTTCCGGCCATAGAGCGATATCGGCCGCAGGGGGGATTCCTCGGTGCAGAACGCGCCCTGGTCGCCGACGCCGTAGCCGGAGTTGGTGATCGGGATGATCAGGCGCTGCATCTGCCCCAGGGCGTCGACGATCAGCTTGACCGCGTCGCGGTTGGTGGTGACGGCGCCGATTCGGTCGCGGTCGCACAGTGGGGCGCCCACCAGCGCGGCCAGCGGCAGCACGGTGTCATGCCTGGCAATCAGCGGCAGCATCAGACGCTCGTCGCGCACGTCGCCCCGGACCACGTTGAACGCCGGGTTGGCGCAGCATTCGGCCAGGGAATTCTGGCGGTACATGAAGTTGTCGACCACGGTCACGGCATGCCCCTGCCGCAGCAGCTCCGGCACCAGCACGGAGCCCAAATACCCCGCTCCGCCCGTCACGAGAATTTTCTCAGCCATCTTGAACCTCTTGTCTGATGCCGTAATTATTCCAGAATTATTCCAGCCCATTCAGCAAGGCGCACAGTTGCCGGATGCGTTCCGCCTCCAGAGACGGGAAGTTGCCGACATAGTAGCCAAAATGGTGGATGTGCTCCACCTCGGGAAACTGCCGCCAGCAGCCGTCGGGAACCACCCCTTTGAGGTACGGCTGCCGCAGTTGGTTGCCCCCCCCCGAGGAGCCGCGCCGGAACTCGACGCCGGCCTGGTGCAGAGCCGCTTCCAGCCGGCCGCGGAACGCCAGGTCGGGCTGGCGGATGACCAGGGCAAAGGCATAGTTGCAGCTGCCTTCCACGGCAAAATCCGTGCGGTACTTGGCCGGGTCCAGCAGACTCAGGAACAGCGCAAAATTCTCCTGCCGCCGCCGGTTGTTGGCGTCGAGGCGCTTCAGCTGCGAACGGCCGAACACCGCCCCAATCTCCGTGTTCCGGCAGTTGTAGCCGGGATGGGCGAAGATGAAATCCGGGTTCAGTTCGGGATTGGCCCGGGCGTACTCGGCGCGCAGCGCCGCCGAAGGGGCCTCGCGCACCATGCCGTGTGACCGCAGCATGCGGACCGCCTGATGGAACCGGTCGTCATGGGTGCAGATCATGCCGCCTTCGATCGTGGACATGTGATGGGCAAAATAATAGGAGAAATTTGAGGCCAGGCCGAACGAGCCGAGCCGGCGCCCCTGGAAGGTGGCGCCATGGGATTCGCAGACATCCTCGATCAGGGGGATCCCCCGCGCCGCGAGTTCCGCCAGCAGCCGCGCCGTCAGACAGTTGAAGCCCTGGACATAAGTGACAAAAACCGCCCGCGTCTTCGGACCAAGCTTGGCCAGAACCTGCTCCTCGGCCATTCCCAAGTGGCGCGGGTCGATGTCCACAAAAACCGGGGCAAAGCCGTTCTGCAGCGTGGCGGCAATGTCGGACACCCACGTCAGGGTAGGCACGATGACTTCGCCGGGACCGTGGAGGTGGCGCAGCGCGGCCAGGGTCACCAGGTTGGCCGACGCCCCGGAGTTGACGAAGATGGAATGCCGGACCCCCAGCCAGGCCGACCATTCCTCTTCGAAGGCACGGACTTGCGCGGACTGGGTCAACCGCGGCATGGTCCGCAAAAAGGCGATGACCTGCTCATTGTCCTCGCGGGTGATGTTGTCTTCCATCAGCGGCAGATTGATCGGGCAACAGTCGCTCATGTTAAAAGGCTCTTTCCGGCGCGGCGGCATCAGCAGTTGGGCTGGTACACAATAACCTTCGACCCCTCGAAGTCGAACCGGATCGGGATGCACAGAAGGCGGTTCATTGCCGCCTTGAAGCCGGCCTGCTGTTCCGGCGGCACGAAAAAGAGGAGAAAACCGCCGCCGCCCGCCCCCAGCAACTTGCCCCCCAGCGCACCATGCCGCCGGCCCAAATCGTAGGCCTGGTCAATCTCGCCATTGGTGATGCAGGAGGACAGGGAACGCTTCAACTCCCACGTCTGATTGAGGAGCCGGCCAAAATCGTCCAGCTGCCGCTGCGGTTCCACCAGGATGCGGAACGCCTCATCGACCATCTCCTTCATGTGGCCGAGAGCGGCAAGGTTACGGGGCGTGTTGCGGATCTGCTCGGCCACCACCTCGGAGGCCAGGCGGGAAATCCCCGTGTAATACAGCAGCAGGCTGGACTCGAAGCGCGCCAGCCGTTCCGGCGGCAGGATCACCGGGTCAAGCACCATCTCCCCGTTGGGCAGAAAGTTGATCCGGTTCAGCCCGCCATGGGCGGCGAACATCTGATCTTGCGAACCGACGTTTTCCCGAATCAGCTGCTGCTCGACATAAATGGCCTTGCGTGCCAATTCGTCCTTGCCGATGTACCGCCCCTCCAGAGCCATCACGCTCTGCAGCAACCCCACGGTAAAGGCGGATGAGGACCCCATCCCGGAACGGGCGGGAATGTCACCATCGTGATGGATGGACATCCCGTATTGAATGTCCAAATGCTTGAGCGTTTCGCGGACGGAGGGATGCTGGATTTCATCCAAGTTCCGGACATTTTCCTGGCGGGAATAGACGATCCGGTGCTTGTGCTCGAAAAACGGGGGAAGCCGACGGACATTGAGGTAGCAATACTTGTCGATGGCGGTCCCCAGCACTTTCCCCCCATGCTCCAGATAGTAATTGGGATAGTCAGTGCCGCCGCCGAAAAAACTGATGCGGTGGGGAGTTTGGGAGATGATCATGTGCGCACGTCTCCAAAAGACAAGGACAACCACCCGGCGCGGACACGGCCGCACAAACCTAGTTCATCCCCGGGTCCATGGCAAATACCCAGCGGAAATTGCTTTGGGCGGCGACGCCGGGTGGCAGATAGCAGCCGCCCAGCGGGTGTTGTGCATCGTAAAGACAAACAATGACGGGGCGGCGGGTTTCCTGTGGCAGGGCCGCCAAAGGCGTCACCGGCACTCCCAGAAACTGGCGGCCAGAGGCCGGACCGTCAACCTGGTCGTAGACCGCCATCAAATCCAGCCCCCATTCGCGCAGGCCGAGGGAGACTATTTCCGCCAGTTCGTTGGCGCCCAGCAGAGCCACCTGGCGCTGGCCGCCTTCCTGCAGACGGCGGCACAACCAGGCACTTTGGCGCCGGGCCTCGCGGTAAAAGTGCAAGGAAAAATCCAGGAATTCCAGGGTCAGGCGGGATTTTTCCTTCAAACCGGCCGGGGTAAGAAAATAGTCCCAGCGCCGGGAGTGGATGACCGTGACATGAAGCAGTCCCCGTTGGACCATGTGCTTGAGAACTTCATGGGCCAGTTTAAGGCTGACTCCGAGCTTGCCAGCAGCAGCACGCGTATTGAGCCGGCTGGTTTTCTCAACCACGCGAAGAATCTCCAGCTCATAATAGGCGTGTTGATCCAAGGCCGGCATGACCAAGCCCCCCTCCAATCGTTAGCAATGGTATCGTATAAAAAAGAAACGATAAACCAGAAGCAATCATATGCAAGTCGTGAACCCGGAAAACCGCGAGTGCGGCATTGGTGGCTCGGAAAAGCTCTTAACTCGCCCGCGGATGCATCCACTCCTGAACCACCGGATGCTTCATTCCAAGCAAGTTTTTCGCAAGTTCAATAATTGGCCCCGGACAGGGGTTGCGTCCTCGGGCCAGTCGTTCTGCTGGCCACAGCAATTCGAATTCGCGCAGGAAATCAAGCTTTTCATCTGTCGTATGAATCGGAAACGATGAGCCTTTTAGAGTGTTAAGGATATCGGTCAGCAGCCAGGGATTGCGCAGGATTCCGCGGGCCGGGGTAACTCCGTCAACTCCAGTTTGCTGATAAAGGCCCAGGGCATCTCGGGGGGTAAAGACATCGCCGGCGGCGAACAAAATCTGATCGGGAAGCAGGTCGCGAGCCCGTTTTAGACGGTCCCAGCCGCCGGGAACATCATGGTATAATTCGGGAACGGTACGAAAATGCAGACAGGTAAAGTCCGGTTTGGCCTCGCGCACGGCAGCCAAGATGCCAGGCAACTCCGTCGCCTGGTACAAACCCGCCCGCAATTTGACGCTGATGCCGGTGTTGGGACAGGCTTGGCGCAGGGCGGTCAAGGCGTCACGGATCCAGCCGGGATGGGCCAGTCGGGCGCCACCGGCGCCGTGTCGGACCACAATGGGGCTGGGACAGGCACAATTGAGGTCAATGCCGGCCACGCCGAGTTCTGCCAGCCGGCGTGCGGTGGCGCAAAGCAGGGGGATGTTTTCGCCCATCAGTTGGACGATAACCGGCGGGACGGCCACGCCGGCATCAGCCGCAGGGGGATGGAAGGCGGCCAGGCGTTCCTTGAGCCGGGCCAGCCGGGGAACGCCCGTGGAAATGCGGATAAACGGGGTGATCCACGCGCCGACCAGCTGGCGGCGCATCATGATCTGACAGAAGCTGCCGGCGGTAATCCCTTCCATGGGGCCAGGCAACACCCGGCACGGCAGGCGGTGGCCGCCGGGCAGGGGCAGGGGCTGGAGCCACGGATACGGTTCCGGGTGGTTCACGGTGTGGTTCTGATGGCTTATGCTTCGTTAGGCTGAAGGTAATTGGGGATGACGGCGCGGTCCACGAATCGCCGAGCTGGGGCTCGGCGATCCCAGGAACAGCCTCAGGCCCGCCTTCAGGCCTTGCGGAGTTGGGCCAGATCGCGGACGGCTCCCCTGGCCGCGGAGGTGGTCATGAGGGCATACGCTTGGAGCGCTTCGCTAACCACCCGTTCGCGGGCCGGTTTCCAGGCATCGGCGCCAAGCGCCTTCATGGCCTTGCGGCGGCGGGCGATCTCCGCCTTGGTGACCGCCAGCTCGATCAAGCGCTTGGGGATGTCGATGACGATCTTGTCACCTTCCGCAACCAGGCCGATAAGGCCGCCTTCGGCCGCCTCGGGAGAAACGTGTCCGATGGACAGGCCGGACGTGCCGCCGCTGAAGCGGCCGTCGGTGATCAGGGCGCACTGCTTGTCCAGGTGCATGGATTTGAGGTAGGAGGTGGGGTAGAGCATTTCCTGCATGCCGGGGCCGCCTTTCGGCCCCTCATAACGGATAATCACCACTTCGCCGGGCTTGAGCGTGCCGCCCAGGATGAGCTCATTGGCCGCCTCCTGGGAATCGCAAACCCGCGCCATGCCCTCGAAATGGAAGATTGAGGGATCCACCCCGGCCGTCTTGACGATGCAGCCGTCCTCGGCGAGGTTGCCGAACAGGACGTTCAAGCCGCCTTCTTGGGTATAGGCGTGGTCGAAATCGCGGATGACGCCGGTGGCGGCGTCCATGTCGGCCTCCGGAAACTCCGCCGTGTTGGTCAGTCCGTCCAGGCAGAACTTCCGGCCGGGCGCGGCCAGGGCGCGGCGCCGGGCGTCGGCGGTCACCCCATCACCGCCCCCGCGCAGGTCGTTTTGGCGGATTTGGAGGTCAATGGGGGCGCCGGACACCGTCGGGCAGCCGATGTTGAGCTTGCCGTGGCGCAGCAATTCGCCCATGATCACGGGGATGCCGCCGGCCCGGCTGACATCCTCCATGTGGAACTTGCTGCTCGGGGCAACCTTGCAAATGCAGGGGATGCCGCGGGACAGCCGGTCGATGTCAGCCATGGTGAAATCAACGCCGGCGCTGTGGGCCACCGCCAGGATATGCAACACGGTGTTGGTGGAGCCGCCCATGGCAATGTCCAGAGTCATGGCGTTTTCAAACGCCGCCTTGGTGGCGATGGAGCGCGGCAGGACGGAGGCGTCACCGTCCAGGTACCAGGCCTTGCTCATGGCGACGATGCGTTCGGCGGCGTTCTTGAACAGGCCGCCGCGCAGGGCGTGGGTGGCGAGGAGGGTGCCGTTGCCCGGCAGGGCCATGCCGAGCGCCTCGGTCAGGCAGTTCATGCTGTTGGCGGTGAACATGCCGGAGCAGGAGCCGCAGGTGGGACAGGCACGCAACTCCACTTCGCGGAGGTCGGCGTCCGACACGTTCTGGTCGGCGGCCATCACCATGGCATCAATCAGGTCCAGCTTGACCTCGCCCTTGGAGGTGGCGGCCTGCCCGGCTTCCATCGGTCCGCCGGCAACGAAGACGGCGGGGATGTTCAGGCGCATGGCGGCCATCAGCATGCCGGGGGTGATCTTGTCGCAGCTGGAGATGCAGAACAGGGCGTCGGCGCAGTGGGCGTTAACCATGTATTCCACCGAGTCGGCGATCAGGTCGCGGCTGGGCAGCGAGTAGAGCATGCCGTTGTGCCCCATGGCGATGCCGTCATCAATGGCGATGGTGTCGAATTCGAGGCCGACCCCACCGGCCTCCGCAATCATTTTTTTGACCATCTGCCCGTACTGGTGCAGATGGACGTGGCCC
This sequence comes from Lentisphaeria bacterium, assembly GCA_041651315.1. Taxonomy (GTDB): domain Bacteria; phylum Verrucomicrobiota; class Lentisphaeria; order Oligosphaerales; family CAITYL01; genus CAITYL01. The sequence continues at coordinate 1,827 of JBAZJM010000165.1, read as the reverse complement.
GGCACAAACTGGGTGAAGGAGTTGACAATGGCAATGATCGGTTTGCCAAAATCCTCCTCCCGCACACCGTTGGCCCGCCACAGGGCACGGGCCCCGGCCATTTTGCGGCCGGCAAAGGTTCGGGAACTGCGGTAGGCGGCGGTGGTCATCGGCGAAATCCTCCTGGAAAAGCCGGTAATTTACGCGGCAAGAGGAGGGCGCGCCAGCCGCTGCCCAAAAAAGAACCCTGGCAAGCCATGTGGGGAAAGGAGGGGGAGGTATGGCTTGCCAGGGCAGGGAAGAGGGTGCATCCGCTCAACTTCTTCCGTATCCACTTCGTCGCACTCTCACGAATCCTCATCAGAACTCCTGCGGATGCACCCATCCGCACTGGATATGACCCGCCACGGGCCCGTTGGTTCCCGCAACGATTACATTATTTGGCGTGACCACCGTGCGCTTCCATCCGCAGGAGTTTCCCGCCGATCCCGGCATCTATCTGTTCCGGAATGCCGCCGGCGATGTGATCTATGTGGGCAAGGCCAAATCCCTGCGCAAACGGCTTTCCAGCTATTTTCAGCCGTCGCGCCGTCGCACGCCCGATCCGAAACTGCGCACCCTGATCCGCATCATCTCGGCCGTGGAGACCCGGGTGGTGCGCAGCGAGGCCGAAGCGCTGTTGCTGGAATCGCGCCTGATCAAGGAGTACAAGCCCCGCTACAATAGCGACCTGCGCGATGACAAACGGTTCCTGTGCGTGGCGGTGGACGGCCGCGAGACCTTCCCCCATCTGGCGCTGACCCGGCTGAAACGCCCCGACGGCCGGGACTATTTCGGCCCGTTTCCCCACAGCACCGTGGTGCGGGAAACCGTGGACTTTCTGACGGACTGGCTCGGCTTGCGCTCCTGCGGCGGCCGGCGGCCCAGCCCGGCCCGGGCCGGGCACTGCCTGAATGCCGAGGTCCGCCATTGCCCGGCCCCCTGCCGGGGCGGCATCACGCCTGAAGCGTACGGGGAGCGGTTGGCGCAGGCGATGGCGGTGCTGCGCGGCGGAGCCGGAGTATTGCCGGCCCAGGCGGAACTGGAACGCCGGATGCGCGAAGCCGCCGCCGGCCAGCGCTACGAGGAAGCGGCGCACTGGCGGGACCTGCACGAACTGCTTCACAGCTGGCGGCGCGGCCTCCGCGCGTTTGACCGCGGCCCGCAGCGCCTTCCCGACGACCCGGCCATGGGGGGCGGGGCGGCCGTGGCCGACCTGCAGCGCGCCCTGGGGTTGCACCAGCCCCCCCAGGTCATTGAATGCGTCGATATTTCAAATTTAAGCGGCACCTTGAACGTCGGGAGCCTGACCTGCTTCCGGGGCGGCCGGCCCAGTCCGCGCGATTACCGCCGCTTCCGCATCCGCACGGTGGAAGGATGCGATGATTTTGCCGCCGTCCGCGAATTGGTGTTCCGGCATGCACAGCGGCGGTTGCAGGAGGCCCGGCCGTTTCCCGACCTGCTGGTCATTGACGGCGGTGCCGGTCAACTTGGGGCGGCCATTGCCGGGCTGCAGGTGGCCGGTGCCCCTCCCGTGGCCATTGTCGGCCTGGCCAAGCGTCATGAGGAGGTGTACATACCGGGCCGGGAGCTGCCGCTGGCGCTGCCCCGACACCAGTCGGCCTTGAAGTTGCTGCAGGCCATCCGGGATGAGGCCCACCGCTTTGCCCTGGCTTACCACCACACCTTGCGCAACGCCCGCATCCGCGAGTCATTGCTGGATGACATTGAAGGGGTCGGCCCCATTCGCAAGCTCGCCCTGTTGAAACAGTCTGGCTCCCTGCGGCGCCTGGCCATGGCCACCCCCGA
>JBAZJM010000164.1:0-10016 GCA_041651315.1 Lentisphaeria bacterium | reverse complement strand
GTCTGATGACGGCCGCCCGCGCCGGTGCCGGCGAACCCGGCCCGCTGCCCTTTTGGGCGTCACCCGCCCCCCATGAACCGTTCCTGCGGTCCCCGGCCGCCGGAACGGTTTCGGTTTTTTTCCTCACCCCTGCCAACCCCACCGGCGGCCAGGTCCGCGAACTGGCGGAGCGCGGCGGTTTCGCCGCCCGCTGGCAGGCGGTGGCGCGCACCGCCGGCGACGGTTTGGAACTGACCGGCCTGGGCGCCGTCCAGCAGGAGCTGACGTGGCGGCCGCCGGAGGTCTTCTTCGCCCCCGGCGTCAATCCCCAGGCCGCCTTTCACCGCGGCTTGTGGCGAGTTCTGTTCCAACAGGTGCAGGAGCACGGCCTGGGCGCCGTGTTGGTGGCCCGCGATCCGGACCTGCGCGACCAGCCCGAACTGCTGGCCCGCCTCCAAACCGCCCGCGAACTCCGCGACCCCTTCCCCTGCCCCCTACCCGTCGACGGGCCGGCCCTCCGCCGTTTCGAACTCGGCCGCGGCCGCGTCGCCGTGCTCATCGCCAATTGGGACCGTTACCGCGACGGCGGCGAAGCCCTGCTCGGCGACTGGACCCGCCTCACCCCCCCCGTTCTTCCGTCTTTCCGTTCTTCCGTTGCTTCCGTTGCTTCCCTCCCCCCAGCCCCCACCACTGCCATCGGCCACCTCGGCTGGCAGGGCTATGAATACGGTTATGCCCGCCTGGCCGCCCTGCTGCGCTGGGCCGCCGGCCGCGACACCCCGCTCGCCGTGACCGCCCTGGCCGCCACCCCGGCGGCCGTCACTCTGGAAACCACTTGGAGCGGCACCGCGGAACCATCCGTCACCGTCGCCGTGACCGCACGTTCCGCCGCCTGGCGCACCTGGGGTGCCGGCAGCGCCACCGTCCGGCTGCGGCCCGGCGCCAATCGCCTGACCGTGCCGTGGCGCATCCCGCCCCCCAACGGTGCCGTCACCGCCGAGGCCCGGGTGACCGACGACGCCGGCCGGCTCCTCGGCTTTGCCGCCGCATCCTGGCCGGCGGACTCCGCACGGCCCGCCTTGGAACTGACCCGCCGGCCGGGCCCGTTGCAACGCCCCGACGATGACGGCGGACTCCGCCTGCAGATCCTCGCCCCGCCCGGCCGGGCCGCGCCCGCCGGGGGTTGGCAGGTGCAACTGCGGGTGCGCGACGGCGCCGGCCGGCTGGTGCTGGACCAGCCGCACCGCTTCCGCGCCGCCGGCGGCCGCTGGACCGTGGACACCGGCCGCTGGCCGCCGGTCACCGCCTGGCATGAGGCCCTGGCCGAGCTGCGCCCCGCCGCCGCCGCCCCGGACACGCCGCCCGTGGCCATTGCCGAGACCACTTTCACCCGCCTGCCCGAAACCCCGCCGTGGAGCAGCGGCGGCTTCCAGCTCGGCGTCTATGGCGCCCCGGAGCGCCAGGCGCTCCATCTCCTGTCGCTGCTGCCCGCCCTGCGCCAAGCCGGCATCGCCTGGCACACCCACAGCCACAGCGATGATGCCCTGTTCGCCTCCGGCGGCTGGAGCGGCGCCATTGCCACCTTCAGCTTCCTGCCCGGCCGCGACATCGTCCGTTACGCCGCCCCCGGTGAGCCGCCGCGGGTGGACGACGAGGCCTGCATCTTCCAGCCCGCCCTCGTCCCCGCCCCCCGCGCCACCGACGCCACCCGCCAGCGCTGGCAGGAAACCGTGCGCCAGGCCGCCCGGCGCGGCGCCTGGTTCGTCAGCCTCGACGATGAACGCCACATGCCGGCGGATTATGATTTCAGCCCGGCCACCCTCGCCGCCTTCCAAGCCTGGCTGGCCCGGCGCTATCACGGCGACCTCGCCTCCCTCAACCGCGCCTGGAACAGCGCCTATTACGACTTTGACCAAGTCCGCCCCGCGCGGCGCCAGGAACTGCCCGGCTGGCCGGACGCCGACCGCCTGGCGCCCTGGTTCGAGTTCCGCCTCTTCTTCAGCGAGGCCGCCGGCCACTGGTACTCCCGCCTGCCGGCGCGCTGGGCGGCAACCGCCGCCCCCGGCCTGCCGACCGGTGAGTTCGGTATCCTGCCCCCCGTCCACGACACCATGCCCTGGCCGCTGGACTGGAGCCGCTTCGCCGACTGCTATCCGGTCAGCGATTATTACCGCCTGGAGGAGAACCTGATCGGCGACGCCTTCCGCTCCTTCAACCCCGCCATGGTCCGCGGCGCCTGGATGGGCTATGAATGGCTGCCCTGGAACCCCCGCCGCCGCGCCGAGCCCTGGCGGGCGCTGTTCGACGGCGCCCGCTTCGCCTGGTTTTGGGAAATGCGCACCGCCGGCTGGCGCGCCGACTCCGTGCTCGCCCCCGGCGGCGGCCTCACGCCGCCCTACGCCGAGCTGGCGGAGCGCGAGTTCCCCGACCTGCGCGGCGGGTTGGACCGCCTGCTGCTCGCCGCCCGCCCGCTCGACGGCGCCATTGCCGTCGGCTGGTCGTTCCCCTCCATGCTGCTCGAGCCGCGCGCCATGGGCACCGCCGTCCGCCAGACCCTGCACCAGCTCGGCCACCCCTATGTCCTGGCCCCCCTTGCCCCCAACGCCCCGACCGCCCGCCGCCTGGACGACGCCCGCGTGCTGATCCTGCCCGTCCTGGCCAGCCTCTCCGACGCGGAACTCCGCCGGATCGCCGGGTTTGCCCGGCGCGGCGGCCGCGTCATCGCCCTCGGCACCAACGGCAGCCGCGACCAGGCCGGGAACCGGCGCGATCCCGCCGCCCACCTCCTGCCCACCGCCACCCGTTCCCATCCGTACCCTGACGGTCAGGGGGCGGCCACGGGGGGCCGCCCCTACGCCGCCGGGCCGGACGGTTCCCCGCCCGCCGAATTTCACGATTGGCTGGCGGCGGAACTCGCGGCGGCCGGGCTCACCCCGGCGGCCGTCTTTGCGGACGCCGCCGGCCGCCCCGTCCGTGACGGCTTCCAGGCCTGGGCCTACGCCCTGCCCGCCGGCCGCGGCCGCCTGGTGGCGGTCACCTATGCCGGCCCGGCTCCGGTGACCGGCACGCTGCGCCTGTTCCACGCCGGTCACCTGTCCGACCTGCGCCAAAACCGCAGTCTCGGCGATGGCGACACCATTCCCCTGACCCTGGAACCGGGCGACGCCCGCGTGTTTGCCATTCTCGATTACCGCGTGGCCGCCTTCGGCGCCACCGTCAACCGGCACAATTACGTTCCCGGCGGCCTCGTCCGCGCCGACCTTCGGCTGCTGGCGGACCACGGCCGGCCCGACCTGCACGCCCTCCGGCTGGAACTGCGCGACCCGGCCGGCCAGTCCGTCCCCCTGCCGGACACCGGCGTGCCGGGCGGCCCCGCCGCCCGCCTGGCGCCCAACGGCCGCTGCGTCGTCCGCCTTCCGCTGGCCTTGGACGCCCCCCCGGGCAACTGGCAGCTGCACGCCCGCGACCTCGCCAGCGGCCTGACCGCCACCGCGTCCTTCACCGTGGAACCGCCCCGGAACAGAGGGGGCGAACGGGGGCAGCAATAGGGAACCAGCCAGAACGGATCTGTTGCCATCGCCCCCAGCTCCGTTATGTCCGTTGTGTCTGTTATGTCCGTTGTGTCTGTTTCCCCCCTCCCCCGGCTTGTTTCACCCGCCGCCCCGGCCTACATTTCCGGCATGCACCGCAAAAAAAACGCGCCCGCCGCCGACGCGCCCCCCGAATGCCGGCCGGATCTGGACCGGGAACGGCGGCTGGGTTTTGCCGAGGTGATCTACTGTCCCGGCAAGAGCGACGCCCAGCTCCGGGCCGCCGCCACGGCGCTGTTCCAGGCCCACCGCAACGTGCTCGCCACCCGGGCCACTCCGGAACAGGCCGCCCTGTTGTGCGCCCTCGACCCGGCGGCGAGGCACAACGCCGCGGGTCGCGTCGTCTGGCTGCGCCGGGACCGCACGATCCGCGGGCGCGGCCCGGTGCTGGTGATCTCCGCGGGCAGCTGCGACGTGCCGGTGGCTGAGGAGGCCGCGGTCACCGCCGAGGTCATGGGCAACCGGGTGGAACGCCTCTACGATGTCGGCGTGGCCGGCCTGCACCGGCTGATGGACCGCCGGGCGGAACTGGAACGGGCGGCCGTGATCATCGTGGTCGCCGGCATGGAGGGCGCCCTGCCCTCGGTGGTCGGCGGCCTGGTCGCCGCCCCGGTCATTGCCGTGCCCACCTCCATCGGCTACGGCACCTCCTTCGCCGGACTGACACCGCTGCTGGCCATGCTCAATTCCTGCGCCCCCGGCGTCACCGTGGTCAATATCGACAACGGCTTCGGCGCCGGCTACGCCGCCAGCCGCATCAACCGCGCCCCTACCAAACCCATTCATGGAAAAATGAACGATCTTTGAGTTGGGAACCCCCTTTTGAGGAAAGGCGGTTCCCAAACCCTCCGCCAAACCTTTTTGTATCTTTGCGGAGTCCGCAGGCAGGCCCGCTCCTCCCGTGGCACGCCGCCCCCCCGAGGCCTGCCTGCGGACTCCGCAAAAGCAACAAAGGTTTTGGGAAGGGGTTTGGGGAGCACCCTTTTCCAAAAGGGTGGCCCCAACTCCAATGGTTGTTCTTCAACCGCAGGGAGAATTCAAGGTGATGTTTGAGCGGCATGATGCGTTTTCCTGGGATGAGCTGGCCGCGGTCACCGGTGGCACCTGGCTGTTGCCGCCGCCGGCCGACCGGCCGGGGGTGACGGCCCTGTTCGACGACACGCGGACGGTGGCGGCGGGCTCCCTGTTCATGGCCATCCGCGGCGAGGCGGTGGACGGCCATGCCTACCTGGACCGCGCCGCCAACGCCGGCGCCGCCGCCCTGTGCGTCGAACAACTGCCGCCGGCCGCCGCGGCCGTGCTGCCGACCTGGCGCGCCATGGGCGTGGCCGTCCTGCAGGTGCCCAACACCCTGACCGCCTTCCAGGAGCTGGCGCGGACGCACCGCCGGCGCTTCCCGGCGCTGCCGCTGGTGGCGCTCACCGGGAGCTGCGGCAAGACCAGCACCAAGGAGATGCTCGCCGCCGTGCTGGCCGCGCGCTGGCCCGGGGCCGTGCTCAAGACCGAGGGCAACACCAACAATCACTTCGGCGTGCCGCGCAACCTGCTGCGGCTCGGCCCCGAACACCGGGCCGCGGTGATCGAGTGCGGCAGCAACCATCCGGGCGAGATCGCCCTGCTGACCCGCCTGGCCGCCCCCACCCTCGGCATCGTCTCCAACATCGGCCGGGCGCATTTGGAATTCTTCGGCGACCTGGCCGGCGTGGCCAGGGAAAAAGGCTCGTTGTTCGACGGCGTGCCGGTCAACGGCGCCGTGGTCTACCCGGCCGAGGCGGCGCACGCCGACCTGCTCCGGGCCGCCGCCGGACCGCGCCGGGCCTGGCGTTTCGGCGCCACGGCCGACGCCGACGTGCAGGTGCATTACGAGGGCGCGGTGGACGGCGGCTTTGCCGTCCGCCTCGCCTGCCCCCGGCAGCACTGGGAACGCCGCCTCGTGTGGAGCCTGGGCGGCGCGCACCAAGCCCTCAATGCCGGCGCCGCCGTCTGCGCCGGCCTGGAGTTGGGGCTGACCCCGGACGAGATCGTCGCCGGCCTGGCTGCCGCCCGCCTGCCCGGCATGCGCATGGAAGTGCGCGAGGCGGATGGCGTGCACTGGGTCAACGACGCCTACAATTCCAACCCCGACAGCGCCCGCGCCAGCCTGGCCTGGTTTGCGGAGATCACCGCCGGCCGCGACGCCGCCGACGGCGTGGCCGTGCTCGGCGACATGCGCGAGATGGGCGCCGATGCCGATGCCGAACACCTCAGCCTGCTGCGCCACGCCCTAGCGCTCCGGCCCGGCTGGAAATTGATGCCGGTCGGCGAGCGGATGGCCGCGGCTGCCGACGCCCTCGGCCTCCCCGCCTGGCCCGATGCCGACGCCGCCAAAACCGACCTCGAGCAGCAACTCCGGCCCGGCCAGTGGGTGCTGCTCAAGGGCTCCCGCGGCATCCGCCTCGAAACCCTCCTCCCCAAAAGCCTGGCCGCCCCGGGGCATTGACCGTGTGTGTGCCCCATCGGTATCGGGGTCGGTATCGGTATCGCAATCGAACGTCCGCGCCCCGAATCACTGATAAAAATTTTGCTTCCAGGCTTGGGGTCGGAAGGGGGGAAAAAGCGTTTCAGGCGTCATACGCGATGCCGTCGTACAATCCCCGGCCATCCGCGATGCCGTCGTACAATCCCCGGCCATCCGCGTTGCCGGCCGAATTTGCCGCAACGTAGGCCTTGATCTCGCCGGACGCATTGGCCATGGCCGTGCCCAGCAATGGCTGCCGAAAATCAGGCGAATGGCGTAGTTGTAACCTGGAGTCAGCCCGGTCAGGGTGGTGACGATGGTCGGAACGCTGCTTTCGGTCTGGCCATACGCCTCAAAGGCGTTCCGGTTGCCAAACACGTCCCAGCTGCCATGGGCGCTCGCGCTCGCCTCTCGCGCTCGCATCGGTTTTGCGTTTGGGTGAATTTTTGAAGGACGCCGCCCGGCCTCAGGCAGACCAGGGACGTCCGTCGCGCCACACCCCTGCGGAAGGCCAGGACAGGCAAGATTGCCTGTCTCACCTTCGTGAAAACGGGTGGTGGTTTCCGGGAGTCCGTGGGTTATGGTTGGGGTCTTGTCTGGGAAGAAGGGTTCAGGGAGAATTTGGTTTCATGGCGGATGCGGAACAACGCTTGATCGCGCTTGATTTTGACGGTGTGCTGTGCGACAGCGCGGGCGAGACGGCCGTCGCCGCCTGGCGCACCCTGCCCCGGGTGTGGCCCGCCCTGGCCGGACTCGGCGACGAACCGGCGCCGGCCTTCACCGCCCGTTTCATCCGCCACCGCCCGCTGATCGAAACCGGCTGGCAGACGGTGATCCTGGCCCGGCTGATCCTGCTGGAGGCGGACGACCACCACGTCACCAGCCGCTTTGCCCTGGAAGCGGATGCGCTGCGCGCCGACGCCGGCCTCACCCCCGGTGAAATGGTCGAGCTGTTCGGCCAGACCCGCGACCACTGGCTCGCCGCCGACCCGGACGGCTGGTTGGCCCGGAACCGCTTCTATCCGGGGGTCATGGCCGCCCTCACCGCCGCGTTGCGGCGCGACCCGGACGGGGTCGTCATCCTCACCACCAAGCAGGAGCGCTTCACCCGCCAACTGCTGGAGCATGCCGGCGTGCCCCTGCCGGCGGAGCGCCTTTACGGTCTGGAACGCCGCCGCGCCAAGGAGGACTGGCTGGCGGAGTTCGCCGGCCGGCAGGCCGGCGGCACCGCCGCGCTGACCCTGGTCGAAGACCGGCTGGACACCCTGCTCCGCGTCGCCGCCCGGCCCGGCCTGGATGCCGTCCGCCTCTACCTCGCCGACTGGGGCTACCTCACCGCGGCCGACCGCGACCGGGCCGCCACCCTGGCGCGCCTGCAGCCGCTCACCCTGGCGGTTTTCTGCCGCCGGCTGGCCGACGGCACCCTCTAACCTCGATTATTCATAACCCCAATCCGTATGGCAACTACCAGACCGGCTGCGCCTCTCCGCGGGGTGCAACCCCGCGCTGGAGTTTGGCATAACTCAACGGGTGCGGTTTTCCCGTCCCAGCGGGACGGGGCGGAAATAGGCAGGGGCTTCAGCCCCTGTTCCGGGAAATGAAATGATGGCGTGCCGTAGGTACGCCGCGATTCGCCGCGTGCCTGACGGCACGCGAAATGGGGGGGGTGACAAAACAGGGGCTGAAGCCCCTGCCTATTGTCATTCAGTCCCTACGGGACGAAGCCGCCCCATCCCACCTGTCTTATGCCAAAGGCCAGACACGCTAAAGCGTGAACTCAAACAGGGAACGCCGCGTCGTTGAGTTCAACCTTCAGGCGGTCTTCAGTGACCGGCGCGGATCGGACCGGCGGTGGCCCCCTCGATCGGTTCGGAGCCGCCCAGCAACGGCGGCGCATAATGCTCGTCGCCGCCAAGGGATTTCCAGCTTTGGAACAGCTTGTACATGAAGAACGTCGCCAGCCCCGTGCACACCCAGCTCCACAGCGGTATCAGCCGGTAGGCAACGTCTTCGCCAGTGCAGCCTTGGCCGGCGTACATGACCTTCAAGGCGCCGTTCTGGATCTCCGGCCGGCTGAAGAAGCCCTTCAGCAGGTCGAGATAGATGCCGGCACCGGCGCCGCCGATGATCGCGGCAATGGACCGCAGCATCGCATTGGCGGAGCAATACTGGCCGTAGCGGCTCCGCGGGAAGGTGCGCATGAACAACGGCGGGTCGTAGACACCGATCAAGGCGCCGATCGGCACGCCAATCACCAGGCTATTAACTAGGCTGAACCAGTAGACAACGTTCGGATCCGGGTGCCAGAACACCCAGATGAAGCCGATGGGCGTCGTGATGGTCTGCAAGATGAATCCCACCAGGACGACGCGGATCGGATGAAAACGGTCCGCCAGCCAGCCCGAGCCCAAAATGGCGACGGACATCACCAGCGAATTGATGCCGCCAAGGTGGCCGATCTGCTCCAGGTCGAGGCCAATCGATTTTGAACTGAACACGCCAAACGTGCCGATGCCCCAGCTGGCGCCGATGGCCATGCTGGTCAGGAACACCCACCAGTAGTGTTCGATCGAGAAACATTCCTTGCCGTAGGTCTTGAACGCCGCCAGCATCCCACCCTGACCGTCGGTGTATTCCGGCGGGGCCGAATATTTTCCCTCCTTGACCATCAGGCACATCATGCCGAAGCCAACCGTGTAAAGGATCGCGCCGCCGATATAAATTTCGTGCATGTGCGATTCGGCGTACTTGAAGATAAACCAGTTGTACAGCGCGCACGCCATCGCCGACACCAGCCGGAACCACGACATGAACCGCGCCAGCAGGTGGTCCGGCACGACGTCGTTGAACAGATACCAAAACACCGAATTCGCGAAGGTGTTGAAGAAACTGAAGATCACCATCATGACGCCAATGGTGAGAATCATCACCTGACTCTCCGTCGTGCCGCCCAAAACCGTGTTCCACAGGCCGCCCCATTGGGCCATGCTCAGCACCAGCGGATGAATCACTTTCGCGCCGATCACGTCGCCGAAGCCGACGCACAGCATGGTGACCACCAGCATCGGCAGGGTGAACAACAGGAAGGGAATCCGCCGGCCCCAGCGGCTGCGAAAGCGGTCGCTCTTGAAGCTGATGATCGGATTGAAGATCGTGTTGAGGATCATCGGCAGCGTCGTGACGAACAAGGCCATCGTCATGTTGGACGCGCCGAGCGCCTTGAACTTCAGCGGCAGGATGCTCGGTACCACCGACTCCATCAGCATGTAGCAGAAATCGCCCCACAACAGCCAAAACAGCACCATGGCCAGTTGGGGACGGGTGTAGGTCAGGGATCCGACATGGTACGTTTTGGGCTGTTCTGGCACGTTTGCGATTCCCGATTCAGAGCCCCGTGAGATCCGCCCATGCCCGATGGCATCCGTTCGACATCCCGGGGCAGCCGATAAGTTGAGACGCCTCGCACCGCCCGCCACACGCCGTTGGGGGCTCGGCACAAAAGCTCATATTATACTGCCGCATTCGCAACCGTGTGGGCGGCTTCGACGCCACCCTGATGCGGGGCCATCAAAGCCGGCCCACTGGAGTTTGGCAGAACTCCACGGTTGCGGTTTTCCCGTCCCGGCGGGATGGGGCGGGAATAGGCAGGGGCTTCAGCCCCTGTTGGGTCACCCCCCATGTCGCGTGCCGTAGGTACGCGGCGAATGAAGCCGCGCAGGGGTGCCGCGAAAACGTATCCCGCGTTAGGTTCACTTCTTGTCTTTTTTCCTGTAGGAACGTGGTTGCACCACGTTGTGCGACTCTGCCGTGAGGGCGCGTCACACACGGGCGACACGCCCATAGCCATCAGGTTAAGCCGTTTTTGAGCGCCAACGGCGCGCCTTCATACCAGCCTGGGGCAACGCCCCAGGAAAAGAAAAAGATAACGTTTCAGCCCTGAAGGGGCGTTT
>JBAZJM010000163.1:0-10019 GCA_041651315.1 Lentisphaeria bacterium | reverse complement strand
CGGAAGCAGGGGGTGCCGGTCAGGTACCGGGAGGCCCCCGGCGTGGGGCACGATGACATCATTGCCGAACCGTTCCAGGAGGAGATCGTGGCGTTCCTGACCGCGCAACCGGGTGCATGACCGTTTTGTTGGACGATGTTGGGGCCACCCTTTTGGGAAAAGGGTGCTCCCCCCGCGCTTCGCGCTCCGCAGCCCCGGCTCCGCCGGGTCGCTCGGGGACTCGCTCTGCATTCCCCTTCCCAAAACTTTTGTTTCCTAAATACCGGAGGGCGCATTTACCACAAGCCCACACGCATCAATGCCATGATTTGCCAGCATGGCTTGTGGTAAATGCGCCCTCCGCGTTTTAAGGCAATAAAAAAGGCTTGATGGAGGGTTTGGGAACCGCCTTTCCTGAAAAGGGGGTTCCCAACCGAACTTTTGGCAATGGAGTAAAACGATGACCAAGATCGTCCAGGCATTGGAGTTCCCCGGCGTGGTCGGGGACGGCAGGAACGATGACACCGCCGGGTTGCAGGCGGCCTTGGACAGCGGCGCCGCCACGGTCGTCCTGGCCGCGCCGCCCGTGCATTACCGGATCAGCCGCGCGCTGGCCATCCATTCCGGGCAGACGCTGGCGGCCGACCGCAACGCGGTGATCCGCCTGGCCGACCACGCCCATGCCCATCTGCTGACCAACGCGGACCATGAGCAGGGCAACCACCACATCACCGTGACCGGCGGCATTTGGGACGGCAACAACGCCCACCAGACCTGCCTGTACCACCAGAATGGCGGGGACTGGCAGGTGCCCTTTGACCCCCAGAGCTACCAGGGCGTGCTGATGCAGTTCAACCGGGTCACCGACCTGCGGGTGGCCCATCTGACGCTCAAGGACCCGGAGATGTTCGGTTTCCAGGCCGGAAACCTGCGGCGGTTCACCATTGAGGACATCACCTTCGATTACAACATGCTGCGCGGCAACATGGACGGCATTCACTTGCACGGCAATTCCCACGAGGGGCGCATCGTCAACCTCAAGGGCGCCACCAATGACGACCTGGTGGCCCTGAACGCCGACGACGGCAGCATTGCCGAACTGAGCCGCGGCCCCATCACCGACATCGTCGTCGACGGCGTGTGGGCCCAGGATGGCTACACCGCCGTGCGCCTGCTGTCGGCCGGCTCGCCGATCCGGCGGATCCGGATCGCCAATGTCTTCGGCACCTACCGGTTCAACGTCGTCTCCTTCACCAACCACCAGGTGCATCCCGGCGAGCCGAGCACCTTTGACGACATTTCCATTCAGGGTGTGTTCTGTGCCAAGTCGACGCTCGGCATGGAGCCGGCGGGGCTGGCCGGCTTCGGACCGATCCTGGCCCCGATCTGGATCGATGCTCCCGCGGTGGTGTCCAGCCTGACCCTGCGCGACTATCACCGCACGGAGGAGCGTCATCCCGTCGCCGACATCGAGATCGAGCCCGGCGCGACGGTCAAACATCTGGCGCTCGGCGACGTGGTGGTGGAAAACCGCTGCGCCGCCCCCATGCATCTGCTGCACAACCGCGGGACGGTGGAAAATCTGTGCCTGATGAACGTGCGGGCCACCGCGGCCGAAGCAGGCGCCGGCGGTGCCGTGGTCAAAAACGACGGCACCCTCCACCGCTCCAGCCACTTCGGCGTCACGGCCGCCGGCTACGACACCGGGGAGGCCTGATATCTTTGCTGGATGCAAACTTCAGACCGGGTGCCTTTTGTGCCTCTGCCGGTTGGCTTCCATGATGTGTTAGGCGTGCGGTCCATATGACTTCTGTTTAACAACCCACCACCCCACAACAATCAAAATAATCGTGACGATGTAACGACCGCCAAATGAGTCTGCCACCCAAATAGCACAGGGCAACATCGTCAGTATGAGATGCTCGTGCATGAAATTATTGACCGCTTTGGAATCATCGCATATCAACCAGCCGGAAATGATCGCCAGTGTCCAATACAAAACGCCAATAATAACCAAGGCGCTTAAAAACGTATATTTCAGTGAGCACTTCATGACACGCCTAACATATTAGAATTATGCGCGGTTTTACCGGCGCGCAAGCCTCGTTAAACAAGCCCGGCGTGGCAAACCGATGGATGGGGATTTATCCAGCGTTCCTGCTTTCGTTGGGCATCAACATTACCGGTTGGCGGGGTGAAAAGCAAGTTTTTGATGCGAACACGGTCGGTGGATGGCCGGGGCGTGCCGGGCGTACCCGTCCCTATGCCCCTTTCTTCAAAGGAGAATAATTGACATCATGACTATACACCCCGTAAACGGGGATGATGGCAGGTGAGGCTGGATACGTATATGGTAGCCATAGGTGTGGGCATCATGTGAGCCGGTGCGCTTAGGGCAGGCGTTTGGGAAGGGTGGAAATGGCACGGGGACACGGCAACGCTGGACCGACCTTGGGTGAACGGGTGACTTATGCCGTGATCGGTTTTTTGTCCGGCGGCCTGCTGTGTGCCCTGGTGATCGATCCCCTTTGCCTGTTTTATATCCGGAGTGTACGCGATTCCCTTGAGGGGTGGTGGTTGTTGCTGGCCTTTCCCCCGTTCCTCTTTGGCGTCTTGGCGGCCATTTGGGGATTTATTGCCACGGACGGCATGGTCGATACGTTGAGCGGCTGGTGGGAAGAGGTGATGGACCGGTTTTCCCGGCGGTGACCGGTAGCCGTGGCCGCGGCCGTGGGGGCCGGGGCAAATTCAGGGGATGACATGCAACAGGCAGAATTCAGATGCCCGTTTTGCCTATGACCGCAACACCGTGGTTGCCCTGAGCGCGACCTCAATGAAGGTGAACGGGGTGCCGCAGAAGGGCATCCTGGTCCGCACCGGCGAACGCGACGTCGTCTTCGGCGCCCCCCTGGCGGAGGAGGCCAAGCGGTTCATCGCCGCCTTTATCATGAAAGCCGCCGGCGAGGGTTGACGGATGCGAATACTTTTTGTGGTTGTCTGGATCGCGGCCTTCCTGGGGAATTTTTTCCTGGGGTTTATGATGGGGAACGCCCATTCCGCGGTTCTCCAAGACAAGTCGTATTGCCTGTTCGACCCCGTGGGGTGGATCGGATATAAGTTGGACCTGTGGGACAAAGCAGCCTCGTTCATTCCCCTGTTGTGGTTCTGGGCCTGCGTGCTGGTGCTGGGGCTTAATCTGCCCAAAATGCGGGGCAGCCTGTCGCCGTTTTGGGCACTGCTGCTGATCCCGGCCGCCTCCGGAATCTCCTGGCGGATGGGCTGGCGCTGACCGAACAACATTGGGTAAATGGGGACGTAGCCACGTATTTATTTGCGGTGGAAGGGACGGGTACATGCTGCCCGTTGGGCATAATGTTCCCGAGCGGCGGGGAAAAAGGCAAGATTTTGACGCGAACGTCCGGCCTCTCCGTTTGCGAACCCGCGTCAGCGCGGGTGAGCAATACGAGCGCAGGCCGTTGTTGGAGCTTTTCTATCTCCTTCTTGGATACGCTTTGAGTGCCACGTGGTATATCGTCCCGATGAAATCAGTTACTAAGTCAAGGCACTTGTGCGACGTCTGTGCGTCAACAAGGAGATGAGGCTCATCAATCCTTGGAGTGCCATGTCTGGTAGCGAAAGCCTTGATCGCATTAACCTTACCAAATCCGTCCAGAATGCCGTTGGCATGAACAAGACAGTTGCGGATCTCGACAAAGCCGCAAACGTCTTGCCAGTTCGTTTCTGTTGTCAGCGAGGGCAATCGGGCGACATGTAGGCAGTACTTTCTGAAACGCTCGGGCAATGATCCTGACATGTCTCCAAGGTTGAGGCCCAAGTGTCCCGCCTTCTGGAGGGCAAACGCGAACTCGCGCATCTCTCTTTCCAGGAAGATCGCGACCGAAATCAGGAATCCGGCGTTCAGGTGGTCGCCGACGAATCGTGTATTTGGGTCCAGTTCCATTTCTTGATTGCTCCAACATAATAGGATTATGCGCTGTATTGCCAGCGCATAATCCTCGTTGAACAAGCCCTGCCCGGCAAGTGGTACGGCATCTTGGGATTTATCCGCCGTCCCTGTCCTCGTTAGGACGTAACTTTACCTGGCGGCGAGATAGAAGGAAAGTTTTTATGAAACTAGCCATATAGCCATAGGGACGGGTACAAAAAACGCGCTGCACTGGCTGGTTCTGCATTCTACCGACGAGCGACATAGAAAAACAGTAGTCCGGCAACAACAATAACCAACGCCAATATGGGGAGCCAGATCCTCACGGGAAGGTTGCCGGGGTCGGAGTCGTCTACGATACCCCAATGTTTTCTCACCCAGTTAGGCAACCTGCCGCGGTAGGCGACGGTGGTCCATCCAATGAACGCTCCGCAGCCAATGATACCGAGTTCTTGGGAAAACTGTTGCTGCAGCACCATAAGAACTGCCGCGAACGACAGAAAGGAGCTCAGCATCGTTATAACTATCACCTTTGGAGTCATGTCCGCATCTTTGTTCAACGTGATATAGACGTCCAATCGCAAAACTCGGGTTTGAGGCCAAAACTATGCCAAGCGACATTCCGTAGGGGTGAATTTACCGTGCTTGGTGGCGGCGTCAAGGGTCGGAGAACCAAGCGGGCGCATGTCACTTCCGTCGGGATACCTTTGGGTGAATGGGGACGGGTGCATTGTGTTCCGCTGATCCGGCGTGAATTTCTTGTGCCTCTTGTGGCCAACGATTTTTGGGCGGGGGCGGCAGGAAGGGGATCTTCCCGTGGTATGGTAACCCCGGACACGGGCGTCATTGGGAAGCGCAACCGGGCAGGGTATGGAGCGGTCCGAAACCGCCGGATCCTCTCACGGGTAAGTTCACCAAGGAGAGTAAAAAATGAAAGCAGTGGCCTTCAACGGCAGTCCGCGTTCGGGCGGCAACACGGAATTCCTGCTCCGGAAGGTGTTGGAACCGATCGCGGCGGCGGGGATTGAGACCGAACTGGTCCAGGTCGGCGGCCGGGCGGTGCGCGGTTGCACGGCCTGCGGCACGTGCAGGGAAACCAAGAACGGCCGGTGTGTCATCACGACGGACATCGTTAATGATTGCATCGCCAAAATGTTTGAGGCCGATGCGATCATCCTGGGGTCGCCGACCTATTTTGCCGACATGACCGCGGAGCTGAAGGCGCTGATCGACCGCGCCGGCTTTGTCGCCCTGGCCAACGGCGGCCGGTTCGCCCGCAAGATCGGCGCGGCGGTGGTGGTCAACCGGCGGGGCGGCGCCACCAGCGTTCAGGATTCCATCAACCACATGTTCCTGATGTCCCGGATGATCGTGCCGGGGTCGACCTACTGGAACTTCGGGGTCGGCCTGGAGAAGGGGGAGGTCGCGAACGACACCGAGGCGCTGGCCAATATGAAGGATCTGGGCGAAACCATCGCCTGGTTGGTCAAACGCCTGAAAGCCTAATGGTGTGGGGGTGGTCCTCAATCATCAGGGGCCGCCATTGTCGGTAAGAGGGAAACCGATGAAGTTTTTTTTCGTCTTCCTTTGGGTGCTGGCCTTTCTGGGTAATTTTTGCCTGGTGTTTATGATGGGGCTGGGCCATTCATCCGTCTTGGCGGACAAGGGGCTTTGCCTGTTTAATCCCCTCTGTTGGATAGGGCAAAATCTCGGCCTGTGCTCCTCCGGGACGTTCGGCGGGTTTTTCCTGCCGCTGCTATGGTTTTGGATCGGGGTGCTGGTGCTGGGGCTCCAATTGCCGCAGATGCGGGGCAAGCTGTCGCCGCTTTGGGCCTTTCTCCTGATCCCGGCCCTGAGCGGTTTCGCCTGGTGGATGACCTCGTTTTGGGGGTGGTCGTTCGGGTGACGGAGGGGACGTCCGTCGCGCCGCAACCCTGCGGAAGGCCTGGACAGGCAAGATTGCCTGTCTCACCTTGGGGGGCGAGTTTCATTGACGGAACTGACAGGCGCCCCGCACGTAAGGGGTCACTGAATGGGGGGTAATCGGGACCCGGTCTTTCCGAGCCGGGAGCGTGAGTGACCGGTCAACGACGATTTATTTTAATCCTGACCGATTTTGCATTTCCGTGCCCGTGCCCGTGCCCGAACACCCGCGTAAAGCAAGGATGTCCATGGACTGCTTCGACCACGAAAGACGGGAGGGTAGTTCGGGCACGGGCAAAGGCACGGGCACGAAATGAATTATGACATCCCATGGGATGGCTATGTTTATTTGACCCGTCACGTTGTTCCGGGCTCGGTAAATCCCCAGCCCGCCAACCAGTGACCGGTTACCCCCGCACTGGGGCCATGGATTGTATGGCGCGGCGCCCTGGGTTACCTTACCTTGCTCCGCAGGGCGATGGGGGCACGGAAAAATGACCGCATCACAAAGGGCTGGGACAGATGATCAAGAAAGCACGGGCGGTCCTGAATGAATGGATGCTGGCGGTCAACCGGGGCGACTTGGAGCGCCTGCTTGCCCTTTACAGCGAAACCGCCGTTTTGATTCCCACCTTTTCCAACCGGCTGCTGAACCATCCCGACAAAATCCGGGACTACTTTGCAACCCTGGGGAGCCGCGAGGAATTGAGCATCGCGCTGCATGAGAAGACCGTGATTGTCCAGCCCCTCAAGAGCGAGCTTTGCTCCCTGTCCGGGATCTATTGCTGGCGGTTCCTGCTGGACGGGGAGCTGCTCAGCTTTGAAGCCCGCTTCAGTTACGTGCTGGACCTGGCGTCGGCGCGGCCGATCGTCCAGCATCATTCCTCGCAGATTCCGCGGGTGCTTTAGGGGGCGGCGGCGCGGAAGCGGGCGGGGGATTGGCCGGTGTAGCGGCGGAACTGGGTGGCAAAGTATTGGGACGAGGCAAAGCCGAGGCTGGCCGAAATGGCGGTCACGGAGCGGCGCGATCCGCGCAATAATTTTTGGGCCAAGGCGATCCGGCGACGGTTGACGTAGTCCGCCGGCGGCAGGCCGATCTCGCGCCGGAAGCGCGCCTTGAAGGCAGAGGTGGACAGCCCCGCCGCCCGCGCCAGTTCGGGGACGCGCACCGGGCGGCTGAGATTGTCCTCGATCAGGCGCAGGGCCGGGTTCAGGCTGGCCGGGCCGTCCGCCGGCGGGGGTCGGGCGGCCGCTTCCAGGACGGCCAGCAGGACTTCGACCAGGGCGTTGCCGAGCGCCTGGCGCCCCAGCGGTGCGGCCACGGCCGCCAGCCGCTGCTCGGCGGTGAGGAAGGCCTGGCGCACCCGCGGCGTGCCGGGAAAACAGCGGCGTTCGCCCAGACGCAGCAGGCCGTCGGCCAGCGGCCGGCTGTGTTCCGGGTTCAGCCCCAAAAAGCCGCGGCCGGGCGGGGGCGGCCGGATGTGCAGCCAGCGCAGGACACCGCGTTCCTGGGGCTGGCCGCCGCTGTCGTGCTCCTCATCCGGCAGGGTGACGTAGAGGTCGCCGGGATGGAGCACGTAGTCCCGGCCACCGACCCGGTAGGTCTGCTGGCCGGTGTCGAGAAAGCAGATCTCGATGGCGTCGTGGCGGTGGGGGTCGAGCCCGCGCAACGCCCGCAGGTTGTGGTAGATCCCGAACAACGGCATCTCGGGGAATCCCACGGCGGCCAGGTCGCGCATCGCAATGGCCCGGCCGTCTTGCCGGCGGTGTTGGGGCAGGGGGCGCATGTTTGATATTGTATTGCATGCGGGTGTGAACGCAAGACAAAAATAGGGGTGTATGCTGGTGAGGGTAAGGGCGCAGCGGGCTGGTCCGATTTGGCCGAGCCGTCCGCCGCGCCCACGGGTGTAGGACAGTTTTGTCGGATGATGTTGGGGCCACCCTTTTGAAAAAGGGTGCTCCCCAAGCCCCTTCCTAAAACTTTTGTACGTTTTGCGGATTCCGCAGGCCGCCCCTGTGTCCCAATCATGGATGATCGCAATGGAGCGGCCTGCGGAATCCGCAAAAAGGCACAAAAAGGTTTGGCGGAGGGTTTGGGAACCGCCTTTCCTCAAAAGGGGGTTCCCAACCACCCAAAAATGTCATGCACCCGCGCCCAGTCACACCAACAACTTGCCGAGAGGAACCTGGCCATGGCCCAATCCCCCCGCGAAATCGTTCGCCGCTGCCTCACCTTCCAGCACCCGGAACGGATGCCGGTGCAAATTTGGCGCCTGCCGTGGGCGGACCAACATATTCCCGAGACGGTGGCCGAGATTGACCGGCGCTGGCCGTGCGACCTGGATGGGGTGTCGTCGCCGTACCGTCCCTCGCCCCGGGTGCATGGCCAACCGTACGCGGCGGGTGAGTTCGTGGACGAGTGGGGCTGCACGTTCCTCAATCTTCAGGACGGGGTCATCGGCGAGGTCAAGGCGCCGCTGGTGGCGGAGCTGGACGACTGGGAGCGCCTGGTGCAGCCGCCGTACGAGACCTTGCCGGAAAACCTGGCGGCCGCCCGTGACGCGGTGAACCGCGGCTGTGCCGCCTCGGCCAAGTTCATCATGTCCGGCTGCTGCCCGCGCCCCTGGGAGCGCTACCAGTTCCTGCGCGGCACGGAGAACGCCATGATGGATTTCATGGATCCCGACGCGCGGGTGGCCGGCCTGCTGCGGCGTATTCATGAGTATTATCTCAAGGAAGTGGAATTTTGGGCCGGCACCGATGTGGACGCCATCAGCTTCATGGACGACTGGGGGTCGCAGCGGCAACTGCTGCTGCCGCCGCGGGTGTGGCGGGAATGGTTCAAGCCGCTGTACAAGGAGTACTGTGCCTTGGCCCATGCCCACGGCAAATTTGTGTTCATGCATTCGGACGGGCATTTGTCCGAGATTTTTGACGACCTGATCGAGGTGGGGGTCAACGCCCTGAATTCACAGTTGTTCTGCATGGACATGGCGGATCTGGCCCGGCGCGGCAAGGGGAAAATCGCCTTTTGGGGGGAGATTGACCGGCAGCATGTGCTGCCCGCCCAGGATCCGGCCATGGGGCGTTGGGCGGTGCGCGAGGTGGCCAAACATCTCTACGACCCGGCCGGCGGCGTGTTTGTCCAGTTCGAGATTTCCCCCGGCACCCACGGGCCGACCGCGCTGGCGGTGATGGCGGAGTGGGATGCGGTGCAGCGCGAGCACGGAGTGGGGAATCCCTGATAACGGACAGGAATTTTTATTTCAGGCTTTGGCTCGGAAGGGGGGAATAACATAACCCGAAGTTCTAGCCGCGTGAATGGCGAGGTTTCGGCTTCCGTCGTGCGGAATCCGGCAAGGCTTCCAAGGCTTCGATGTCGGCCAAGTCCTTGGTACGTCCAGAGGCTCGCTTGTTGCGGATAAGGTCGGCAACGGAGAGGATACGGATGGGAATGCCATCAATGACGATTTCGGCGGAGTTCGCGAACGCCTCTTCAAAGCGGAGCCCGGATGCTCCGGTAAGGATGTCGATCCGTCTGGGAGCGACGCCAATCTGGAAGACCGTGTCATCCTTTTGGAGGTCGGCGATGGTCAAGCCGTGCAACGGTGCCCCAAAGCGGCGCAAGGTGTTCATGACGGCCTCCGCATTGTCCGGCGACGGCATCACCCAGATGTCAATGTCCATGGTCGCCCTGGGGTAGCCGTGGGCCGCCAATGCATAGGCACCCACTAAAAGAAACTTAACGCCCCCGTCGGCCAAGCACTGCAACATCTCTTTGTAGTCTTCGTTCAGCATCGTGCGTTTTGCTCAGCGAGGCGACTTCCCGGGTGAGTGGCCAAACCAAGTGCAGGCGACTGCTTGGTGAACCCGGAACAAAGTCATCGTTCCGTTTTTCCGTCAGCCGGACGATCTTGGTTTGTGTCCGTTTCATAGCGGTAAGCTACTTCTGCGGGGCGGTTCATGCAACAGGGGCACGCATCTTTCTCATCATAAAAACGGCGGCCCGCCACTGCACCCGGGGGGGAGCGGTGGGCCGGGGTATGGAGAGCGTGTTTGTCCAATTCGAGATTTCCCCCGGCACCCACGGGCCGACCGCGCTGGCGGTGATGGCGGAGTGGGATGCGGTGCAGCGCGAGCACGGAGTGGGGAATCCCTGATAACGGACAGG
>JBAZJM010000162.1:0-10023 GCA_041651315.1 Lentisphaeria bacterium | reverse complement strand
CAGCTCCGATCCGGGTGTGGTGGTGTTGTCTAAAAAGCCCATCGGGAGTGCAGTACATGATTGGATTCTGGACGCGAAACGGCGGTGTGGCCGGCCGGTTGCTGGCGGCGGTTGGACTGGGCCTGGTTGCGGATGCCGGGGCGGTGGCGTGGACGCCCACGGTGGACGACACCCCCACCCTTCACACCACGCAGCTGAAGCTGATCCTTGAGCTGAAGGCGCCGGTGCCCGCCGAAGTGGCCGTGGAACTGGCCGCCATGGGGCAAAGCGCCTGGCGCGCCACCGTGCCGACCCGGGGGCAGAACGAGGTGACGGCCGTGCTGGCCCCGGGTGATTTCCAGTGCGTGAATCCGGGCAAGACCAAGGAGCCGCTGCGCTTCGGCTACACCACCGGCATCGAGGTCAAGGACGCCCGGGCGGCGGCGCTCACCGTTCGATGGGTCAGCGAGGACACCACGGTGTTTCCTTGGGAAGAGGATCCGGCGCCGGTGACTTTGTACGGCACCCGCTGGTGGCCGGGGTTGCACCGGAACAATGCCGGGCACTTTGGCTGGCGTTACGAGCCGAACGGCCTGCTGGTCGACAATGTCAGCTTTGACGCCCTGCGGCGCGAGTTCTCGCGCAAGCGCGACAACCCGACCGAATCGTTCCAGTTCAATTTCGGCATTCCCGGCGCCCTGCCGCCGGACCGCACCCTGATCGAGAAGGGGGATGAGGCGGTTTCGGGCAAGACCGGCCTGGCGCGGCGCCAGGAATATCAGGTGGACAAGGGGGTTTATCAACACGACAAGGTCGAGGTGGACTGGACCAGCTTCCGCTGGCAGCGGCCGGTCAAGACGCAGGATGGCAAGACCTACCGGCAGGAATTGCGCTACAGCACGCTGGGCATCGGGGTGCAGGTCGAGACGGATGCCCCGGCGTTTGCCCTGTCCTTCCAAAGCGCCGGCAAACCGCGGTGTCCGGCCGGCCTGGTGCTGATGACCCAGGCCGGGGCGCGGGTGGTCAAGCCGGCCGAGTTCAATCCCGCCATGATGCAGGAAAACTGGCTGCTGCTGCTGGCCGGTGACGGCCTGCCGGAAGCGCCCGTGCTGGTGGTGTTCCAGCAACGGCCGGACCGGCTTGAGGCGGCGCCGGAACAGCTGGTCATCCACCGGACCGGCGGGGTCGGCACGCTGGCGCTGGGCAGCCCCCTGGGCGTATGGCCGTTGCCGGCATCGACGCTGGCGGAGTGGACGCAGACGGCGGAACGCATTCCGGTGGCGGCGCTGCGCCGCGGCATGGAACTGCTGACGGGGTATGCCTGGAAATGCCGTGAGTTCTACCTGGTGAATGAAGGCTGGGTCACCATCCGCGACCAGTTTGACTTTCTGCCATGGCAGGACGCCTGGGGCACCCGGGTCGTGCAGTACGCGCCCGTGCCGCCGCTGGTTGGCTATGCGGTGCAGAAAGGCTATCTCCCCAAGTCCTGCATCACGGGGCTGGCCGACCTAAAGGTGGCGACCAAGTGGGGGCCGTACTACGCCCGGCGGGGCCGCGAGGTGACCTGGTGCCTGCCCGTGCCGGACGCCTGGGATTATTTTCCGCTCCAGGCGCCGCCGGAGCCCGGGCTGGAGTTTTTGGCGAAACGGCTGGCCGATTCGGCCTCGCTGGCGGCGGTCCGCAAACTGGCGGAGCCGAAGGTGGAGCCGACGATTTATCCCCACAACTACTCGCACGATTTCACGGCGGGCGCCTGGCGCACGGCCAACTACCTGTCCCCGGAGGCGCGCCAGGAACTGCGCGGCATCACGCGGCGGCGGGTGGAAGGCTCGCTGTTCCCGCAGGACTACCGCCTGCGCCAGGATCCCCTCAGCGGCGCCCGCTATCTCGCCTGCACCTTTGTCTGGGAGGGGACGGACACGGTCAACGGCGACGGTTTTGCCGACATCGACTACTGGCAGGGGCTGACGCTGTACGGCCAGTACACCCAGGCCAAGTACAATGCCGACTGGTCGCTGATCGACCGGCACTGGAAGCTGGTCCGCTCGTTGCTCAGTTACTGGGAAGCCACCAACAGCTGGGCGCTGATGAGTCCCGGCGCCCGCGAGAGCGGCGACATGTTTCACGGCGACATGCCGACCGGCGGCTATGCCGGCCTGGTCGGTTTCCATGGCCTGACCGCCCGTTTGGGCAACACCTATGAGCGCGACCTGGGCGCCTATCTGCTGGCCCGCGCCGCCGTGCCCATGGTCTGCAAGGCCGGGTTCCGTGCCTATGCCGTTGCCATGGCGCACCAGGAGGCGGGGCCGCTGCTGCCCAGTTCCGGCTTTGGCGAATGCTTTGTCGCCTCCTTTCCCGCCATTAATCCGGCGCTCAAAGGGTATGAGCCCGGCGATCCGTGGTGGCTGAGCGGCTGCATCGGGCCGCAGTCGGCCCAGCCGGAAGTCCTGGACCTGTATCTCAAGGGCTGTCCCGCGGACATGCTGCAGTTCGAACGGGCGTTCATGCAGGCGTGCCCGGATGAGCTGTTCAAGGGGCATGACGACATCCGGGTGATCCCCCACGTCATGCTGCGGACCTATCTGGACGGCGACCTGCGCCAGAGCACAGTGGCGCTGCTGCGGCAGTATCCGGCCGGTGGCATGCTGCGCGACACCCATGCCATGGCCAACCTGTTGAGCTGGGACTGCCCGGTACGGCTGGTCGACTGGACGCCGGCCTATGTCGAAAGCGCCGTGTGGGACGGCAAGGGTCGGGCGGAGATCCGGCTGGACAGCCCCGCCGCCCAACTCCGGCTGTGGCTCCGCGGCGCGGCCGGCCGCTACACCGTCCGGGTGGACGGCCAGGCGGTGGAACCGGCGGCCGCCGGCCGCGGCCTGGGCGGCGTGCTGGTGCGTGTTCCCGTCCCCGCCGGCAAGCATACCGTGGTGGTGGAAGCGGCGGCTGGGGGGCGCTGACGGCCGGGTTATGCTTGGCTGCCATCGATTGCAATCGACTGCGGTCGGCCGCCATCGACCGCGGTCGATAATCTGGCGCGGCCGTCATTACCGCCCCCGTGGTTTGGTGGTCACGGCTTGCCCCCTTACGTTACAGATCCTTTTCCCTTTGGAAAAACCTTACGGAACCGGTCACCCATGAGCAGCGCATCCTCAGCAACCACCGCCCCCACGGGGCGCGGCATTGTCAACATCATCAACTTCATCCGCGGCTTGGAGCCCCGGTGCGAGACGGATCTGTTGGCGCCGGTGGTCAACCAGATGCGGCTGGCGCGCCAGCACAACCTGCCGGTGACCTGGCTGTTCCAGTACGACGCCCTGGTGGACCGGCGCTTCCGCGACGCGCTGGGCGAGATCCCCGCCACCCACGAGGTCGGCGGCTGGTTTGAGTTCGTCCGGCCGATGGTTGAAAAGGCCGGCCTGGTCTGGCGCGGCCGCTATGACTGGGACTGGCATTCGCACATTGGTTTCTCCGTCGGTTACACCCCGGCCGAGCGCGAGCGGCTGGTCGACGTCTACATGGCTGAGTTCAAGGCCGTCTTCGGCCGGTATCCGCGTTCCGTGGGCTCCTGGATGCTGGACGCCCACAGCCTGGGCTACATGGCCGACCGCTACGGCGTCCGCGGCTCCTGCACCTGCAAGGAGCAGTGGGGCACCGACGGCTACACCCTGTGGGGCGGCTATTACAGCCAGGCGTTCTATCCCAGCCGTAAGAATGTCTTCATGCCCGCCCAGCACGCCGCGGCCCAGATCCCGGTGCCGGTGTTTCGCATGCTCGGCAGCGACCCCATTTACCAGTACGACGTCGGCCTGAGCGAGAACAACAACGGCGATGGCCAGCGGGTGGTGACCCTGGAGCCGGTCTATCCCGGCGGCGGCGACTGTGTGGCGGGCGCCGGCGGCGGCTCGCCCGCCTGGGTGCGCTGGTTTTTTGATGTTACTTTCCGTACCCCCTGCCTGACCTTCGGTTACGCCCAGGCCGGCCAGGAAAACTCCTTTGGCTGGCCGGATATGGCCGCCGGCCTGACCGACCAGTTCGCGGAACTGGCCCGGCGGGCGGCCGCCGGCGAACTCCGCGTGGAAACCCTGGAGACCTCCGCCCGGCACTACGCCGCGCGCTATCCGGTGACCCCCGCCTCCGCCATCACCGCGTTGACCGACTACCGCGGCGAGGGGCGCAAGAGCGTCTGGTACTGCAGCCGCTTCTACCGCACCAACCTGTTCTGGGACGCCGCCGGCTTCCGGGTGCGCGACCTCTACCGTTTCGACGAGGACTACGCGGAGCGCTATCTCACCGCCACCTGCCCGGACCACAACGCGATCTTTGACACCCTGCCGGTCATTGACGGCATGCACTGGCAGCAGAACGGCCGCCCCGCCGGTTTCCGGATTGTGGAAACCCTGGCCAACGGCCAGCGCCGTCCGCTGGGCAACCCCCCCGAGCCCGCGGTCGAGGAGCAGGGCGACTGCCTGGCCGTGCGCTGGACCGATGTCCGCGGCGCCCGGGTGGAGATTCTGTGCGAGCCGGAACGGCTGGCCGTCCACGTCCAGCCCGCGCTTGACGCCACTGGCTGGGAGCTGGAGCTGGCGCTCGGCCCCGCCGGCATGGCCGGGGTCGAGGCGGTTGAGCCCGCCGCGCTGTGCCGCCGGCACAACGGCTTTGCCTACCGCGTGGCCTGTGCCGAGGGGCACTGGGAGAAAACCGGAGCCGAAACCCTGCGTGTCGTGCCGGCCTCCGGCGGTGCGGTACTGGCTTTCGGCAAGCCGGCGTAATTTCCTTCGCGTGCCGTCAGGGACGCGGCGAATCGCGGCGTACCCACGGCACGCCATCGTTTCATTTTCCGGAACCGGGGCTGAAGCCCCTGCCGATTGTCATTCAGTCCCTCCGGGACGAAGCCGCCCCCCGTAGTTACGCCAAAGGCCAAACACGCCAAAGCGTGAACTCAAACGACCTGCGCCCCGTGTTTGAGTTCAGCCTTCAGGCTGTCTTCGGAGGACGGCGTCGAAGCCGCCGACACTCCCAGGGAGGCTGCCGCCTCAGGATAATCCTGCCCGCGCCCGATTATGATTTCTCCCGGAACCGTGTTTGCTGCTGGTTCCGGAACTCGGCGGGGCTGACGCCGCGCAGTTTTTTGAAAACGCGCGAGAAATGATAGCGGTCGCAGAAGCCGGCGGCGGCCGCGATGGCCTTGATGTCCAGCCCGGAATAATGCAGCTGCAGGCAGGCCTGGTCGATCCGGCATTGGCGGCCGTACTGTTGCGGGCTTTTGCCGGTGTGCCGCCGGAACAGGCGGAGGAAGGCGTTCACGCTCATGCCGGCCTGGCGGGCGAGCGCCGGATTGCCGGCCGGCGTCCGTTCCTGCTGCAGGCGGCGCATCGCCGCCATTATCCGCGCATCCGGTGCCACCAGTTGCAAGGCGCAGTCCGGCAAGGCCATGAGGGCGGCCAGGGCGAGGCGCAGCAGCTGCATCGAATAGCGCCGCCGGTCCGCCGCCACCTCCAGGGCCAGGGCATCCTCCACCAACTGCTTCAGTTCCGCCGTCAGCGGAAACGTGAAAATTTCCGGGGCCACTCCCGCATAGGGATGGGCCGCCAGGAAATGGATGCAGAGCTGGCGGGGGGCCCCGGTGCAGGAGGTGGAGAACGGGGTGTCCGGCGGGATCAGCATGACGGTGTCCGGCAGCAGCGGATAATGTCGCCCGCCAAAATGGACCCAGGCGCCCGCTGCGGAGTTCCAATAGAAGCGCCAGTAAGGGGCGGCCAGATTGCCGTAGTTCCACCGGTTGTACAGGCTGACCGTGCCGCCGTCCAGCAGCTGGAGGTCCGGGTTGTAAAATACGGGAGGCATGGCGGAAGCCTTGCGGGCCGGGTGTTTTCGTACATCAAAAAGACGTTTGGGTTAATTTAACACGGCATCGGCAGTGTTAAAATATGCATCAACCCGCTGATGCCGCTCGCCGCGGCCGGCGCGGCCCGGAGCCCCTCTCAATGGACCTCTACGTTTCCAAGCTTGGCGACAATTCCACCGGCGCCGACTGGCGCACGGCGTTCCACACCATTCAGCAGGGGCTGCTGGCCGTGCCCGACGCCCGCGGCGGCCATCGGGTGATCGTCCGGCCGGACACCTATTTGGAGGCCAACCTCTACACCGCGCGGCAGGGGGTGAAGGGGGCGTACAACGAGTTAGTGGGCGACTTTGACGGCCGTCTCGGCTCCGGCACCACCGGCTGGGTGGTCATTGATTCCGGCGACCCCGCCCGCGGCTTCAAGAGTTATGACTGGTGGAGCACCATTCGCGCCTACAGCCAGGGGTGGTCCAAGGAGCACACCGGGGAGACCTTCTCGTCCACCTGCTGGGACCGCTGGGCCCTCCGCCGGCTGTACGCCACCGGCAGCGATGCCGGGCTGTTCTTTGACGGCACCGTCCAGGTGCAGCCGTTCTCGGTGCTGGTCGAGGACTGCGTCAGCATCGGCCGCGCCTTCGGCGGCGGCGTGGCCAGCGTCCTGTCGCGCGCCGACGAACCGATCACCTTCCGCCGCTGCCACTTGTGGGCGCTGGACTACATTGGCGACACCGCGGCCGCCTATCTCCGGGTGGAGAACACGAGCATGCCCGCGCAGCCGGACGTGATCCTGGAGGACTGCGTGATGACGGCGCCGCAGGCCTGCCTCAAGAGCACCAACTACGGCTTTTTCTCCTACACCTGGACCCGCCTCACGCGCTGCCGCCTGATCCAGATCAACTTCTCGCAGCCGGAAATGACCGGCGGCGCGCCGGGGCAGGGGCAGCCGCCGGCGGGGATCGTCACCAGCGTGCAGCGCGGCGACCGGATGAAGGTCAGTTTTGAAGACTGCCTGCTGATGGGCTACCGGATGTTCGGGGTGATGGTGGAGACGGAGACCGCCCGGGACATCCAGTTCGAGGTCAAAGGAAACTGCCAGGCCTACCTCCAATTCAAGCAGGAGCTGCCGCCCGGCTTCCACCGCCTGGGGCACTGGCCGGTGGACGCCTTCCAGCAGATGCTGCCGCCGGCGCCGGTCAGGCCGTCGCTGTTCCACCGCCGGGAACTGGTCAAACGCGACCTGATGGAAGTGTCTCCCGTGCTGTGGCAGGGGCGCCTGTGCCGCCTTGAATGCGACCGGCCGGCCAGCGGCGGCAAACCCGAAGATTACCATCTCCGGCTGGTCGAGGAGGAGACTGGGGCGGAACTGGCCTGCTTTGGCGAGGGCCACAGCCTGGGCTCCGCCATCGTCCATGACGGTGTGCTGCACGTCTTCGCCTCCCGTTTCGCCGGCAACGGCTGGAATGATGTGACGCTGTTCCGTTCGGCCGACCTCCGGCGCTGGGACAGCCGGGTGGTCATCCGTCAGCAGGCGGACGAGCAGCTGTTCAATACCTCGGTGTGCCAGGGGGCAACCGGCTTCGTCATGGCCTATGAAAGCAACGACCCGGCCTATCCGCCGTTCACCATCAAGTTCGCCACCTCCCCGGACCTGGAGAACTGGACTCCGAGCCCGGTGCCGGTCTTCGGCGCCGACCGCTACACCGCCTGTCCGTGCCTCCGCCACGTCAATGGCTGGTACTACCTGATGTACCTGGAGCAGCGCGTCCCGGAGCATTACTTCCACACCTTCCTGGCGCGGTCGAAAGACTTGCGGGACTGGGAGTTGAGCCCCGCCAATCCGGTGCTCAGTCCCGAGGGATTGGACGAAGGCGTCAACGCCTCCGACCCGGAAATCATCGAGGTCGGCGGCCAGACCCGCGTCTATTTCGCGGTGAGCGACCAGCTGACCTGGGCCAATCTCAAGTGCGCCGTCTATCCCGGACCCATGCGGGAGTTTTTTGAACGGTGGTTTCCGGCCGGCAACGCCCTGGGACGGCCGTAGGCCAGGCCCCGCCTGCCGGCCGCCGCGGCGGCCGGGCGGGAGGTGTTTGCCCGGCCGCAATCGACCGCGATCGACTGCAATCGGCCGCAGTCGATGGTGGTTGAGGCTTGCCGCGCCGCCTTGGGACGGTCGCGCCATTCAGCCCCGCATTCCCTGCCGCCACGCCGGTACGGTGGTTGGCCTCAGCCCGGTGGGGTGTATGATAATTATGTTGATTGGGATCACCCTTTTTCAAAAGGGTGGCCCCAACCGACAATCATGTCATGCACCCGCCCGGGGTGAGCTGGGTCATGGCCGTCACGTTGCCGGCCAGGGCGTTGCGGATATTGGCCAGGGCGGCGCGGGCCATGCGCCCGCAGGCTTCGGCGGTGCTGCTGCCCAGATGCGGCGTCATCAGGACGTTGGGCAGGGTGCGCAGATCCCGGCCGGGCGACTCTGGCACATAGGGCTCCTGTTCGAACACGTCCAGGGCGGCGCCGGCCAGCCGGTTCGCCGCCAGCGCCGCATACAGCGCGCCTTCATCGACCAGGGCGCCGCGGGCGGTGTTGACCAGCACCGCCTCCGGCCGCAGCAGGGCCAGCCGTTCCGCATTGATGAAGTGCCGGGTGGCCGGGATGCTGGGAAGGTGCAGGCTGACAAAATCCGCCGCCGCCACCGCCGTGGCGAACTCCGCCACGACCTGTTCAAAGCCCCAGTCGGCAACCAGCCGGCCCCGCTCCGCGGGGGCGGGGTCGCAGCCGATGACCCGCATGCCGAAGCCGGCGGCGGCACCGCGGGCCACCCGCCGCCCGATGGCGCCGCACCCGATCACCGCCAGCGTGCGGTTGCGGAGTTCGCAACCCAGCCGCGGCGTCCAGCCGCCCGCCCGGGTCGCGGCCGCGGCGGCGGCAAGGTGCCGCGCCGCCGCCAGCAGCAGGGCCAGGGTGAACTCGGCCACCGAGTCGTCCAGCACGCCCGGGGTGTTGGTGCAGAACAGGCCATGGGCCGCGGCCTGGGCCTGGTCCACGCCGTCATGGCCGACGCCGAAACGCGCGATGACCCCGCCCCGGGGCAGGGCGGCGTACAGTGGACCGCGGTAGGTCTCGACGCCGATGACGGCATGGTTGGCGCCCTGGTCGCGGATGAACGCCGCCAGGGCCTCCTCCGCGGCCGGGGCGGGCCGGCAATCCAGTCCCTCGGCGGCGGCACCCTGAAACACCGCCTCCGCCTTGCGATACTCGAGTTCAGTGACGGCAATTATGTCTGACATAATAGTGACCTTGGGAGTTTGGAGGAACGATGTTGGGGCCACCCTTTTGAAAAAGGGTGATCCCCCCGCGCTTCGCGCTCAGCAGCCCCGGCTCCGCCGGGTCGCTCACATGTTCGCTCTGCATCCCCCTTCCTAAAACTTTTGTTTCGTTTTGCGGATTCCGCAGGCCGCCCGGTGCCTTAACCATGGATTGTTGCGCTGAAACGGCCTGCGAAATCCGCAAAAGATACAAAAAGGTTTGACGGAGGGTTTGGGAACCGCCTTTCCTCAAAAGGGGGTTCCCAACTTTATTGCCCCGCCGGCGGCGGGTTGCCGGCCATGGCCAGGCAGCGGGCGGCGCCGTCGGCGAGGAAAAAGGTGTCCATGCCGAGGGCGAGGAAGGTGAACCCTTGGCCGAGGGCGGCCCGGACCGTGTCGGCAGTTGGGGTGACGAGGTGCTGGCCGGCGGCCTTGCCGGCTTTGGCGCAGGCATCGGCGACCCGGCGGCAGGCGGCCCGGATCACCGGTGCGCCGGTCTGGCCGGGAATGCCATGGGAGCCGCTCAAGTCGTAGGGGCCGATCAGGACGCCGTCGACGCCGTCCACGGCGAGAATGGCGTCGATGTTCTCTACCGCCTCTTTGGATTCGATCATCACCGCCACCACCGGGGTGAACTCTTGGGCATAGGCGTCGAACGCCGCGCCCCAGTGGTTGCCGCGCTGCCAGGCAAAGCCGCGGACGCCGTTCGGCGGATAATGCGCCGCCCTCACGGCCCGTTCCGCATCCTCGGCGGTGTTGACCAGCGGCACGATGATCCCGGCCGCGCCGAGATCCAGCGCCCGGCGGATCGGCAGGGGGGCGTTTTCCTTGACGCGCACCAGCGGGGCGCAGGCGAACCGGCTGACGGCCCGGCAGAAATGGCCGAGGCCGGCG
>JBAZJM010000161.1:0-10069 GCA_041651315.1 Lentisphaeria bacterium | reverse complement strand
GGCCTCCTCTTCCCGCCGTCCCTTCCACCTGGCGGCCTGCCGGAACACGGCGGCTTCCAGATCGCGCAAGACGGGGCTGGCGGCCAAGGCCGGCGCTGTTGCGGCGGCCGGCCCCCCGACGGCAGCCAGGCGGGCGGCCAGGCGGGTACAGAAGGCGTCCAATTCGGCGGCGGGGGCCGCCTCGGTCAGGGTGGCCACCACGGCGCCGGAGACCGGATCCAGCAGCCGGAGGTTGGCATGAATCCGGCCGGCGGCCTCGGTGCAACTGCCAGTCACGATCCGGTCAGCCTTGAGCAGCCGCCCCAGTTGCAGTGGGTCGGCCGCGGCGGCGCCCAGCTCGCTTACCATCCGCGCCGTTTCCCGGCGGTCGACCACCTCGAACTCGCGCCGCTCCGTCAGGGCCAGGGCCAGCAGGTCGTCCAGCTTGCCCGCCTCTTCCTGGGAACCGTCGTCATCGGCAAGGTTGCCCACCGCGATGCGCAGTCGGCGGGACATGGCGGCGGGCGGCAGCGCCGACGCCGGGGCGGCGGCCATCATGCCCGGGTAGCGCGCGGCCAGTTGCCGGGCCACCTCCCGCGCCGCCGCCGCCGGGACAAAGTCCACGGCCCGCCCGGTCCACAGCCGTTCATGAATGCCCTGCCGGTGGTCGGCCAGCCAGATGTCGTACCAGGCGGCATCCGGGTCCCGGCGCTGGCGCCATTCCAAAAAGAGGTCGGCGGGAGTGGGGTTGGCCGGACCAGTGGCGGCGGCCGCCGCGGCCTCTTCGGCGCCCGCGGTACGGACCAACTGCCGTTCCACAAACAGCTTGTCCGCACCGATGCGCTCCACCACGGTCATCCCAGGCAGGCCAGCCAGGGCGTTGGAAAAAGCGTCTCGGACGACGGCGTCCGATGAATCGGCGTCCTGCGGTTCCCCGCCCAGCAAGAGCCCCACCCGCAGCGGATGGGGCGGCTCGGGCACCGCCAGCAGCGGCCGGCCGCTCCAGCCGAACGGCGCCGCGGCGCGGACCGGCTGGGGCAGGTCGAAAGCGCCGCCCTGCCGGCGCCAGCCGGTGGCCCTGGCCACCCCCTCCACCCGCAGGACATAGGCATAGGCGAAACCGTTGCGCACCTCGCGGTCGGTGTATTCCAACACCTCCGGGCCGCCCACATAAAGCTCCCGTGACCGGCCCCAAGTGCGGGGGTTGTCGCCGCCGGCCGATCTTGCGGCCATGTCTGCCTGGTCGATCCGGGCGAGCACAAAGCGCGGCCCGTCCAGCCAGTCGTCCGCACGAATGCCCCGCAGCGCCGACCAAGTCACCTTGACCCAGCCATCCCCGCACACCGCCCGCAGCGGCTCCGGCACCGGCACCCGCAGCATGGAGAAGGTGCATGGCGCGCCGGGAGTGGCCAACGGGCCGGGGCCCGGCCCGAGCTGAAAGTGCACCCGTTCCGCCGGACCGGGCCAAGGCAGGGGAATCGGTTCTTCCGGCCGTAAAAAACTGGTGTCCAGAACCGGCTGGGCGGGGAACGTGATCCGCCACTCCCGCCACCGGCCCCGGATGGGATTGTCGAACCAAAAACACACGTCGTCCAGCTTCACGGAATCCGCGGCATCGCCGAAGCGCAGCATGGAGTTGCCGTCCATGCCGTCATCAAACGGCAGCCGCCAGCACAGGCCGCCCCATTCCGGCAGGGGGTCCACAACCGGGGGCGGGGCCGCCGGCCGGCCCATTCGTGGCGCCTTCCGCGGCGGGACGGCGCCGGTCAGCAGGATCGGCCGATAATCCTCCGTCCGTCCATCCCGCTTTGACCAGGTGGCATGGCGGAGCCGGGCGGTCAGGCAGAGCCGCGCTTCCTGCCGGTCCAAATACTCCGCGGACAATGGCGACACCCAGGAACCGGCCGCCCACGGCAGGCAGGCCAGATTGGGGCGAGTGGTGTTTTTGTTGAGCGTAAGCCACAGCCGGGGATGGACCAGCCCGGCCGCCGCCGCCGGGGTCGGCTCACCCCAGCGGAATTCGCGGCGTCCGGCCACGGTGGTGGCGGTCCGGAGCTCGGGCAGGGCGACGGCGACCCCGGTGCAGACGCCGCTCTCCGCCCATACCTTGCCGCCGCGCAGCAACTGGACCTGGTAATCGTATAACCGGCCGGGCTCCACCGCCGCGTCCACCCAACAGGCGTCTTCAACCCTCTTGGAGGCGGCCGGCCAGGGCCCCGCCGGCACCAGCATGATCGTGCCGAAACTGGCGGCGCCATACTCGGCCGCCGGGCTCCAGGCCGCCGTTCCGGCCGGGGCGCGCCGGATGCGGATGGCGTCACAAAGCGCGGCCAGGGGAAACCGGCGGCCCTGTCCGCCGGCCTTCTCGGTCAGCCACGTCAGTTGGAGGCAAATGGCGGGACGCGTCCCCCGCCGGTCCAGGTTGTCTGCCGCCTCCGGCGCCATGGCGGCCAGGCGCGGCCGGCGGCCGGCCAGCACCGGCACCGCCGCCACCCGCCAGTCGGTCAGCGTGACCGCCGGATCCACCGGCACCGGTGGGGCCTGGGGCGGCCGGTGCATGGCCATTCCGCCCGCAACCGGCGCGCCGCCGGGAACGCCGCCACCCGGCTGAACCGTGAGGCGCACCGGCTGCGACTCCCGCCACTGCCCGTAAAATCGGACGCCGGCCACCCCCAACAGCGCCACCGCTGCCACCGCCAGGATTATCTGCCCCCACTTCGAACGCATGTGTCTCTCCCCCTGCTCACTAATGGTAAAATTACCGCGGAGTTCGCGGATCTGCGTCATAGCCGTCTCATGGGATGCCATCATTCATTCCGTGCCCGTGCCTTTTCCCGTGCCCGAGCTACCATCCCTTCTTTCGTGGTCGACAACAATCCATGGGCATCCTGTTTTCTATGTTCGGGCACGGGCATGGGCACGGGTACGGAAAATGCAAAATGGGTCAGGATCAAAACAAACCGCCTTACGCTTGGAATCTCAGGGAAATCGCCTTTTTCGAGCACCAGTGGGACGGTAGTGTGAAGAACATGAAGAGCACGAAGAAAAAGCGGAATCAGGACGTCCAACTGCGTTTTGATTGCCTTGCTGCCGGTTTACTTCATGTGCTTCATGCTCTTCGTGGTGAAAATCTATTAAAAAATCTCAATCTACGGCTTTTTTGCATCTGATTCTGACTTTACCGGGACGTCCTCAGAGGCTTGCGGAGAAAAGGTTGCTTTAATGGTCAGACCGAGGTCTTTGGTTCGTGGGGAGGCGTCATAGAAATAAACGAAGTAATAGCGGCCCGGCGTGAGAAAAACCTTGGACATGGCAATGTCGACGGTATTAAAATCACCGGCCGTTCCATACGTGTAGTCCGGGTAAAATCCAGTATAAACATTTTGGGAGCCACCTTCACGCTGGATGTTATACCCGCCGCCGGCCGGCAATTTTCCCTTGTATTTGGTTGTGAACGACAAGCCGTAATCGCCGGCCGTTTCGAGATCAACGAAATACCCCAAAACAACCGGATTGCTATGCGAAGAGACCAAGGTAGCCGTATCCGATGGTTTCAATCTGCCAAGTGCCACCGCGTCAACCGAGGCGCTGGCCCCCGTTTCGTCGCCAGCGGCAAGGTGCAGCGTGTATCGCCCCTTCCGCAATGGCACCAACGAATTGGCCCGGCCGGGATTTCCCGCCATTTTTCGCCCTTGCAGATCATCGACCTTCGCCACGCTTCCCGGGGGCAAGGTCAGCACCAAAATGAGATCGGTGTGCGCGACGATGGCAATTCCGCGCTTTTCCGTGTCTGCGGTCAATGGAACTGGCTGGCGCAGGGCAATGCCATCAAGCAGCGGCTGGGTATCAGCCCCGCAAGCGCCAATACACAGACCGGTATAAAAAACGCCCATGACACTCAGTCGACATACGTGATTCCACATCTGATAACATCTCCTTTTATCTTGGTGTTGTTTTTTCGGGCGGCATTTGAATGGCCGACACGCCGGCAGGATTGCCTGTGTCACGTTTTCCTCCGCGAACTCCGCGCCTCCGCGTGCGACGAGATTGATTTTGTTCTCATTTCGGTGCTTGCCTTCAGGGCGTTGTGGCCGGCCGGGCCACGGATTCGTACAGCCACAGCTTCATCGGGCCCGTGCGTTCCGGCACGGCCGCGACCAGGATGCCGCGCGGCGTCCACCAGGCGCCGCCCACCATATGATCGAGCAGCCGCGCATCGTTCTTCACCTCGCCCAGGCAGGTTGTGGGCGTAAACACCCGCACCCGCACGCCATCGCCGCGCGGTGTAAATAACAGGAACGCATCGGGCGCCGCCAACGTCACCGTGAAGCAGGGCTTGGTCCAACCGTCAAAACATCCCGGACCGGGCACGGCCAATGGCAAGTTTGGCGTTGTGGTTGCCTGTTGGTCACCGGGGTGTTTCCAGGTGAAGGGCGGATCCAGTGCCATGCCGTAAGTCACGCGGTCATGACCCAAATCCAGCGCGACACGCACAAAACAGTCCCCGCTGTACATCCAACGGTCGCCATCGATCGTGCTGACCTTGGCGACATCCGGGAACCGCGCCGCAATGAGGTGTTCAAAGTGGCCG
This sequence comes from Lentisphaeria bacterium, assembly GCA_041651315.1. Classification (GTDB taxonomy): domain Bacteria; phylum Verrucomicrobiota; class Lentisphaeria; order Oligosphaerales; family CAITYL01; genus CAITYL01. The sequence continues at coordinate 5,499 of JBAZJM010000161.1, read as the reverse complement.
GTGGCAACCTGGTGGCTCCAGATGCCGTTGCGCGGCCCCTCGTCCCATGGCGGATTGGGGCTGGCCTCGTTTACTCCCCACACCACCCGGTGTCGCGGCGGATCAGCCACCAGTGCGATGGCCCCCCAGGGCAGCCCGCCGTCCAATGGCCCGGGCCCGCCCACGCGGGCGGCGTCCGCCACTGATTCCGCCGTCCCCACTGGCCTGCCCGCGACCTGCCGCATCCGCCAAATGGCCCGGCTTTCCGTGATCCAATAAATCCAATCATCCACCAGGACCAATGCCGCCGCCGCCGGAGTCAGATTGGGCAACGGCTGGATCGTTTCCGTGGTCGCCGGCAGCGTAAACGCTGTCTTTGGCAAGCACCACAATTGGCCATACATGAGACACCAAACGGCGTCTGGAGTTACCGCCATCGGCTGGCTGCCGACCGCGACTCCGGCCCTGTTGCCTCTTGGCCACGGCAGTTTTACCGCCCCGGTCACCCGTGCCTCCCTCACGTCATACCGGACCACTCCCGTCCAAGCGCCATGAAACAAAAACCAAATTGTCCCCGCCTCCTGAATGTAACCGTGAATGGCATACGGACTGCCATTGACCAGCCCCGCCACCGTCAGGTCTATTTCCCGGGCCGGCCAGGCGCCGGTCGTCGACCGATCCGTCGTCAACGCCATGCCCAACCGCTGCGCCGTAATCCGCATGTTCCTCAACGCGTTATCCGAGTTCTGACCAGACTGACGGGACAACACAGAATAGGCTTGTGTGAACATCCGCCGGTATTCCGGCGAGGACGCGGGCATGGACGGTAAAACAAAAAATTCGGCAACCGGATAAGAAAATGTCGGCCGGTATTCCTGTTGCAACGCCGGTAACAGCAAGTTGTCGAACCATTTTTCCTGATCCGAACCGGGCAGGCAGCCCAGCGCCAGCCAAATCGCCCGTCCCTGCCGCATATTTTTGATCTCCCCGGCCCAATTGGGATTGCTGGCAGCACGCGCTTGATAAGCGCTCAGCAAGCCGACAGCTGCGAGTACGGCTTCCTCGCTTTGCCTGGCCCCCCCTTCTCCGATCTCTGTCTGAAACCGTCTTTCTCCTTGATAGGCGCAGATGAACGCGGCTTCAGCACGGATCAGCGGATCACTCACTGACGCCAAAGGTAGCAGCCGGCGCATCATTGCAGCAAACAAGGGCTCTACTTTTTTCTTATCCCAGCGCGGACAGCAATAGAACATCAATTGGTCGCTGATACACTGCAAGACAGTGAGCGTGTCCTGCCCAAGTAGCGGCTCCGGTGAGCGCAACCATTGGACAGCCATCGGTTCCATATAAGCCACCGCTTCCTCCGGCGTTTCGAACAATGCCGGAATGACCGCCAAAATATTTGAGGTCCAGCCGATATGCCGGTGTGGCACCCCGTCCCGGATGTCCCAAGCGGCCTCCATATAACGCCTTAATAATGCGCGGGCTTGCCGGATTTCCTGAAGCTGTGCAGGCGAAAAATCATTCGGATTCAAATTGTTCAATTGGTTGCCAATATCCCCGATGTCACCATCGAGCACGGGCGGTTCTTGCAGGCACAGATGCAAAGCCCGTTCGTTATTCAAAATCCACCGCATGGTGCGCGTCGATATTGGCTGATCGCAGTTCTCGCCGCCATATGCCCGCAACGATTGGGCCATGGCCCGACGGACGTCCGGGTTATTCGGATCTAGCGCCAAGGCGGTTTCCAAGAACGGCAGGGAGGCTGAGCCGGTGCCCCAGCATTTTGCCAACCACAGGAAATAGCGCGCCTCGCCGACGGCATCGAACGGGGCCGTGTTTGCAGAGTCCGCAACGGTGCCGCCTGAGCGCAGGCAGGCGGCTGTTGCACCAGCCAGGCGCCCGGCCAGTTCTACCAAATTTCCGGTGTCACCCGTCATGGCGGGGCCGGGTTGGGTGGTTGTCCCGCGTTGGAGAACGGTTTCCACGGCGACCATTTTGTCGGTTTCGGGTTTGGCGGGTGCAAACCAGGCACTTCCCGTTACCACCACGGCCGCTGCAACCAGCCGGCCGGTTTCCGTGCCCTCCATGTTCTTTTCTTCGGCCACTCGCCGTAATTCGTCACGCTCCACCAGCAGAAGTCCTGGCTGCTTGCTGAGCATCAAGGCCAACAAGCGTGACAAGGCTTCTGCCCGATGATCATCCGTTTCATTCCCGTTCCGATTGCGCAGGGGCGCCACGGCGACCACCGTCGCGCCTTTGACACCCGCGCCGCCGGCCAGGGCGGCGGCCTGGCGCAGGCCGGCCAAAATCCGCTCCCGCAATCGTGCCGTGGCGGCCTCCGGCAAGCCTTGGCCCTGCACGGCATCGACCGGCCAGGCTTCCGAGAAGAGGACCAGGCCGCTGGCGCCGTCCACCAGGCGCGCCGTCAGCGTCCGGTCTGCCACGTCGAGCAGTAGCAGTCCTTGGGCGTTGAGCCGTTCGCCCAGCGCCAGTTGGCCGCCGCGGCCCTGGGCGGCGGCCAGCCCCAGCTCCCGGAGCACGGCGTCAACCTGCTGCCGCTCCACCAGCGCCAGGGTGGCGGGCTCGCGGGAGAGCGCCGCGGTCAGCTGGTCGGCAACCGTCCGCGCCTCCGCCGCCGGGGTCACCGCCACCACCGCCAGCCGCGGCGCGGCGGCCGCCGCCAACCCGGTTCCGAGGGTGAGCAGAACGGCGATTGTTTTCAGCAGGCTCGTCCGCATGGTTCTTTGTTCTCCCAAATTACTTCCCCGGTGCCGGGGGCGCAGTTTTCGTGGCCACGTCATACAGCCAAAGTTTCATCGGGCCTTCACGATCTGGCGCGGCGGCAATCAGGATGCCACGCGGCGTCCACCAGGCGCCGGAGATAATCCGGTCAAGCAACCGCTCATCATTTTTGACCGCGGCTAGACAGGCTGCGGGCGTGAACACCAGCACCCGCGCGCCTTCGCCGTCAGGCTTGAACAGGAGCATGGCCCCCGACGCCGCCGGGGTTAAGGTAAAACAGGGAGCGGTTTGGGCATTTCGGCATTCCTCCTCAACCGCTGGCAAGGACAAGTTTGGGGCTGCCATCTTCTGGGGGTCGCCTGGGCGCTTCCAAGGGAAAGGTGGATCTTGTGCAAAGCCGTACTCCACGCGATCCTGATGCAGATCCACCACAATCCGGCTAAAGAAACCGCCGTCATAGGCCCAGCGGCCGTTGTCCAACGTGCAGGTTCTGGCATTGGAAAGCACAAATCGCGCCACCATGATCTGTTCCAAATGGCCGGTGGCGGTAGAATGACTCCAGACACCGCTGGGCGGCTCGTCGCAATCGCGCCCAATCACCACCCACAGCACGCGGTGTCGGGATGGATCGGCCAGCAGAGTCACGACCCCCCACCCGTCTCCGCCGTCCAGCGGGCCGGGCCCGCCCACCCGTGCGGAGTCCGCCACGCATTCCGCCGGCCCCAGCGGCTGGCCTGCAGCCTGGCGCAACCGCCAGACGCTGTTGTTGTGTCCGTGCCAATAAATCCAGCCGTCCACCATGGCAAAGACCTGGTCGGGTGGCGGATTTAGTCCCGGCATCGCGGCCATGGCCGGATTCACCAAGGTCGCCGGCAAGGTGAATGCCGTCTTGGGCAGGCGGCAGATCTGGTTGTACTCGCTCCACCAAACCATATCCGCCGTCACTGTGATCATTTGGCCGCCGTTGTGGGGGCGGTCGGGCCGTTGGCCGTCGGCCCACGGCCACTTTACGGCACCGGTCACCCGCGCCTCTTTTACATCGTAGCGGAGCACGCCATTCCAGCCCCCCTTGACCAATAACCAGATCGTTTCCGGCTCTTGGACAAAGCCCGCGACGTTGCACGGGCGATCCTTGGGCAACCCCAAGGCCGACAGGTCAATTTCCAGGATCGGAGCGTCGCCATTCCCCGGCAGGCTGTCCGCCAACACCACCCCAAACGTTTTTGCCTTGACCCGCATGCCTTGCAATACGTTGTCCAACTCTTTGCCAGACTGGCGGGCCAATAGGGCGTAAGCCCGCACCGCCATCCGCCGGTACTCGGGCGATGGGGCTGGGGCGGACGGAAAAAAGAAATAGCCGCCACACGGATAGGAAAAGTTGCGGGTGTAGCCTTGCTGCAACGCCGGCAAAAACAGGCGATTGAACCAGGTTTCCTGTTCCGGCCAGGGCAGGCAACTCAAGGCCTGCCAAACCCGCATTCCCTCCCACACCTGCACGGCCTGGCCCCATTTCGGGTTGCCGGCGGCGCGGGCCTGATAGGCCGTGAGCAGATTGCGGGCCGCCGTCACCGCCTCGGGCCCCTGCGGCGGATAGCCTTCAGGGGGCCTCCCCTGATATTCCTTTTCGCGAAAAGTCCGGATGAAGTCGAGTTGCGCATGAAGCAGCGGATCGCCCGTTTCCGCCAGCGGCTGCAAGCGGAGCAGCATGGCGTCAAACTGCGGCTCCACAGTGGCCGCGGACCAGCGCGGACAAGCCGCATACCCATCCCGCAACCCGCAGATGTCCCGAAAAACCTCCGTCACGCCTTCGTATGCCATCCGTTCCGGCGAGCGCAGCCAATAGGCAGCCATCGGTTCCAAGTAGGCCATAGCCTCTTCCGGTGTTTCAATCATCGCCGGAATGATGCCAAAGAACTGGCCGATCCAGGGCAAGCCGTGATGCGGCACACCATCCTGCACCTCCCAATGTGACTCTTGATAGCGCCGCAGCAGCGCGCGGGCCTGCCGGAGCTGGCCGCGCTGTTCCGGCGTCACGGTTTCCGGCTTCAGCTTGATCAGCAGGTCGGAAAAGCCTTCCATGGGAATCGTGGTCGCCGGGGATGCCATTAGCAAATACAGCGCCCGGATGCCGTCGGGCAATCCCTCATCCACGGCCCGTTTCGGCGGCGGTTGTTGGGAGCAAGCCCAGTTTTCATACGGCTGCCTCAGCAACACATTGGCCAGGGCCTGGCGGATCTCCGGGTCTTGCGGGTTCAAGGCATAGGCGGTTTCCAAAAACGGCCGCCGGGTTTCGTCATTGCGCTGGATCTTGGCAAGCCACAGGAAATAGCGCGCCTCGCCGGCCGCATCGAACGGGGCGGTTCTGGCAGAGTTCGCAGCGACGACGACGCTGGGGTGCAGGCGGGCGGCGATCTCCCGCGCCAACGGTGCCGCGATCCCCATCAAATCCTCGGTGTTACCGGTCACCGCCGGGCCGGGCTGGGTGGCTGATGCGTGCCGGAACGCCGTTTCCACGGCAAGGGTCTTGCCGGTGCCGGTTTTGGCGGGAGTGAACAAGGTGCTGCCCTCCACCACCACGGCGGCGGCGACCAGCCGGCCGGTTGCGGTGGCCGCCGCGGTTTTCTCCTCGGCGACCCGCCGCAGCTCATCGCGCTCCACCAGCAACAGCCCCGGTTGCCGGCTGAGCTGCAATGCCAGTAGCCGTGACAGGGTTTCCGCGCGGCGGTTGTCGGTGTCGTCCCACAGGCGGTTGCGCAGGGGCGCCACGGCGACCAC
>JBAZJM010000160.1:0-10233 GCA_041651315.1 Lentisphaeria bacterium | reverse complement strand
TGTGGGAGCGGTTCAAGTTCAATCCGCAGCCGGCACCCGACACCACTGCCGCGTAGCGTTGCAATGTGGTGATGCTGGGGACATGAGCTGGCCAGGGGCCGGGCGGCTCGGCAATGGTGCCAAAGGCGCGGAAAAGTTTACATTTCCGACAACAGTGCCTTGAGCCGGCGGGCCAGTGGGGGGAAATCCGCCGTCACGATGTTCCAAAGAATCTCATGGTCAACGGCGTCATACCCATGGATTAGGCGGTTACGGGTACCAATGATTTCCCGCCAGGGAATCTCGGGGTGAGCCGCCTGCATGGGGTCGGAAATCCGGGTGGCCGCTTCGCCGACGATCTCGACCAATTTCAATAAGGCCAGAAAGAAAACGCGGTCGGTCTCCACGTCCGCACATGTCCGCCCCTTGGCGAGGGCGACAGCTTCCACCACGTGGTCGCGCATCTGCTGAAGGGTAATGCCGTCGTTATGCCGCGACATAGAGCGGTTCCGTTTCCTTCAGCACTTCGGCCCGGAAATACTTGCTCAAGCTGCCGGGCGTGTTCAAATCCACCCGACGCGCCAAAATAGCCGACAGTTCGTCTTGCATGCGGATGAACGACAGGCCGACGCGGGTACCGGGTTGGAACTCGACCAGCACATCAATGTCGCTTTCGGGCCGGAAATCATCGCGGAGAATCGAGCCAAAGAGCGCCAAGCGGTGAATGCCATTGGCTTGGCAGAACGCCGCGATCCGCTCCCGTGGAATCTCGATGCCGTGCAAAACCATTTACGCGTTTCCTTACCTTGATGGCAAAGTTTCGGTTCATGTCGGGGTGCCTACACCCGCGTGCATGAACAATACAGAATGTAACCGAAGGCACCCGGCAACGCCAATGGGGGCGCATGCCCACTTAGCGACAGGCCGGGAAAAAGTTGGCTGGGGGGGGGGCGCCTGACCGCCTGGCCCCCTGCCGCGTAAGCTTACCCCACCCCGCCAAACACGGGACAAGCATCAGGCACCCCCACACACAAATTGAATGCGGGTGTTATGCGGGTGTTATTCGTACGAAAATAGGGGTAAAATGAGGTTTTAACGCGGCAATTGACGGCTCTGCACAAAATACCATAAAATGCTTATTTTGTGGTATTTAAGATGGTACCCCGGGCCGGAATTGAACCGGCGACCTGCGGTTTAGGAAACCGACGCTCTATCCAACTGAGCTACCGGGGCACGGGAGGAGGCAAATCACACGGGCAAAAGCGGCCGCTACTATACACGGTCGGCCAAGGGGGGAAAAGGGCCGTTCCGCTTGCGGATTCCGCAGGCCGCCGTTGCGCGACAACCCACGATTGGACAGCAGGAGGCGGCCGGCGAAATCCGCAACCGGCACAAACAGGTTTGACGGAGGGCTTGGGAACCGCCTTTCCTCAAAAGGGGGTTCCCAACGGCCCAAATCGTCAGGCCGCGGCGTCGGGCCCGAGCTGCAACGCCTGGATGCGGTTGCGCAGGGTGTTGCGGTGGATGCCCAGCTGCGCGGCGGCTTCGGTCTGGTTGCCGGCATGGCAGGCCAGGGCGAAGCGGATCGCCTCCGCCTCCGCCACCTCGACCACCGCCTGGTACAGGTTTTCCAGGCTGCGGCCAGAACCGGCCAGGTACGCCGCCGTCAAGGCGTGAAAATCCGCGGCGTCCGCACGCGCCGCGCCGGGGTCACCGCCGCCGCGCACCAGCGCCGGCAGCTGTTCGGGCCGGATGACGCCGCCGGTGGCCAGCACCGCGGCCTGCTCGACCACGTGCTTGAGTTCGCGCACATTGCCCGGCCAGGCGTAGCCTTGAAGCACGGCGGCGGCTTCCGGGCTCAGCTCGGGGCGGGAACGGCCGGCTCCGGCCAGGCGTTTCGCCAGGAAATGATTGGCCAGCAACAGGATGTCGCCCGCCCGGTCGGCCAGCCGCGGCACCTCGATCCGCAACACGGCCAAACGGTAATACAGGTCGGCCCGGAAACGGCCGGCCTGAATCTCCTCCTCCAGGTTGCGGTTGGTGGCGGTGATGACCCGTACCGCGAGCTTCAGCGGCCGGGAGGAGCCCAGACGTTCGACCACCCCGGTGTCCAGCACCCGCAACAGCTTGGCCTGGGCCGGCAGCGGCAGTTCGCCCACCTCGTCCAGGAACAGCGTGCCGCCGTCGGCGCATTCGAAGCGGCCGGGGCGGTCCGCGTGGGCGCCGGTGAAGGCGCCGCGCACATGCCCGAAGAGTTCGCTCTCGACCAGATGCTCGGGCAGCGCGCCGCAGTTGACCGCCAGGAACGGCCGGTCGCGCCGCTCGCTGTACTCGTGAATGGCGCGCACCACCAGTTCCTTGCCGACCCCGGTCTCGCCGGTCACCAGCACGGATTCATCGGCCATGGCGATGCAGGCGATCTGCTTGTACAGCGCCTGCATGACCGGCGACGTGCCCACAATGCCGCCGGGATTGGCCGCGGCATCCGCGTCCCCTGCCCCGGCCGCCGCCGGCAGCCGGCGGCGCCGGGCGGCATCGGCCAGTTCGGCCGCCTTGTCCAAATCCAGCGGCTTGACCAAAAAATCAAAGGCCTGGCCGCGCAGGGCGCGGGTGGCGGTGTCGAGCGAGCCGTAGGCGGTGATCACGACCACGCAGGCGTCGGGATCTTCCTCACGCAGACGGGTCAGCAGGTCGAGGCCGTTGCCGTCCGCCAGGCGGACGTCCAAAAAGACCACGTCCGGCCGGTTTTCGCGGTACAAAGCCCGTCCCCGGGCCACCCCCGAGGCCACCTGCACCGTCCAGCCGCGGGCCTGGAAGAAGCGCTGGAATGCCAGGCAGATCGCCTGTTCGTCGTCAATCACCAGCATGCATGGGGGCGTTGCGCTCATGATTGGGGGAATATAACGCCCGGACGGACACGGACTTTCACGAACAGACACGGACGAGGCGGACGTGCGGAAACGCCCACCGTCCGCCCGCGGTCAGGCAGTCCCCCGGGTGTCCGTGTAGGTCCGTGTAGGTCCGTGCCCGTCCGTGCCCGTCCGTGTAGGTCCGTGGTCCGGTTCACGCCGTCGGCAGTTCGAACCAGAAGCAGGCGCCGCCCGCAACATTGTCGCCGCCGATCCGGCCGCCAAGACAGTCAATGATCCGGCGGCAGACATACAGGCCGAGGCCGGCGCTGCCGGGCTTGCTGCTGTGGAACGGGGCGAAAATATCGACGCCGGGGGCGGCCTGGATGCCGCCGCCGCTGTCGGTCACCGTGCAGCGCACCCGGCCGTCGGCGGCCGGCGCAATGCCCAGGCGCACCGTGCCGCCAGACGGCATGGCCTCCAGGGCGTTGACCAGCAGGTTCATGACCACCTGGCGCACCCGGCCCGAGTTGGCCAGCACCATGGGGACCGGCTGGAAATCGCGCTCCAACACCACCCCGACATGCTCGCACCGGGCCGCCATCAGGGCCACCACGGACTCCACAATCTTGTCCAGGGCAACCGGCACCACGCTGCCGGGCACCACCCGGGCAGTGTCCTCCCCGCCGTCCGGCCGGGCCAGCATCATCAATTCCTGGAGATAGAGGTCCATGCGGTCGATCTCATGGCCGATCACGTCCAGGCTGGGGTCGGTCACCTGGCGGCGTTCCAGTTCGTCCCGCAGCACGCGCAGGTTCATTTTGATGCCGCTCAAGGGATTCTTCAGCTCATGCGCAAGGGTCGCCGACAGGCGGCCAAGGGTGGCCAGCCGTTCGGCCGCGGCCAGCCGCTCCTGCGCACTCCGCAACTCGCCGAGCAGGTGATGGAACGACTCCGCCAGCCGCGCAATCTCCCGCGGCCGGGACACCGGCGCCGTGGCGGCCGTGTCCAGAGCGCCGGCCGCCTCCGGGCCGGCGGCGGCGGCGCGCCGGTCCATTTCCCGCGCCAGCGCGGACAACGGCCGTGTCACCGTCCAGGAAAACAGGAACGCCAGCAGGGTGACCGCCAGCACGGCCGGCACGGTGAATTCCGCCACCATCCACACCGCCCGGCGCCGCGCCTCCGCAAAATGCGACTGCGGCACCAAGGCAAACAGCCGCAGCGCCTCCGGGGCGTCCGGTCCGGTCACCGGCGCCGAAAAGTCGTAGGCATCGGCCCGGCACAGCCGCCCGGCATACTCGCCGGCCGCCGGCCGTTCGCCGTCTTGAACGCTCCGGGTCAGGCGGTCGCGGTCGGCGGCCGGCAGGCTGGTGCCCATGACATCGCCGCCGGCGACCCGGAGCACCGCGAAATCCACGTCAAAAATGCGCCTCAGCCCCTGCATCACGTTGTCATTGAAGGGCAGGTGCCGCTCCTGGATGAACTGGCTGGTGTTGCGCAGGACCTCCTTGACCAGCCGGTCCTCGACCACCTGGCCGGCCACCCGCCCCGCCAGCCAGCCAAAGGCCACGGCCAGTCCGATGACCACCAGGTTCAGCAACAAAATGGTGCGCGTGCGGATCGACAGCGACATGCGGCGGCTCCGGGCAAAACGTGGAGAGCACGGGATGCTTGCCCAGCGGCAGTCCCCCCGGACCGGCCCGATTGCCGGTCTCACGTTCAAACCCCAATGCGTATGGGGTAATGTATACCGCGTCAAGGTGAGACTTAAATTCTACTTCTGCTTTCAGCTTTCCCCATTTCTGCTTTTGTTTGACCCGTCACTGACGTTCCGGGCTCGGAGGCCGCCGGGTTTCCGGACCGTCCCCGGGGTGCGGCCGCTGACGCTCCTGAACTGGCGCGCCAGATGGGCGGCATCGGCATAGCCGAGCCGGGCCGCGATCTCCTTTTGGGACCAGTCGGTGGTCTCCAGCAGCCGGGCGACCTGCCGGGCCCGCGCCTCCAGGTAATACTGGTGCGGCGGATGCCCCGTCCACTTGCGGAACCGGCGGATGAGGGTGCACAGGCTCATGCCGTGGCGGGCGGCCAACGTGGCGTAGTCCGGCGGCGGGCTGTCACCGTTCAGTTCGCGCAGCACCGGCGCCAGCCAGGCCGGTTCCGCCTGGGCTCCCGCGCTGTGCAGGTCGAGGAAGATCCGTTCCAGCAGGTTCAAGGCATTGATCCGGCAGCACGGCTCGCGGAACCGGGGCACCAGCGCCATGATCCGATCCATCGCCGCCCCGATGTCCGTCCCGGCCGGCGCCCGCCACGGCCCCTCGGGCAGCAGGCCGGTGGCCCGCCAGGCATCACCAACGGCTTTGCTGAAGACGAGATACCGGTGATCCCACCAACCGTACTTGGGCAGCGGCCGGTAGGCATAGGAAAAACCGGTCTGGATCAGCCAGCCGCTGCCGGCCTCCAGTTCATGGCGGCGCCCGTCGATCTCCAGTTCCACCCCCCCGCCCGCGACATACTGCAACTCATAGCTGATAACGTCCCGCCAGCATTCCCGCTCATACCGGGGAAGGTGCTCGCAATACGGAACGTCGAACGCTTGCCACAAGCCAAGAGTCATCTGCCATTATTCTTCAATGATTTGCCAAAAATAAACATGCCAAACATATCATGGCTGATATTATTTTTCTATTAAGCTCTAGGCATCCGTTTATCCCTCCCCCTAAAAAAGGACCCCGCCCATGTCACCCTCCCCCGTTCTCCGTTTCCTCGCGGCTAGCGCCCTCAGCATCCTGCCGGCGGGCGCGGCCATCACGGTCACCTCGTCGACCGCGACCCATTCCAGCCAGACCTATTTCAGTGCCAGCGCCACCGACCTGGTGAACCAGGGACAAGCTACGTTCACCTCCCAGTGGGTATCCGGCTACACCCCTTTTAGCGGTTCCAATACGAACGCACTGAACAACGGAGCCGTCGGCGCCGTCAACAGCCTTGCCGACAGTGCCATTGATTTGAGCGACGGCGCTTGGACAAGCATCTTCCACCTGGACACGGCGGCGCCGTCACATGCCGAAGGGTACCAGATTACCCGGATCGTCACCTTGGCCGCTTGGGATGGCGACCGCATCAGCCAAGTATACAACATTTATTATTCCACCATCGCCAGCAATCCGACCAATGGCAACACCACCGGGTTCACTCTCCTTGACTCGGAATCGTATGTGGCTTACCAAAGCGCCGGCGGCTCCAGCCAGATCACCATCGACATCACCGGCTTGACCGGGGTCAACGCGATCCGCTTCGACAGTCTCCTACCTTGGACCACCGACGCCGCCGTCTATCGAGAGATCGACGTTTTCGGCACCGGCGTCCCCGAGCCGGCGTCACTCGCGCTGCTGGCACTGGGCGGGCTGGGCGTCCTGCGCCGCCGCCGCTGAACCGGCCTGATCGGATTCACCACGACGACACGAAGATCAATCGAAGGGGTCTTTTGGCGCTTATTTTGCCATTGAAACGCTTCGATCCAACTTCGTGTCCTTCGTGCCTTCGTAGTGAAGTTTTAAGCTTTACAGGGCACTGCCGGATTTCCGGACCGCCCCCGGCGGACGGCCGCTGACGACGGCGAACTGGCGCGCAAAATGGGCGGGATCGGCGTAGCCGAGGCGGGCGGCGATTTTCTTTTGCGACAAGCCAGTGGTCTCCAGCAGTCGGGCGGCCCGCCGCACCCGCGCCTTCACATAGTACTGGTGCGGCGTCTGCCCGGTCCATTTCTGGAACTGGCGGATCAGCGTCCGCAAACTCATGCCGTGCCGGGCGGCCAGGGTGGCATAATCCGGCGGCCGGGCGTCCCCATCCAACGTCTGCAACACCGCCGCCAGCCAAGGCGGCCCCACGCGGATCGCCGGCCCATGCAGGTTGAGAAAGATCCGCTCCAGCAGATTCATGGCGTCAATCCGGCAGCAGGGATCGTGGAAGCGGGGCGCCAGCGCCATGATTTGATCCATCGCCACCCCGATGTCCGTCCCGGCCGGCGCCCGCCAGGGTGCCTCGGGCAGCAGGCCGGCCGCCCGCCAGGCATCGCCGGTGGCGTTGCTGAAGACGATGAACCGGTGGTCCCACCAGCCATGCTTGGGCAACGGCCGGTAACGGTATACGCGGCCGGGCAGGTTTAACCACCCTCCTCCTGCCGTCACTTCATGCCGGCACCCGTCAATCTCCAATTCCACGCCGCCCCCCGCCACGTACTGCAGTTCATAGTGCCCGAAACTAACCTGGCAGGCATACACGTAGCGGGGGATGTGATCGTAATAAGTGACCTCAAACGGTTGCCACCGGGGAGTGTTCATGTGTCATTATTATTCAATAAATTGACTACTTTTCACACTAACACTCTAGCATAATTGACATTATTTTCTATTATCAACAAAAAACGTATCAGCCACGATCTGTCCCCCCCGCACCGTCCCAAGCAACACCACAAGGAGATGTGAACATGAAGAAATCCGGCATCCTGACGATCACCGCCCTGACCGCCTTGCTCAGCGGCCATCCCGCCCTGGCCAACGTGTTCTTCACCGACACCTTCACCACCGGCCCGTCCACCAACTGGTCCAACACCAGCGCCGCCACCTACACCGGCGGCAAAGCCATGTTCAGCAATGCCACCCGCAATTATATCTACACCACGGATACGGATTACAGCAAGGCGAATTTTGTCGCCACAGTGCAATTGACCAATACCTCCGGTGGCGGCGGCAACATCTACTTTGGCATGGGCGCAGGCCTCCCGGACACCAATTTTTGGGATGAACCGCGCGGCGTAGACGGCAGCTACGTGCTTCTCTCGTATGCAGGCAAGGTGGATGAGTGGAACTGGATCGCCAGCGCATGGAAAAACACAAGCCCCGAACTTCTCGGCAGCTCCACGCTTCCGGCGGGCACGACCATCACGGCGCAAATGGTTTGGAATGCTGCCAGCAGCACGGCTACCATCAGCCTCGACACCGACAATAATGGCACGTACGACTACAGCACGTCGATTGTGAACACCAATATGGCAAACGTGACGTCCCGCCTGTTTGTTGGGGGACAATCCGGCGTCTACGCCGACAACTTCTCGGTGGTGCCCGAGCCGGCCAGCCTCGCCCTGCTGGCGCTGGGCGGCCTGTGCCTCCTGCGCCGCCGCCAGAGGTGATCCCGGCCACGCGAAAAAACCGCCCACGCCATGACCGCGCAAGGGATTGCCCTTGGCGGTCTTGGCGTGTTTATGCAATCGACAACGGGATGGTTCCGAACACTATTTTTCACCATGAGGAGCATGAAGCACATGAAGTAAACTGGTTGTTATTTTTTGAACAGAAGGTAGCGAAGACCGCAAAGACGATATCACACACAACGGTTCGTCCAACCTTCGTGATCTTCATGTTCTTCATGGTGACCCAAACGCATTCACGCATCACGTTTCACAAATTAACGCTCCTAACCCCCTGACAGTAAGGTCTCTTCAATCATGTTGCTCCCGTTGACTTCTGAACAAAACTCCTGGGTGGAGAAGACGCTGGCCGCGATGAGCATGGAGGAATGCGTCGGCCACCTGCTCTGCCCCGAAGACCGCAATTATTCGCCGGCCGACTGGCACGACATCCTGCGCGACGTGCCGCTGGGCAGCGTCTTCATCGGCGGCGGCACCCGCGCGGAACTGCTGGGCAAGTGCCGCCTGATCCAGGCCGAGGCCAAGATCCCCGTGCTGGTGGCCAGCGACATGGAAAACGGCGCGATCCTGATCAAGGATGAGGCCACCCATTTCCCCGCCGCCATGGGCGTGGCCGCCACCGGCAACCCCGAGATGCTCTACCAGATGGGGCGCATCACCGCGCTGGAATCGCGCAGTTGCGGCATCCACTGGACCTTTTCCCCGGTCGTTGACCTCAACCTCAACTTCAACAATCCGGTCACCAACATCCGTTCGCTGGGCGACCGCCCCGACCGCACCATTCCCCTGCTGCGCGAATTGATCCGCGGCCTGCAGCAGGACGGGCTGATGGCGGCCACCGCCAAGCATTTCCCCGGTGACGGTGTCGACGACCGCGACCAGCATATGTGCACCTCGGTCAACTCCCTGCCGAAGGAGCAGTGGTTTGAGTTGTACGGCCGGGTCTGGCGGGCCGCCATTGACGCCGGCGTAATGAGCGTCATGGCCGGCCACATCGCCTTCCCCGACTGGCAGGGCTGCGCCGCCGACCCCGAAGCGGCGATGCCGGCGACCCTGAGCCCCGAACTGCAAGTCGACCTGCTCCGCAACCGTCTCGGCTTCAAGGGGCTGCTCGTCTCCGACGCGGCGCCGATGACCGGCCTCTGCTCGCGGGCGCCGGCCGACGAACTGGCCTGGCGCAACATCGCCGCCGGTTCCGACGCCTTCCTGTTCGCCGACCCGCGCGTGGACTTCGCACGCCTGATGGCGGCGGTGCGCCAGGGCAAGCTCCGCGAGGAACGGGTCATGGAGGCCGTCCGCCGGATGCTGGAAATGAAGGCGCGCCTGAACCTGCACCGGAATGCCTTCGCCCCCGAGATCACCCCCGCGCAACTGGCCGCCCACGGGGAAACCGCCCGGCAGGTGGCGGAGGCGTCGATCACCCAGGTCCGCGTCCGTCCCGGCCTGCTGCCGGCCCGGCTGGCGCCCGGCGCCAAGGTGCTGACCGTGACCATGACCGAATCGGACGGCCACGGCCAGGAATGGAAGGACCTCCCCCTCATTGACGCCGAACTGCGCCGGCGGGGCCTGGTGGTGGACCACCAGAAAAACCCCGGTTGCGACACCCTGTTCGCGGCCCTGGACAAATACGACCGCATCTTTGTCAATTTCTACATGATCCCGCACCTGCGGATGGGGTTGCTGCGCCTGGCCGGGGCCGCCTTTGGCGGGTTTTGGAAGGGGTTCTATGCCAACGCCCTGGACAAGGTGGTGTTCACCAGTTTCGGCACCCCCTACGTCCTGCACGAACAGCCGCACCTCAACAACCTGCTGCTGGCCTACGGCCCGTATGCCGTTTCGCAGCGGGCGGCGGTCCGCGCCTGGCTGGGGGAGATCGCCCCCGCCGGCACCTGCCCGGTGCGCCTGCCCAAGGTCCAGGTCCGGCGGTTCCCGTTGGAATAAAGAAAATCATACGGCGTAGGTTCGCTTTTTATCGTTCCGGTAGGAACGTGGTTGCACCACGTTGTGCGACTCTGCCGTGAAGGCGCGTCGCACACGGGCGGCACGCCCATCGCCATCAGGTTAAGCCGTTTGTGAGCGCCAACGGCGCGCATTCATACCAGCCTGGGGCAACGCCCCATAAGCGTTAAGATAAAGTTGGTTTTTCACCGTTTAAACAGTACATTGAAAAGGAGGTGTTGATTCTAGCCGTACACGCAG
>JBAZJM010000159.1:0-10314 GCA_041651315.1 Lentisphaeria bacterium | reverse complement strand
TCGTTTCATTTCCCGGAACAGGGGCTGAAGCCCCTGCCTATTTTCATTCAGTCCCTACGGGACGAAGCCGCTCCCCAACCCCGTACTTGTGCCAAACTCCAGGTTCAGTCCCTACGGGACGGAATCCGCCCAATACTTCCGCAACTTATGCCAATCAGGGGTGCGCGAGGGCGCGGTGGAGTTGGAGCAGGAAGTCGCGGTTGTCGGCGGAGAGGTAGCGCATGGTGCCGCCCATGCGGCTGAAGGTCTTGCAGTAGCGCAGGTAATAGGCCGGGTTGTCCATGGGCGGCTCGCCGTCTTTGCTCCAGTCCCAGGTGCTTTGAGCCAGGTCGACGATGAGCATGAAATGCCGGTCGATGTGCTTCCCCTGCTGGAGCATCAGATTCTGGGCCATGGAAAGGGACTTCTCGAAGATCATCGGCGACATGACGGCGGAGCCGACGGAGAGGTAGACGCCGCCGTCGAGCTGGCTGACCTGGTTGGCAAAGGCCAGAAAGTCGCGCAGGGCGGTGCGGCCGATGGCGGCCCCGTGATTGAGCGGGTGGTTGTAGATGATGTCGTGCCCGATCATCGGATGCCCGGTGAACGGCACGCGCAGGCGGTAGGCGTTGCCCTGGACGCTGTATGGCTTGAACGGGTGCGGGATGGCCAGCCGCCCGGGGGCCAGTTTGAACTTGCGGACGGTGTGGAGCAGGTCGGCCGCGGCGGCGGCCTTCGCCGGATCGTTCTCCACGGTGTCCCGCACCATTGCCGTCAATTCCGCGACGGAAGGAATGATTAGCGCCTCGTTGTGGATCATGGCGCCCACGGCCTCGCCGTAACCCAGGCCTTCGTACGCGCCCACGACCAGCGCCAGGTTGATGTGGAATCCGGTTTCCTGCCAGATGCCGAAGGTGCCGCTGGCGACGTTGGCGCGCACATCCTCGCTGGAGTTGCCGTGGTAGGCGAACTCCCAGTCGTGGATGATGCCCGCGCCGTTGGTGGCCAGGTGGGTGACCCAGCCCTCTTCCATGAGCTTGATCAGCACCGGCCCCAAACCGTTCTTGATGGTGTGTGCGCCAAAGGTCAGCATGACCGGCCGGCCGCTCTTACGCGCCTCGCGGATCCGCCCGACCGCCTCCTCAAACACCGCCGCCGCCGCCCCCGCGAACCCCCGGCGCGGCGCATCCACCGGCAAATGATCCCGGGCAATGCACACCTTGCTGTGACGTTCCGCCAATACGTGCATCTTCAACCGGTCACGATCCAATTGTGGATATGGCATGTGTATGGTTCCTCTTGCGTTATGAAATCCATGTGGGGCTCTGCCCCAGACCCCGCTCAAGGAACTCCGTCCCTTGAGAATCCCGACACCATTTCCGAAAGGGCCGGTGCTGGGCGCCGTGGATGGGTAGGGCGCTTGACCGTTGTCGCGGCGGGCGGCGCCCAGCACCGGCCCTTCCGGAAAGATGATTCGGGGATTCCAAGGGGACAGGTCCCCTTGGCAGGGGCCTGGGGGCGGCGCCCCCACATGGATTCATAATCAGTTGATGCCTAATATAGTGTAGAGGGTGGTGCGTTGGGAGAAGTCGGGGATGACGAGATCGGCGCCGGCGCGGATGAGGCGGCTGCGCTTGGTGGTATTGAGGCCGAAGCGGCGGACCTCGTCGCTGGCGATGCCGACGGCAAGGCCGCCGCGCTTGTTGATTTCGCGGATCTCCACCGGGCCGTCGCCGAAGGCGGCCATGCGTTTGACATTGGCGGCGCCGACATCGTTGAGAATGCGGTCCATGACGATCTTTTTGGCCTCCTTGGCGACGTCGCCGACCGCGCCGTAAATGCGGCCCTCGAAGAGGTGCGCGTAGCCGAGGGCCTGGGCTTCGGCGATCACGTCGCCCTCGTCCGAACCGCTGGCCAGGTAGAGCCTGACCCCGCGCTCGTGCAGGTGGGTGAGGAACGCCACCGCACCCTTGATGGCGAAGTCGTCCACTGTCAGTTCGCCGCGTTCGAACTTGCCGAGGCGCTGGCGGACCAGTTCCAGCAGGGCGCGGTTGTAGATCGCCTTGTAGCCGTGCTCGTCCAGGATCTCCGCTTTCGGCACGAAGCCGAACTCGGCCACCAGCCGGACCATGCCCTGCATCTGGACCAGCGTCTGGACGCCGGTGGTGCTGTCGATGAAGGTGCGGACGCGGTTGACGACCTTGTGGTAGGTGGTTTCGTCCGCGGTGGCATAGGCGGGGCCGAGAATGGCCTTGACCATCATCGGCTCCATGATCTTTTCCCAGCCCTCGCGCAGCACCGAGATGGTGCCGTCATGGTCGAAGATGGCATGGGTGATGGCCAGGCCGGCGGGGACGGTTTCGCCGGCGACTTCGATCTCCGTGTCCCGGTAATAGCGGGCGGAGCGCAGGTCCTCAGCCTTTTCCGGCTGGAAGATGTAGTCGGGGGCGGTGCCGATGGCGCGGATTTCGTCCGGCGTGGCGGTGCCGGTCTGGTAAAGCTTCTGCACGGTCACGCCGGCGACAAAATTGCCGAAGGTCGCGGCGGTGAACGGGGCGTTGCCAGCCGCCATGGCCGCGGCAAGGCCGGCGAGCATGCTGTCGCCGGCGCCCACCGGGTCGATGCTGCCGATGAGGTGCAGGCCGGGCACGGCCTGGAGGTTGTCGCCGTCGACCACCAGGCAGCCGCGGTCGCCGCGGGTCACGAAGACCGGCCTGCCCCAGGCGGCGGCCAGCTTGCGGCCGGCCCGGCCCGCCTCGTCCAACGAGATGACGTCCTGCGGCGTGAACGTGCCACCGACCAGTTTGGTGGCCTCGTAGGCGTTGAGCTTGCGGATGCTGCCAGTATAAAGCTGGCTGAGGTCGCGGCTGTCCAGGAAGAACCGCTTGCCGGGATGGGCGGCAATCAGCGCCTTCAGCCCGTCCTGGAACACCGTGGACAGGTGGATGCCGTGGACCACCTGCTGGTTGATGATCACCGCGTCCAGCGCCGGCAGGTCCTGTTCGAGTTTGGCCAGGAGCCGGCGGGCGGTGGCGTCGTCCAGCTGGTTGCAGTTGCCGAAATCGATCCGGTTCGCCTCGCGGCCGTCCTCGATCGGCTTGACATAGGCGTGGGTGACCCAGGCCTCGGCCTGTTCCAGCAGCCCGTCGGCGCGGAGGTTCAGGGCGGCCATCAGCGCCCGCATCTGGTAGCCGAACGGGTCGTGCCCGGTGACCCCGTAGACCGACACCTGTTCCACCCCCATCGCCCGCAGGTTGTTGGCGACGTTGCCGGCGCCGCCCAGGCTATAACGCTGTCCCCGCACCGGCCGCGTCGGCAGTTTTGTCTCCACCGAGATTTCGGAGCGGCCCAGGTCGACATCCCAGTAGACGTCCAGGCAGAAATCCCCGATGACGCCGAGCCGCGTCCGGGTGATGCGGGCCAGAATGGATTCCAGATCAATGGTGCGCATGAGTACTCCTTGGCAAATCGAGGTTGGCACACAATGTGAGACAGGCAATCTTGCCTGTCCCGGCCTTCCGCAAGGTTGCGGCACGACGGGTGTCCCCGGCCATTCGTGGCCCGGGGGGATGACATAATTGTTGGCCGATCCCGTTTTTGGAAATTTCTTGCTTGAGGCGATCGACAGGATGCCAGAATGATTGGGGATTTTCCTTCCGAGCCCGGAACGTTAGTGACGGGTCCCGAAGGTTGTGCTCTCCCAAGAGCAGTGGAATCTTTTTTGACCGGTCACTTTCGCTCCCTTCAGTCGCTTCGTTCGCGGCTCGGATTGGCATCGATACCGAGGAAAGCACATTCGTGGCTTTATGGTGAATCTGAACCTTTACGTGTCACCAGGTATTAGTTTGCCGCGGCAATAGCGGCGGGAGGCCGTCCAGGCCGCGCCCAGGCTCTGCTGGCGCCGCAGCATGCGCACGGCCTCGGCGGCCATCTGCCGCATGGGCTGGGCGTACGAGGTCACGCCGAGCTGTTTCGCCAATGGCAGGCCGTCAATGCCGTAAATCGTCAGCCGGTCGCCCGCGGCCCGCTTCAGGGCGCAGGCCACATCGTCGTTCACGCACACCACGGCCAGGGTTTGGCCAAGCTTTGCCCAACGGTTTAGATGCCGGCTCACCGCCCCCGCATAGTCGCCCCGCCGCGGCACGGTGACGATTTCATGCTCCGCCCCTTCCCGCGCGACCCATTTCTCGAAATGCTCCTGGCGCGCCCGGTCGGTGTCGGCGAAATCGCCGGCATGGTTGACAAAGGCGAAGCGCGTCGCGCCCCGACGACGGGCGTGCCGCATGATCGTCTCAATCG
Organism: Lentisphaeria bacterium; assembly: GCA_041651315.1. Taxonomy (GTDB): domain Bacteria; phylum Verrucomicrobiota; class Lentisphaeria; order Oligosphaerales; family CAITYL01; genus CAITYL01. Next base: position 6,036 of record JBAZJM010000159.1, on the reverse strand, counting down.
CGTGGGCGTTGTCCACGCCGACGTAGTCCGCATAGGCGCCCGGCACCACCCGGTCGAAGAACACCAGGTTCACGCCCAGCACGCGCAGGCGCTCAAAGGTGCCCGCCGCCATGGTGCGCCCGCTGGGCCAGACAATGAGGTTTCGCACACCGTGCGCCACCAGGCTGATCGCCGCCTGCTCCTCCTTGGCGCGGTCTTCGGCGGTCAGCTTCAAGACCAGCAGCGCATGGGCATCGGCGACGGCCGCCTCGACGGTCTCGACAAACTCCACCGAAAACAGGTCGTGCAGGCCGGTCAGCAGCGCGATGGAGTCCTGGTTCCGCGCATTGCCCGCCGCCGTTTTCGCCACGAACGTGCCGACGCCATGGACGCGCTCAATGACCCCCGCCTGCTCCAGCTCCGCGTACGCCTGCCGGACAATGATCCGGCTGGCCCCGCCCAGGCGCTCCATTTCCCGCTCCGTGGGCAGGCGGTCGCCGGGCGCGTATTGCCCCCGCAGGATCTCCCCGTACACCCGGCTGCGCACCGCTTCGGTTTTTAATCGTTTCTTCAAACCATGAGACTTTCACGTGGTTCTATTAAATATAACCACTGTCCCGCCAAAAACAATCGTTCGCCATGTGGGGGCGCTGCCCCCAGGCCCCTGCCAAAGGAACCAGTCCCTTTGGAATCCCCGAGACATTCCGTTTCAAGAGGGCCGATGCTGTGTGCCGCATGCCGCAACCCCGTTAACGTTGCGGCCTATGGCGGCACCCAGTATCGGCCCTCTTGAAACCAGGATATCGGGATTCTCAAGGGACGGCGTTCCTTGAGCGGGGGCTGGGGCAGAGCCCCACATGGCGTTCATTAAGTGTCTGACTTGCGCACGCCAAGGCGGAAGCTTTTGATTTCGAAGGGGTGGAACTGGAGATTGAGGCGGCCGGCGGCCAGCCGGCGGGGGGCGCCCTGAGGTTCCTCGAGCAGGTTGCAGGGGGTGGCGGTGGCGATCCGCCGGTCCAGGGTGACGCGGGTGCGGGTGGCCCGGCCGGCGGCCTCGTACAGGCGGAGCACAAAGCTGTTGCCGTCGTCCGCGCCCTTCAGCGTTTCCGCCACCACATTTTCCGTGTCGAGACTAATGAATCCCTCCACGGCGGAACCGTGTTCCAGCAGGGCCAGCGGTGAATTCAGGAGGCGGGCTTCGCGGAGCGTGCCGCCGTCGGCGAGGTCGCCGTCGTGCGGCCACAGCGAATAGGTGAACTCGTGAAGGCCTTGGTCGGCCCAGGCGACCGGGTTTTCGACCAAGGGGATGGGGTTGGGCTGTTCATGGGCCGGCTGGAACTCCGCATAGCCCGGCGACTTGAGCAGGGTCAGCCGGAGCGTGCCGCCTTTGCCGTCGTAGCCGTACTTGCCGTCGTTGAGCAGGGAGACGCCATATCCGTCGCCGGACAGGTCGACAAAGCGGTGCATGGGGGTCTCGAACATCTGTTCTTCGCCGGGGGTATTGCGCGTCATCGGGCGCCGGAGGCAGCCGAAAGCGGTCTCCGCCACCGACTGGGCGGCGGTGATGGCAAAGGGGAAGGCGACCTTGAGCAGGATCCGCCGCTCATGCCAGTCGCAGCGGGTGACGAAATCGATCCGCGGCGAGCATGCGTAAAAGCGCATGTCCTGGACGATCTTGGACGCCGCGCTTTCAAAGGTGGTCCGGACCACGAAGATCAGAGGGCCGGTGGCGACGACCTCCTGGCGGACCCGGGTGAAGATGTCGCGGGGATGCTGCTCAAAATTCTTGTCCAGCTCCCACGGTTCGCAGACCGTGGGGCGGTCGTCAAAGGTTTGGAAGCGGTTGCCGGGAGCCGCCAGCAGCTGGCGGTCGCGCACCCGGTCATAAAGGGAAAAGAGGCAGCCCTGTTCCTTGCCGACGGTGGCCTCGCCGTCGACGATGACGGCGCGCCAGAAGGGGGTGGTCAGGGTGATGCCGTCCCAGTGAAAGGCGCCCGGGTCAGTGTGGCGCGGTGCCAGGGGGGTGACCGACCAAGGCGGCAGCGGTTCCGTCCAGGCATAGTGCGCCACCGTGCCGTCGAGTTCGGTCAGCGTTTGGGTGGCCGGGCCGGCGTTGGCCGGCGGCACCCTGACCAGGCCGGACACCGGGTGGCTCAGGCTGTTGCAGACCATGGGCGCGCGCCGGCGGCGGCGACCGCCGCCCAGGGCAGTCAGGGCCGCTGCCGTTCGTTCGGCGCAGATGCCGAGCGCCTCGCCGGCGATGGCCTGGGCGTCGTCGTACACCGCCTCAATGGAGGAGCCGGGCAGGGCGTCATGGAACTGGTTCAGCAGCGTCCGCTTCCAGGCGCGTTCGAGGGCGGCGGCCGGATAGGCCGCGCCGGTCCGGAGGGCGGCGATGGACGACCACACCTCGGCCCGCAGCAACGCGTTTTCGCAGAGCCGGTTCCATTTCTTGATCTTGGCCACCGAGGTGTAGGTGCCCCGATGCCATTCCAGGTAGAGGTCGTTCTTGCGCACCGGCATCTCCGCGGGGGTGGCGGCGGCGGCCAGCGCCGCGTAACGGTCCCGGAAAGCCGCGGCGGTGGTGAAAGCGGTCTTGGGAAAGAACGGCAGGTTGCGCCAGCGCCGGGCGATTTCGAGATCGTCTTTGCGAACACCACCGCCGCCGTCGCCGAAGCCGAAGGGCATCAGCCAGAGTGGCAGGGCGCCCCGCTGGCGGCTGCTCCGGGCCCAGTCGGCCATCGTCGCTGCGGCGGCGCTGTTGACGTAGTTCTTGGGGAAATGCCCCATTACCCGCGTGCCGTCAATGCCTTCCCACCAGAAACTGCTGAGCGGCTGTTCCTGCCCGCCTTCGGTGGTGATCTTGGTGGTGACAAACAGCGAGACGCCCGCCTGCTTGAGCAGCTGGGGCAGGCTGCCGGTGTAGCCGAACACGTCCGGCAGCCAGAGGATTTGGCTGTCCAGGCCGAACTCCTCCCGGAAGAAACGCTTGCCGTAGACGATCTGCCGCACCAGCGATTCACCCGCGGTCAGGTTACAGTCCGCCTCCACGTACATGGCCCCCTCGGGGCACCACCGGCCGGCCCGCACCGCCGCCTTGAGCCGGGCGTACAGTGCCGGGTAATCCTCGCGGCAGAATTCGTAAAGCACCGGGGCCGACTGGAGGAAGGTGTATTCGGGAAACTCGTCCAGGTAGCGGAGCATGGTGGCGAAGGTCCGGCCCGCCTTGCGCCGGGTCTCGGCAAGGCGCCACATCCACACCGTGTCGATGTGACAATGCCCGATCAGGTCGATGGCCTGGCCGGCCAGCGGACTTCGCAACCGGGCGAGGGCGGTTTGGATCTCCGTGCGGACCGGTGCGATGTGGCGCCGCCAGTCGGGGGCGGAGGTCAGGCGCGCCACAATATCGGCCGCCAGCGCGGGCAGCCGCGTGTGCAGCTCCTGTTCGGCCGGCTCCGCGGCCCCGCTAAACGCCCCGGCCAGTTCCAGCAGCGAGCGCAGGTCGTAATACAGGGCGCGGACCTCGCGGTCGGGCACCTCCAGGGCCGCCATGAAATACTTGGGCTGGGCGGAGGTCGTGTAGGCCTCGATCAGCAGGTCATAGACCTCTCCGGCCTTGGCGCAGGGGGTGAGCAACACTTCCGACCGGTTGGGGTCCAGCCCGTGCAGCGGCACGCCGTTGACGTACAGCAGCCCCTCGAAATGCATGGTGATGTTCACCACGTGCGGGAAATGGCGGTACAGGCGCGGGTAGTCGGCGTGCATGGCCAGGTTCAGCATCAGTTCACGTCCCGCCAGCTCCGGGGGGATCACCAAACGGGTGCGGAACCAGTGGGTGCCCTTGACCTCGCCCCAGGCGGGCGACCGCAGGGGCCGCCACGCATTGGCGTCCCCCCCGTCCACGGCCGCCCGGGCCAGGTTGGGATGGCGGGTGACCTCCCAGCCGTCCAAAGGCAGGCGCAGGGCGCACCGGGCCTCTTCCAGGAAACGCAAGTGCTCCGGGGTGACGCGGGGGGCGGTTTGGGATGAGGCGGAAGGTGTTTTCATTTATGGGGTATCCTAAAACGGAGCGCGCCGGCGGCCGCCATGAACGAGCGACCTCGTGGACGTGCTCAAGGGCTCTCGCCGGTTCCAACTCCGGATGCGCCTGCCGCACAATGATCCGGCTGGCGCCACCCAGAGCCTCACGGAGTGGCGCCGTTGTTACGAGGCGGTTTCCGTTTCGCATGTGGTTCTATTTAATATAACCAGTGTCCGACCCCAAGCAACCATGAAAGCCATGCCGGGGAGCCGCCCGCAGCCCCCGCCAAAACCCGATAGGGACGACTTTTCGACTGGATGCCCGGTTACCCGCGTCCTCCAAGTCCCTTTTGTCCTCGCCGTTCTCAATGCCCCTGGAAGGACCTTGAGGACTTGGGAGACCGGGTTTTTTCCCCGCCTATAGTATGGGCCTGTGACGCCCCGTACGCCGTGCCCAAGGAAGCCATCCATGATCCGTTCCGACCAGATCCTCAACACCGTGGCGATGATCCAGAACGAAAATCTGGATGTGCGCGCGGTGACCCTCGGGCTCAACCTCCAGGACTGCCAGCATCCCGATGCCGAGGCGCTGTGCCGGCGGGTGGTGGCCAAGATTGAGCGGGTGGCCGGCGGCCTGGTGGAGGCGTGTGAGGCGGTGAGCACGGAGTTTGGGGTGCCGGTGGTCAACAAGCGGCTGGCCATCACGCCGGTGAGCGACCTGTGCGCCGGCCACGGCCGCGACGCCTTTGTCCAGGTGGCCCGGGCGCTGGACCGGGCGGCGCGGTCGGTGGGGGTGGATTTTGTCGGCGGCTACAACGCCCAGGTGCACAAGGGCGCCTCCGCGGCGGACCAGTTGCTGATGGAAAGCCTGCCGGAGGCGATGTGCGTCACGGACAAGGTGTGCGCCTCGGTCAACGTGGCCACCACCCAGGCGGGCATCAACATGGACGCCGTCGGCTTTCTCGGCGGGACCATTCTGGAAATGGCCCGGCGCTCCGCCGACCGGGACGGCTTTGCCTGTGCCAAGCTGGTGGTGTTTGCCAACCAGCCGGAGGACAACCCCTTCATGGCCGGCGCCTATCACGGCCCCGGCGAGCCGGAGGCGGTGATCAATGTCGGCGTCAGCGGCCCCGGTGTGGTGGCGCGCGCCCTGGAGCGGCGCATTGCCCGGGCCGGCGACGGCCGCCTCGGTCTGGACGATTTGGCCGAGGAGATCAAGCAGACCAGCTTCCGGGTCACGCGGTGCGGCGAGACCATCGGCCGTGAAGTGGCCCGGCGCCTGGGCATTCCCTTCGGCGTGGTCGACCTGTCCCTGGCGCCCACCCCCAAGGTCGGCGACAGCATCGGTGAGATCCTGCAGATCCTGGGCGTGGATGCGGTTGGTGCGCCCGGCTCGACGGCGCTGCTGGCCATGCTCAATGACGCGGTCAAGAAGGGGGGCGCGTTCGCCTCGCAGAGCGTCGGCGGCCTGAGCGGCGCCTTTATTCCGGTGGCCGAGGATGCCGTGCTCTCCGCGGCCGCCGCTCGCGGCGAGCTGAGCCTGGAGAAACTCGAGGCGATGACCTGCGTCTGCTCGGTCGGCCTCGACATGGTGCTGGTGCCCGGCGACACCCCCGCCGAGACGCTGTCCGCCATCATTGCCGATGAGATGGCCATCGGCATGATCAACAAGAAAACCACCGCCGTGCGCATCATTCCCGTGCCGGGGAAAAAAGCCGGCGACAAGGTGGTCTTCGGCGGCCTGTTCGGCGAGAGCGCCATCCTGCCGGTGCGCAACGCCGGCAAGTCGGCCCGCTTCATCCACTTCGGCGGCCGCATTCCCGCCCCCATTCACAGCCTGCACAACTGACTTTTCCGTCTGTTCTCGGGGTCGGTATCGGAATTGGATTTTTAACGGACCGTTATGTCATACCCCCCCCCCTGGCCGGCGGCGGGTGTGGCGCCGGAATGTTGTGCTACAGTTCACCTCCTTGGCGGCGGTTGCGTCTGGAGTTGGTTTTCCGGAACGCCCAACCCGTCGTCGCGAAACGGAGCTGG
>JBAZJM010000158.1:0-10365 GCA_041651315.1 Lentisphaeria bacterium | reverse complement strand
TCACCACCCAGGAACTGGCGCATATGATCCAGGGCGCCGGGGTGCGTTTTGCCGACCTCACTCCCGAGCCGCTCGACATGCCGTTCGCCTGCACCAGCGGCGCCGGCCTGCTGTTCGGCGCCTCGGGCGGCGTCAGCGAGGCGGTCCTCCGCTACGCCGCCGCCAAACTCTCCGGGGGCACCGCGCCCGCCACCGACCATGGCGCCGCCGAGGGCGCCGCAGCGCGCCGCGAAGTGACCGTCACCGTCAACGCGGTCCGCCTGCGCCTGGGCATCGTCTACGGCCTGCGCGAGACCCAGAACATCCTGAAGGAGGTGCGCGCCGGCACCTGCGAGTATGACCTGATCGAGGTCATGGCCTGCCCTGGCGGCTGCATCGGCGGCGCCGGCCAGCCGGTGCCGGCCGGCCCGGAAACGACCGCCCGGCGCGCCTGCGGCCTCCGCCACGCGGCGGCCGCCACGCCGCTGCACGGCGCCCAGGACAACCCGTTCATCGCCAAACTCTACCAGGAACACCTGGGCGAGCCGGGCAGCCCCCGCGCCCACAAGCTGCTGCACACCAAATACCAGACCCGCCGCCGGCTCGGCAAAAGCGACGGCCTGCCGCTGATCCACGGCCGGGGCGCCGCCCCCGTCAAAGTCAGCGTCTGCCTGGGCACCAGCTGCCATCTGCGGGGGTCGCAAAAGGTGCTGCAGGCCCTGACCAAGGCGTTGGAGGAGCGGGGGTTGGCGGAGCGCGTCGAGCTCACCGGCGCCTTCTGCCACGAGCGCTGCGACCGCGGCCCGGCCGTGACCGTCAACGGCCAAGTCTTCGACCACTGCACCGCCGAGCTCGCCCTGGCCCACATCGAGGCGGCCCTGGCGGCGGCAACGGGGGCGTAAGCATGGACCCGGTGGACCTTGGTGGACCGGATGGACACCGGGCGCCCCCGTCCACCGGGTCCACTGAGTCCACAGGGTCCACCCCCGGCGCCATGGTTTTTCCCGGCCCCGGCGGCTAGAGTTTCAGCGGAGGCAAGCATGAACGCACGGCACCCGGTGTACACGGAAAAGGCGGAGTGTCAGGACTGCTACAAATGCGTCCGCCACTGCCCGGTCAAGGCCATTGAGGTGCGCGGCGGCAGCGCCACGGTGATGGCGGAGCTGTGCATTGCCTGCGGCCACTGCGTGGAGGTCTGCCCGGCCGGCGCCAAGCGGGTGCGCGACGACGTGCCCGCGGCCCGGCAGCTGCTGGCGGGCGGCGCGCGGGTGGTGGCGTCCCTGGCACCCTCCTGGGTGGCGGAATTTCCGGGGCTGGCGGCGGCCCAGTTGGTCGCGGCCCTGAAACGGCTCGGCTTTTGGGGCGTCTCGGAGACGGCCTTGGGGGCGCAGGAGGTGTCGGCCGGCGTGGCCGCCGCCCTGGCCGATCCCCAGCCGCGGCTGCTCGTGTCGCCGGCCTGCCCGACCGTGGTCGAACTGGTCGCCAAGTATCATCCCAAACTCGCGGCGGCGGTCATGCCGCTGTGCTCGCCGCTGCAAGCCCATGCCCGGCTGCTCAAGCACCGCTACGGCCCGGAACTGCGGGTGGTCTTCATCGGCCCCTGCATCGGCAAGAAATGCGAGGCCGACGCCCATCCCGAGCTCGTGGACATCGCCCTCACCTTCAAGGAACTGCGGCGCTGGCTGGCGGCGGAAACCATCGACCCCGCCCAGGAACCGCCGGCGGCGGACGCCCCGTTCATTCCCGGCCCCGCCGAGGAAGGCGTGCTCTACCCGGTGGACGGCGGCATGATCGCCGGCATCCGCGCCAACTGCGCGGTGCATGCCGGCGACCTGATGGCGCTGTCGGGCGTCGAAGCCATCCAGGGCGCCCTGCACGACCTCGACCCCGCCACCCTGGCCGGCCCGCTGTTCCTGGAGCTGCTGGCCTGCGCCGGCGGCTGCGTCAACGGCCCCTGCGCCCGCACCCGCGACGGCACCATCGCCAAGCGCCGCGCCGTGCTGGCCGGCGCCGCCTATCCGGCCGCCGCCATTCCCCGGGTGCCGGCCGTCGAACTGGCCCTCAACCACCCGCCGCCGCCCCCCGCCCCGGCCGCCTGCACCGACGAGGTCAAACTGCGCGAGGCGCTGGCCCGGGTTGGCAAACGCACGGCCGACGACGAGCTCAACTGCGGCGGCTGCGGCTACGCCAACTGCCGCGAGTTCGCCGCCGCCCTGCTGGCCGGCAAGGCGGAGGCGACGATGTGCGTGTCGTACATGCGCCAGCTCGCCCAAAAGAAGGCCAACGCCCTGATCAAGACCATGCCCTCGGGGGTGGTCATCGTCGACCAGGAGCTGCGCATCATCGAATGCAACCGCCGTTTCGCCCGCCTGGCCGGCGCCGACGTCATCACCGCCTACGACGCCAAGCCGGGGCTGGAGGGGGTCGCCCTCGACCGCGTCGCCCCGTTCCTGGCCGACGGCTTGCGGCATGTGCTGGCCACCGGCGAGGAGCTGGCCAACCAGACCGTGCGCGGCCATGACCGCGTGTTCACCGCCTCGCTGTTCGGCATCGAGCCGGGCCGCAGCGCCGGCGGCGTGCTCCAGGACGTCACCGAACCCGCCATGCGCCAGGACCAGGTGGTGCGCCGGACCCGCGACGTCATCCGCCGCAACCTGGCCACCGTCCAGCAGATCGCCTACCTGCTGGGCGAGAACGCCGCCGAATCCCAGGCCAGCCTCAACGAGATCATCACCGCCTTCGCCGCCGATCCCGACGCCGCCCTGACCGAGGATGAGGAATCGCCGTAACCCCCGCCGGACTTCCAAGCCCAAACCTACAGCCTAACTGCCTATAGCCTACAGCCTGCTGATTCCCCATGAACGAACCCCATCCCCATCACCCGCTGCCGCCGCACCCGGCGCCGCCCTTCCTGGAACTGGGCACCCACCAGGCGCCCAAGCACGGGCATCCCGTCTGCGGGGACGCCGTGTTCCGCCGGCGGCTGCGGGTCAGCGGGCGCACCCTATGTGTGCTGGCCGACGGCCTGGGCAGCGGGGTCAAGGCCAATGTGCTGTCCACTCTCACCGGGGCCATGGCGCTGACCTTCGTTTCCGAGGACATGGACATTGAGCAGGCCGCCCGGGTGATCATGGACACCCTGCCGGTCTGCCGGGAACGCGGCCTCGGCTATTCCACCTTCACCATCCTGGACGCCAGCCCGGACGGCCGTCTGCGCGTCATCGAACATGACAATCCGCCAGCCCTGCTGCTGCACAGCGACGGCGCCGTGGTGCCCCTGCACAAGCAGCCGCTGCGCGTGCCGCCCCCGGCCGATGGCAACGGCGAGGGTTGCACCCTGCTGGCCTGCGATGTCCGCACCCATGAAAACGACCGCCTGATCCTGGTCTCCGACGGCGTCACCCAGGCCGGCATGGGGCGGCCCGGCACCCCCCTGGGCTGGGGACTGGGCGCGCTGCACGCCTTCATCCGCAACCTGGTCACGGCGGTGCCCACCATGGCCGCCCGCGACCTCGCCCGGCGCGTGGTCGAGGAGGCGGTCCGCCGCGACGGCGGCCAGCCGCGCGACGACACCTCCTGCGCCGTGCTCTATGTCCGCCGGCCACGACGACTGCTGGTCGTCACCGGCCCGCCGTTCGTCCGCGAAAACGACCGATTGCTGGCTGACAGCATCGTCCATTTCCCGGGCGAGGTCGCCATCTGCGGCGGCACCACCGCGGTCATCGCCGCCCGCGAACTGCACCGGCCGCTCACCGCCGACCTGGAACACCTGGACGAGGACCTTCCCCCGCTCGCCATCATGCCCGGCATCGCCCTGGTCTGTGAGGGTGCCATCACCCTGCAGAAACTGCTGGAACGGCTCGAGCGCGCCGGCGACCCCACCGCGGGGCCGGTCAACAGCGTCACCCGCCTGGCCGGCCTGCTGCTCGACAGCGACATCATCGAGTTCGTGGTCGGCGCCCGCGTCAACGACGCCCACCTCGACCCCAGCGCCCCCTTCGAGCTCGACCTGCGCCGCAACATCGTGCGCCGCCTCCAAAACGTCCTCGAAACCCGCCATCTCAAGGAAACCGCCGTGCGGTATTTGTAGGGCGGCACGGACTCACACGGACGGGCACGGACCTACACGGACAAAAAATCCTGGCTACTGCTGCTTTTCAACTCCATTTGCTTGCGGTTTTTCGGAAATCCGCCTCATGATCTCAAGGACTGCAACCCGGCGCTCGGGGGCGAGCCGGTGCAGGTGCTCCCGATTGCCGCTGGCGAATAGCGCGTCCCGTACCGTCTCGAACGGTTGCGGATCGCTTGCGCCGTCCAGCAAGTTGAGAACCTCCACCGGCCCCGCCAACCGCGCCAACCGGATCAGGCCGTCCACAACGAAATCAAACACCGCCACTTCGCCCGGATGGGACACGCACCAATCGGCCAGCGTCGGAAGCACTTCCCGCCATGAGGTCGCTTCGCCCTGGCAAAGTCGTGTGAACATCCACCTTGCAAAGCCGTACGCGGGATCAAGCAACAAACCTTTGCCTGCCACCACACGCGCTTCGCCCAACCGCTGGGAATCCCGCTGGAGTACTTTCGCCAAACCGGAATAGGGGCGGGCATAATTCGGAGCGAGTTCGATGGCCTTCCGGTACGCCGTTTCCGCCTCCGCGTATCGTCCCAAGTGATTTTGCAGTAGAATCCCAAGATTATGCCATGGATAGGCAACCGTCGGATCAAGCTCAATGGCTTTTCGATACGCCGCTTCCGCCTCCGCGTACCGATCAAAATGGCCTTTCAGCAAATTGCCGAGACCATTCCATGGATAGGCGTATGTCGGATCAAGCTCAATGGCTTTCCGGTACGCCGCTTCCGCCTCCGCGTACCGATCAAAATGGTCTTTCAGCAAATTGCCGAGACCATTCCATGGATGGGCGTATGTCGGATCAAGCTCAATGGCTTTCCGGTACGCCGCTTCCGCCTCCGCGTACCGATCAAAATGGCCTTTCAGCAAATTGCCGAGACCATTCCATGGATAGGCGGACGTCGGATCAAGCTCAATGGCTTTCCGGTACGCCGCTTCCGCCTCCGCGTACCGATCAAAATGGTCTTGTAGCAAATTGCCGAGACCATTCCATGGATAGGCGGACGTCGGATCAAGCTCAATGGCTTTTCGGTACGCCGCTTCCGCAAGCATCCAAACTTTCTGCGCTTCCAAAGTATCGGTCAACTGATACCACCACGTGGCATTTTCAGGGTTATATCCGAGTTTCTTGCGAAGTTCGCGCGGCATGTGGGCGAAGAAAGCCATGATATCGAGTTCGCCCGCCGCCGTGGGCAAGTGCTGCTTGGCGAGATCCAGATCCAGCCATCGCTGAAGCTGGTCGTGTGTCTCCTGATCCCATGTCGCCTTGAACGTCGCATGGAGAATGCCGAGGCGGGACTGCTCGTCCTCCGCATGGGTGAGCGCACTGGACAGCAGGTCGCGCGTATCGCGCAGCCCTTCCTCGCCTGCGCAAGCGGTGCGGGCGGCAACGCCGGCAATGGCCTCGGCCTGTTCCGGGTTGGGGAAGAGCGCACCCAGCGTCAGGACGAACCAGTCGAAACGGCGGCGGGCGGCACGGCCATGGCGCATAAGATAATGGATGTTGGAGAAACGGTCGGAGAGCAAATAAGTCTTGCGTTTCGGCGTGCCGGCGGCTTCGACGACGAGGCCGGAGCGCGTCAGGTTGCGGAGCTGGGCGCTCACTTGGTTGCTGGGAAGGCGCGTGGCGCGGGCGATTGAGGCGACCTCGACCGGCTCCCACGCGAGCGCAACGGCATCGATGACGCGCTGTTGCTGCATGGGCAGCGCGTCGAGGATCGCCTTGAAATAGGGCGTGAACTCGTCGATCAGCCGCTCCAGATCTTGCCGCACGTCGCCGCGCAACCCTTCGGCCAAAAGGCGGTAGAAGGTCTTGATGAGCCGCGGATTCCCGCCGGTCAGCACGTGCAACGTGCGAATCGTGCCAGAGCGTGTCTCAATGGTTTCGCGCACTTGGCTGTTCCCGCACTGGGCGGCCATGGCCAGGAGGGCGGCGCGCATCTCGGCCAGCGAGAGCGGAGCGAGCTCGAAACGTCGGAAGAAATCAAAGAACGGCTGATCCAGGCCGGTGACCGCATCGAAAAGCTGCGTCGCCGCCCCCAGAAACATGACACGATCATCTTCCATCAAGAATGCGCGGAGACGGTGCTGCGATTCGGGGTCGTGAATCGAGGCAAAAATATCGTTCAGGTTGTCGATGCACAGCAACGCGCGCTTGCCGGAACGACCGACAGCAGCTAAAAAAGTTTGGCGCGCCTGCGTCTCAAGCTCTGGGGGATTCTCGTTGAGCAGTCGCTCGGCCTGTCCGGCATCGGAATGCGTTGCGAATTCCCATTGTCGAATGGACTCCAGCCAGAAGTCCGCCAAATCGCCGACCCGGCGGCTTTCCTCGTCAAAAACGACCGGTTGCCACGCGCGGGCAAGCTCCGGATCGCGCGCGATGGAATGGGCCACGGCCCAGAGCGTCGTCGTTTTGCCCGTTCCGCGGGCGCCGATCAAAATGACATGTTGAGGCGGTTTACCGCGTTCATTCTCGCGAACGACACGAAGCAAGGTTTCCAGCAGGTCCCGGCGCGCCGTGTATTCGGCAAGCAGGACATCGGGCGGCAACAGAGCCGGATTGTAAAGGGCAAAAGCGGTGGAGTTCATGGCGTTCATGAAAGGCGTTGAATCCAGTAGTCGCGCAGGATGTTTGAGGCGAAAACGGTCCGGTTACCATGGGCCGGACTCTTCAGGATGTAGCCGTCATGGCGCAATGTGTCGAGCACGTTGTCCAGTTCATCCGCCACCAGCGCCCGATGGGCCGCGTCGGGAACCAGGCGGGTGTGAATCGCTTCGAGTTGGTCGCGCGTCACGCCTGTCGCTGCCAACCGGATCTCCTTCAGAATTTCGCGGGCGAGCCTCAATTCACTTTCATTGAAAGTCTTCGGCAACCGCTCCCACATTTCCGAACAGTATTTGTTGCGGCTCCCCCCAACCAATCCTTCGCGATAAAGGCGCTGAAGGTCTGTTTTCGACGGTGCATCTTTTTTGTTCGCGACCTGCCATTCCTGTATCTCGGAAACGAACAGTTGAAGAAGAATCGGCCAGTTGGCGCCAAGAAACTGGAGAATCTGTTTCCGCCCCGAGGCCGTAAGCGCAACACCTTCCCCGCTGGCAAGCTGTTCGAGAAAGGCAAGAGCCTCCTCGTCGGAAAGCGGTGGAATGACAACCGTGTCGAATTCGTTGACGGTCGGCAACAACCTGAGACGCCGTACCAGTCCATCAAGGCCAATCGACCCCGTCACCAAGAAACGCGCCGGATGGTCGCTGAGCGTCTGACGGGCATTACGAAACCAAGACAGAACCTCTTTGACATCATCCGGCGAGGAGTTTTTGGCGACCAATTCCAGAAACCACGGGAACTCGTCCAGCAGAAACAGGACAGGAAGTTGGGAGTCAATAAGGAAGTTCAGAAACGCATCAGCGGCCGGCCGCCATCCCTTGGCGGCGGCGGGGGCCAGCTTGATGCCTCCGCCTCCCGGCAGTTCAGATGCTTTTCCAAATTGACGTAAATCCCGATCCACCCATCAGGCGCAGCCGATTTGATGGCTTTAAGGATAGAGGTCTTGCCCGTACGCCGAGGGCCAAGGAAAGAGACATTTCCTCGCCGTAACGCACGGACCAGACGATCAATCACGAGATGCCGCGGAAAGAAATCATCCCCGGTTACAGGTGGTCCGACACGTGTTTTCATGACGCCTCCTTCGGTTCTTGGTTTGCCAATAATGTACAACGGCCCCACCACTTACGCAATAAAATAATTGCGCATTGATATTTTTGCGCAATTATTTGATTGCCGCTGGGGTGATCGCGCAGAGGTAAGGATGTATCGGCAACTGTAAATACCCCCTGACTTGCCGTCACCCCTCCGGGGCCTGCCGGTAGGCGGTGGGGCTGACGCCGGCCAGGAGCCGGAACTGCTTGTTGAAATAGTGCGGGTCCGGCAGCCCCACCGCCTGTCCCACGCTCCCCACCGGCAGCGAGCTGTTCCGCAACAGGTGCCGGGCCATTTCCACCCGGCGCGCCAGGATGTAGTGGGGCAGGGTCATGCCGAACCGCTGCCGGAAGCGGCGGGCCAGGTAGTTCTGGCTGACCCGGACCGCCCGGGCCAGGGCCGGCACGGTCAGCGGCTGGGTCAGCCGCGCCTCAATCCGCTCCGTCAATTCCTGCAGGGCCAGTTCCAGCCGGCCGCTGCCGGCCGGCCCCGTTGCGCCGCCGGCCGGCAGGGCGGAGGCCAGTTCCAGCAGCAGTTCCTGGAACAGCGCGGCGGCCCGCGCCTGCAGAACCTCCCGCTGTTCCGGCAGAACGGTCGGCCGGTGGTGCAGCTCGGTGATCCGCCGCAACCGTTCCACCACTCGCGGCTCCAGCATGCCCAGGGACTGGCAGAGGGGCAGCGCCACCGTCGGGCCGGCCACCCCCGCTTCAGCCGGTTCGAAATGCACACACCAGTGCCGGTCGTCCCGAAGCAGCCGGTAGGCACTCTCGGTTCCCGCCGGAGTCAGGGTCAGGGTGCCCGGCGCCAGCGGCCAGACCCGGTCGCCGAGGCGGATTTCACCGGGGTACAGGTAGACATGCAGCGCATGGGTGCCCGGGGAGCGGTAAAGGCGGCGGTAGTCGTCCACCGTCATGGGGAACAGGCCGCTGGTGCGGATCACCGGCAGCGCGCGCAGCGGCCAGCGAAAGGCGCCGGCCGTGGAAATTAGTGTTGATTTTTTACCAATCTTTGTCATCGGGTGGCCATACCGTTGCCGCGTTTTTGATGATAAAATATGGAAACAACATACTTCACCGCCAGCCCCTTAAAAACGTATTTCTACCAATCTGTGACGGTCGTGGTTGGGCGGCCGGTCGTCCCAAGAGTCTTAATGGTCCCAAATGTCCCAATGGTCCTACCACACCGGGCCGCCGGTTTCCCTTCTTAACCAAGGAATTGCCATGAGCCCCGCCCAGTCCACCCCCCGTGAACGCTTCATCGCCGCCCTGGAACATCAGCCCCTCACCGGGCGCGTGCCGCATTTTGAGCTGGTCTTTTTCCTGACCATGGAGGCGCTCGGCAAGGTCCACCCCACCCACCGCGTCTTCCACCAGTGGGACCAGATGGAGGCCAAGGAGCGCGAACTGCAGTTGCAGGACATCGCCGACACCTACCTCCTGACCGCCGAACGCTATGAACACAGCGCCATCTTCATTCACGGCCCGCCCGACGATGAAAAAGACATCTTGCGCCTGATCGAGATCATCCGCGAGAAAAGCGGCGACCGCTACTTCCTGATGATGCACGGCGACGCCACCTACGGCATTCCCGACGGCCACCAGATGATGGAGTTCACCATGCGCCTGGCCGACGCCCCAGAGCAGGTCAAGCGTGAGGCAGACGCCATGGTCGACAACGCCCTGGAGCGGGCGCGCCGCCTGCGCCGGCCCGGCGGCCTGGACGGCTTTGCCCTGTGCGCGGACTACTGCCTCAATTCCGGGCCGTTCCTCAGCCCCGCCATGTTCGGCGAGTTTGTCACCCCCTACCTGGCCCGGCTCATCCAGGGGTACCGCGACCAGGGCTATTACGCCATCAAGCACACCGACGGCAACATCATGCCGATCCTGGACCAGCTGGCCCAGTGCCGCCCCCACGCCCTGCACTCGCTCGACCCCCAGGCCGGGGTGGACATCGCGGAGATCAAGCGTCTGTACGGCAATGAATTGTGCCTCATCGGCAACGTCAACTGCGGCCTGCTCGACACCGGCACCGACGAGCAGGTGGACGCCGCCGTACGCTACGCCCTGCAGCACGGCATGCCCGGCGGCGGCTATATCTTCTCCACCTCCAACTGCATCTACACCGGCATGCGCCTCAGCCGCTACCACCGCATGCTCGACCTCTGGCGCCGCGAAGGCAATTACTAAATCGTGATGGTTGCAGGACCGTTTTGTCGAATGAGGTTGGGGCCACCCTTTTGAAAAAGGGTGCTCCCCAAACCCCTTCCTAAAACTTTTGCATCTTAAACCGGATGGCGCTTCTGCCACAAGCGCGTTTCTCTGACCTTACGCGTTGCCAGAGTAGCTTGTGGCGGAAGCGCCATCCGCGTTAAGGAACAAACAGGTTTGACGGAGGGTTTGGGAACCGCCTTTCCTCAAAAGGGGGTTCCAAACATAAATACCACGGCGAGAAGAAGAAAAGAACCGCCACCCTATTCTTCTCTGCGGCTCCGCGTGAGTATGGGTTTCATGACCCCGGTGGCGTCGTCGTGCGGCAGGGCGGGGTCGAGGCCGTCGAGGAT
>JBAZJM010000157.1:0-10473 GCA_041651315.1 Lentisphaeria bacterium | reverse complement strand
ACCACCCTGTTGCGGGTGCTGGCCGGCGCGCTGCCCCCGACCGAGGGGCGGCGCCTGCTCGGGCACCAGGTGGTGCCCGGCTATTTCTCGCAGGACCATTTGGAAACCCTGGATCCCGACCGCACGGTGTATGCCACCGTCCGCGCCGCGGCCCTGCCGGAAGTGGGCGAAAAGGAGATCCGCAACCTGCTGGGCGGTTTCCGCTTCAGCGGCGAGGCCACGGAAAAACCGGCCGGGGTGCTGAGCGGCGGCGAAAAGTCGCGGCTGGTGCTCTGCCGGCTGCTGGTCAATCCGCCCAATTTCCTGTTGCTGGACGAGCCGACCTCGCATCTGGACATCGCCTCTCGGGAGATGCTGGAAAACGCCCTGCGTGACTTTCCCGGCACCATTTTTCTGGTCAGCCATGACGTGACGTTTGTCCGGGCGGTTGCCGACACCATCTTTTCCTTCGAAGAGGGCGTCCTGGTGCGCTACCACGGCGATTACGAGTATTATCGCGCCCGCCGTGCCGCCGCCCTCCAGGCCGCCGCGGCGGAGGCGGCCGGCCGCACCGGAGGGGAAACGGCGGCCGGCAAGGGCGACGAACGCCGGCTGCGCAAGCGCGAGGAGGCGCGGCTGCGCCAGGAACTGCACCGCCTCCGCCAGCCGCTGGACAAACGGATCACCGCTGCCGAAACTGCCGTCGAGGCGTTGCACGCGGAACAGCAGCAGATCCTGGAAAAGCTGGGCGGCCCGGCCGCCGGCCTGGATTTTGCCGTGCTCAACCGCCGCCTGGCGGAAATCCAGGCCGCCGAGGCCGCCGCCACCGCCGACTGGGAGGCTGCTGCGCTGGCTTTGGAGCAGTTGCTGGAGCAGGAATAATAAAGCAGAAAACGTGATGCGTGACTCGTGAGGCGTTTTCAAACGTCATGTTTAACCTAACCTGAATTATTCATGAATTTGAACAGGAGCAATCCGGAGAGAACGGAGAAAAACCTCTCTGTGGCCTCTTGTTCAAACTAAGCTTGGATTATTCACCAAACTGTAGTTCAGGGCTTGCAGCCCGGCGGAACGTCGCCGCCGCGCTACAAGCGCTCAGCTACAGCGGGCAACACTCATACTGACGTTCCCGGCTGGCGGGAACGCCCGGCGGCCGGTATGTTGGGCGTCGATTTCGCGGGGGCGCCGCTGGCGGGTGCCCGTTATCATCTATCGAAAAAATCCGGAGTGACTCATCTCATGGCGGAAAGCGTGTTCCAAAATGTCAGCGTGACGGCCAAGGCCAACCTCTTTTTTGACGGCAAAGTGGTCAGCCACAGCGTGCACCTTGCCGACGGGCGCAAAAAGACCCTGGGCCTCATCTATTCCGGCAGCTACACCTTCAATACCGGGGCTCCGGAAACGATGGAAATCATCGCCGGCCGCTGCCGGGTGCGGGTGGCCGACGAGGCGGACTGGCGCGAGTGCGCCGCCGGCACCGCCTTCCAGGTTCCCGGCCAGTCCAAGTTTGAGATTGCCGTGGAAACGGGGATTGCCGAATACATCTGTTCCTTCGGCTGAACGGGCGGTTGCGCGGACGCTCGTGGCCCGCTATGGTAGGCACTATTGTTTTTGGGTTTGCAAGGCAACCGCACATGGACGTCCGCCGGAGACCGGCGGCGGCCGGGAGTGGATAACGACCATGATGGCGCGAGTTTCGATGATGGTGGCGGCCGTGGTGACGGCGGCTGTGCTGGCAACCGGTTGCATGAATGTTCCGGCCAAGCTCAAGGAAGCCAACATGGCGGCTGCCAACGGCAGCTGGCAGCTGGCCAGCGACATCACCGAAAAGGTGCTGCGCAAGGACAAGAACAACCTGACCGCCCGTATTCTGCGCGGCATCTGCCTGCAGGAGATGCAGCGCGGCGATGAGGCCCTGACGCAGCTCGAACAGGCGGCCACGCTGGCCCCGGACAACTTCGCCGCCCAGTATTTCTACGGGTGGGCGCTGGCGGAGAACGGCCGCTTTGCCGACGCCCTGGCGCCGTTGCGCCTGGCCTATGAATTGCGCAAGGACAACCAGGACCTGCAGGTTTTGCTGGCCCGCTGCGCGCTGGAACAGAACCTGCCCGAGGGGGCCCGTTATCTGCAGATGCTGCAGCGTTACCCCTCCCTGGAAGGCCGTCCCGAGCTGTACAATGCCCTCGGCGTCCTGTGGGTCAACCAGGGACAGTATGAGCTGGCCCGGCGCAACTTCACCAAGGCCTGGCAGCGCATGCCGCAGAACACGGTGGCCCCGCAGAACCTGGCGGTGCTGTTCGACCAGTATCTGAAGAATCCGACCGAGGCCCTCAAGCATTACCGCTTCTGCCTGAATGAATGCCAGAAGACCGGCGACACCCTGCAGAGCGCCAAGATCCAGGAACGGATTTTGCAGCTGGCGCGGGAACTGCCCAAAACCGCCGCCGCCACTCCCCCCGCCGCCGGCGCCAAGAAACCCGCCGTTGGTGCGGCAAAGAGCGCCGGCAAGGCGGCTGCCAAGCCCGCCAAAACGGCCAAAACCGCCAAGTCCGCCAAGTCCGCACCGGCCAAAAAAACGGTGCGGTGACGCATGGCGGGCATTCCGGACAGGATCATTGAAGAGGTCCGGGACCGCAGCGACATCGTCACGGTGATCGAGGGGTACACGCCGGTCAAACGGCGCGGCAACCGGCATTGGGCGTGCTGTCCGTTTCACAACGAAAAAACGCCCTCCTTTGCCATCTCGCCCGAGAAGCAGACCTTCTACTGCTTCGGCTGCAAGAAGAGCGGCAACGTTTTTCATTTCATCCAGGAAAAGGAAAACGTTGACTTTGTCGGTGCGGTGCGGCTGCTGGCCCAGCGTGCCGGCATTGTCATTCCCGAGGATGGCGAGGCCGGCCCCGGCGGCACGCCGCGCAAGACGCGCGACCGCCTGTTCGACTTGATGACGGCGGTGGCCGCCTGGTACCAGCAGCAACTCCGGGAAAGCGCGGCCGGCACCCCCGGCCGCGAGTATCTGGCCAAACGCAACATTCCCGACGAGGTGGTGCGCCAGTTTGGCCTGGGCTACGCCCCCGGCGGCTGGGACGGCATGACCCGCTGGGGCGCCAAGCACGGCTATGACGAGGCCATCCTGCTTGAGGCCGGCCTGCTGGTGCCGCGCGAGGGCGGCGGCACCTACGACCGCTTCCGCGACCGCCTGGTCTTCCCCATTTGGGACGAGATGGGGCGCGTGGTCGGTTTCAGTGCCCGCACGCTGGAAGCCAAGCCGGAAGGGGCCAAGTACATCAACACCCCGGAGACTCCGGTCTTTCACAAGGGGCGGCTGCTGTACGCCCTGCACTTCGCCCGCACCTCGTTCAAGGAACACGGCGCCCTGATCTGCGAAGGGCAGTTTGACGTCATTGCCTGCCACCGTGCCGGCGTCACCCAGGCGGTGGCGCCCCAAGGCACCGCCTTCACCGAGACCCATGCCGCCCTGCTCAAGCGATCGTCCGAGGTCGTGACCTTCGCCTTCGATGCGGACACGGCCGGCGAGAAAGCCGCCCTGCGCTCCATCGCCGTGGCCCTGGCCGTCGGCCTCAGCGCCCGGGTTGTGGCGCTGCCGCCCGGCGACGATCCTGACAGCCTGTTCCGCCGCGGCGGCCCGGAAGCGCTGGCGGCCGTCATGCGCCAGGCGCGGGACGCCCTGCAATACGTACTGGACAAGGCCCGCTCCCAGCATGACCCCCAAAGCGCCGAAGGCCGCACCCTGATCGCCGAGGCGGTGCTCGCCATCATCGGCGAAATGCCCCATCCGGTGGGACGTGCCGCCGCCGTGCAATGGCTGGCCGGCGAGACCGCCCTGCCTGAGGATGCCCTGTTTGCCTCCCTGGCGCGCCGCAAGAATTCGCCGGCCCGCCGGCCGCCGGCTTCTTCTGCCCAGGAGCCTGCTGGAGCAGGCGGCGGCCCCGCCGCCGCCGTTGCCGATACCGGCCAGGCGCCGGCGCCCCGGCGGGACGGCGGCGCCCAGGCCGCCGCCATTTTGGGCGGCCCGTCCTTGGCGGGAAGCGATCCGGCCCTGGCCGTTGAACGCATGCTGCTTGACCTGACGCTCCATTACGAAACGCTGGCGGTGGAACTGGCCGCGCTCCTGCCCCCCGAGCGGATCGGCGGCACCCCGGTCGGCCGCGCCCTCAATCTGGTGCTGGCCCACGCCGGCCAGGGGGAGTGGGCGCTGGCCGCCCATGATCTCTCGGCCGACCAGGACCTGGCCGCCCATCCCGATGTTGCCCGGGTGTTGATGGACGGTGATTTCACGCCACCGGCGGCCGACCATCCGGAAGCCGTCCGCGCCGCCGCCCGCGCCCGCCGTGCCATGAAGGACTGCCTGTCCCGGCTCGACCTGGTCATGCTGGAGCGGGAGTTGACGGCGAAAAACCGCGAACTGGCCGGCGAGGCCGACCGCGGCCGCGCCGCCGCCTTGGCCGGCGAAGTCGCCAGCCTGGTCCGCCGCCGCCATGAACTCCGCGCCGCCGCCCACACCCATTGACGGCACAATACGCCGGATACAGGGTGCGGGGCAGTTGGTTGGGGCCACCCTTTTGGGAAAAGGGTGCTCCCCAAACCCCTTCCTAAAACTTTTGATCGTTTTGCGGATTCCGCAGGCCGCCCCTGCCGTCCCAATCGTGATTTGTCGCACAGAAGCGGCCTGCGGAATCCGCAAAAGGCACAAATAGATTTGACGGAGGGTTTGGGAACCGCCTCACCGCCATCCCATAAACGTTGGGGTGATCCGGTGTCGCTCCCTCCGGTTTTGGTGGAGGGTGCCTGGCACGGGCGCCGCTACAGGATTGGGGTGTTGCTGTAGCCGCGGCTGTGCCAGCCGCGAGGAGGCATTCCTGTCACGCCAAAGAAAAGGCAAAAACGGTATCGGTGCCGTTGAACAGCAGTTTTCCGTGGGCCGCCACCGTCAAGGCGCAGGCGCAACAGTCGCCGATGTTCAAGCCCGCCGGCATCGCCTATGACCTCATCCCCTATGCGGTGGACGACCACGATCTGAGCGCGGTGCATGTGGCGGCGCTGCTCTAGTCCTCGAACACCAGCATGGCGTGGCCGGAAAGTTCCGGCAGGGTGACTTCGGCATAGCCGTGGCGGTAACGGCAGGGCAGGGTGACACCTTCCGGTTGCAGGGTCACTCGCTTGGGGACCTTGGGCCGGCGCAGGGCGACGGCCGGCGCCTTGACCCATGACGCCTCCTCCACAATGTCCAGGCCCGGCGCCCGGCGCACCGGCGCGTAGCTGAGCAGGTGGACAATGTGGCGCCTGGGCTGGCGGGTGACGGTGGCCTCGACGAAACTGGGCGCGGTGACGCGCAGCAGCGGCTCGGGCAGCAGCAGCTCCAGCAGCTTGCCGATGAGGTGGCGGCAGGCGAGGCTGCCGTGGGTGCCATAGGCTTTGAAGAGCGGGAGGGCACTGGTGATAATCCGCCCCTTGCGCACGGCGGCGACATAGGGGGAAAGCGTCTTTCCGGGAGTTTGGGCATGGGAGCAGAAATGATCCCAGCTCCGCTCAAAGTACGGTTCGACAACGTTCCCCAGGCCGGTGGCGCCGGCGGCAGGGGTGAGGCGCCGGCCGCGCTCGTACATGGCATGGTCAGTGTTGGCGGCAATGCCTGCGGCAAGGCTGCCGGTGAAACGCAGGTAGGTGGTGGTGAACGGTGACTCCCCCGTGCAGACGACGCCTTGCCGGATGCCGAGCACCGGCTGGTGGTCGGCGGTGAATCCGGCGCTGCCGGAGAACAGCACGGCGCCGCCCTTGGCGACATACTGTTTCAAGCGCGCCGCCAGTTCCGGAGTGATGGTGACGCCTTCCGGGACCACGATGACCCGGTAGCTGTCGAAGGCGTTGCCGGCGGGGATGAGGTCGAACTGCTGCTTGAGCTGGGTGAGGGCGCGGACGGCGCCCTCGTTGGCGTTGCCGGGGGTCTCGAAGAAACCGGTGGCGGGTACGCGGATCACGGCGAGGTCGGTGACCGGCGCCGCGCCGGCGCACCACGGCTCGCAGGCCTCGACGTGGCGGTAAACGGAACCGATCAAGTCGTAGGCGCCGGCGTCAAGGGCGCCGCGCGGGTGCAGCTGGTCGCCGACGCTGCAACAGGCGCCATGAGCCAGCATCTGACAGCATTCGTACATCAGCGCCGCCTGGGGCTTGAGACCGCCGAAATCGGCCCAGCTTTTGTGGAAGCGGGCGGTCATGCCGAGGGTGGGCAGGCCGAAGGTGCGGACGTAGCGCACGTTGAGCGGGAAGTACATATACCCGCAGTCGCCGGTGGGCAGGGCCTCGATCTCGACATGGCGCAGGAATTTCTTCTCCGCGGCCACGTTCCACAGCGGGCGGGAGTTGAACATGACCGGCAGGTCCGGGTTGCCGGTGAGCTGGACGGCCAGTTTTTGGTAACGCGTCATGTAGTCCAGCGCCACCTGGTGCGCATAGGCCATCCGGTCCGCCTCCCGGAGCGGGTCGAGGCCGGCCTTGCGCATGCCGGCCAGGGCCCAGGTGGAGATGCTTGGCTGGTCCCAGCACATGTCGAGGAAGATGCCGTCCACGGGACTGAATTGTTTCAGCACCTCGGCCACCTGGTCGGCGAGGTAATCCTGATAGGGACTGGACATGTCCACCAAGTGCCAGCAGGCGTCCAACGGTGACCCGGCCAGCCGGCCGTCCGGGGTGACCACGCGCCACTCGGGATGGGTGGTGGCGGCGAATTCATCGCACTGTGTGCTCAGGTAGATGGGCGCGCGGATGCCGCGGCGGTGGCAGGCGGCAATCTGTTTGCCCAGCAGATCCAGGCCCGGCCGCAGCCCCGGATGCCGCGCCGGGTGGCGCGTGTTGTAATAAAGATGACCGTGGTGGCACTTGGCGAACAGGGTGACGCTGTTGACATGGGCGGCGGCCAGTTGGTCCGCAAAGGCGTTGGCGTCGAACTCGGCGCCGACATCGGGAATGCCGGGGCCGGTGTGAAAGTCCAGGTGAATCTGGCGGAATGGAAGCTGGAATGACATGGGATGTAATATCTTGTAATTCTTTAAAGGCGGTCCGCGTTGACACTAATTTTGAAAGTCGAATATTGAAGGAAGCCGCCCGGCCCCGGGCGGCCAGGGGGCGTTCGTCGCGCCGCAACCCTGCGGAGGGCCAGGACAGGCAAGATGGCCTGTCTCACGTTGGGGGAAAATTCTGAATGTCAAACCCGTAGAAGGGGGGGGGAGAATCTGGAACCGGTTTTTTAGAGCCGGGAACGCAGCGACCGCAGGGAGTCGGAGTGACCGGTCAACTTGCGCTGTCCTTTGCGGGGGTGGGCGAGAGGCCGCCATTGGGATGGGGGTTACTTTTTCGGAGGCACGGCGGGCACCACGGTGTTTACTGGCAATTCACTGAGGATCATGGGGTTGACCTGGTGTTCGCCGCCGTACCACACGCCGCCGCCATTGATGGCGTTGGCGTTGATGACCACGTTTTGGCTTTCACCGCCGATCCAGATGGCCCGGCGCTGGCCGGGGGCGCAGGTAATGGTGTTGCCGACAATGGTAATGTCGCGGTGGCCGTGGTCGCCCTTGAATTCGCCACGGTTGGGGTAGGTCAGCCAGATGCCCGAGCGCACCCACCAGCCTTCCTTGGCGTCGGCCTCGCTGATCGGGTAATCATTGGTCACCGCGTTGCCGGTGATGGCGATGTTGCGGCAGGCGAAGAACAGGGAGATGCCGCCGTTCTTGCAGCGGCGCACGCTGTTGCCGGTAATGACGGCGTTTTCGCACCATTCCAGGTCGAGCCCGACATCCGTGGCACCGTTGATCACATTGTTGGCCAGGACAAGGTCACGGCCGCCGGAGGCCCAAATGGCGCCGGCGCCACCGTTCTTGACGTAATTGCCGGTGATCATAATGTCGGAGGTGTCCTGGAGTTCCCAGTTGTACATGCCCCAGATTTCGATGCCATGCACGCGGGCGTCGGTGATCCGGTTGCCGGTGATGCGCAGGTGGTGGGAGAACACGGTATTGATGGCCAGGCCGACCATGGCGAAATCGCAGTCGGCAATGGTGACGTTGCCGGCATGATCAAGGAAGACGCAGTCGCGGTCGACATGGTCGAAACGGAGGCGATCCAGCCGGATCGCCTTGGCACCTTGGATCATGATCAGGCCGGGATCGTTGGCTTCGCCGGGCTTGGCCTGGCGGCCATCGAAGGCGAGATCGGCCAGGGCGCAGCCGTCCTTCAGCGTCAGTAGGGTGGTGGTGCACGGGGCGGCCCTGAGCACGGTGGTGGCGCCGGCGCCGCGCAGGGTGACGTTGGGCGGCAGTTCCAACGGCTGGGGGCCGAGGAGATAGGTGCCGGGCGGCACCGTCACGCATCGGGCGGCGGTACCGGCGGCCAAGAAGGCCTGCCGGAAAGCCGGGGTGTCATCGGTTTTGCCGTCACCCTTGGCACCATAGGCGGCGACGTTGAGGCCGTCCGCCATGACGGCGCCGGCCGCCAGGCAGGCCAGGGTTAGCGTGCGGCAAACGTTGTTTAAACAGAAACCGAACATGGGAGGCGCGTCCTTGGGGGCGTGGCACAGAAGACGGTTGGGAACCGGTGCCGGATCAGCGGTTTTTGGAAAAATCGGAGAAGAACCAGTGGATGGAACGGCTGCCGCCGCTCCACCAGCCCGGCCAGCTATTGCCGTCATAGGCCAGGGAGCTGCGGGTGAACTTGACGCCGCCGTCGCCGAATGCGGCATTGAAGCCGTTGTCCTTGGCATGCGTCCAATTGCTTTGGTTGTAGAGCAGGTCGCTGGCGATGGTCAGATTGCCCAGGCCATCGGCGGGACAGCTCCAGAATTTGTACCCGCCCTCGTTGCCGTCGGCTTCCCAGCCTTTGAGGTTTTCCGCCGTGTAGGTGAAATTGCCGCCGGAGGGGCCTTGGACATTGGACAAATGCGGAACCAGGTAGGTGTAGGGAATGCCGATGGCAAGGCCGCTGGGGTGGTTCCACTGTTTGGCGACGGCGGGACTGTAGGCCGGCACGTTGGGATCGGGATCGGTGCTGCTCTGCTGATAGCTGGGGCAGTAAAAGGCCTGCGGGTTGGCAACGGTGCCGACCTTGAACAGCAGGCCCAAATTCCACCATTCGTTGTAACTGTTGTCATGGGCAAGGTGCTGATAGTACCCGAAAAAGTTGTGGTTTGTCGGAACGTAGCCGTTGTAGTCGGCGGCATAGATGAAACAGCCCTGGCTGAGCCCGCGCAACTGGCCGGCACAGGCGGCGATTTTCGCCTTGTCCTTGGCCCGGCCCAGCGCCGGCAGCAACATGCTGGCCAGGATGGCAATGATGGCGATCACCACCAGCAGTTCAATGAGGGTGAAGAAGCGTTTCATGGAAGAGTGCCTCGTCTAGTCGGCTTGCCCTTGGGGGGGGATGTCTGACATATCCGACCTGTCGGACTTGTCGGATGCCCCCCCCCAAGCCACCCGGATGGTCTGGGCGCCGGTCACCGCCGGCGGCGGAGCAACACCAACCCGCCCAGCGCCAGCAGGCCGAGGGTGGCCGGTTCGGGAACGGAGGACGCTTCCAACGATACGGCGTCATATAGGACGACATAATTTTCATCACCGGCTGTATTGCCAAGCAAACCGCCGGCAAACACCAGTACAATCGGAGAGCCGACCGGCCCGCCTGATGCCGGGGTCGTGTAGTTAAGTGTCACCAAGGTCCAAGCGCCATCGACAGTCGCCTTGGCCCCCGTCGTCTTCACCGCGTCCCACGTGCCTCCCAGGGAATAGTCATTGTCGGTGATGCCGGCCCAATAGGCGGCTCCTGATGCCAGGCCGACTTCATAACCGGCGTAGTTCCAGCTTGTGTTTCGGGCAACTTGAACCTTGAGGGTATACGTGGTGTTGGCCGCAAAGTCGGTCGCCAACGTCTGCGTGAACCGACCGATGGCCAACCCCGGATTGACGTTTACTTGGGCGTCTTGGTAGAAAAGGGTCATGTATTGACTGCCACCATCGCCATACGCGGCATGAGCGGTTCGGTTGTCGAAAAGATCGCGATAACCACCGCGAAAATCCCATCCGGACTCCGCAACCACATTTCCATCATCATAGGGCTGAACAGAAAAGGTTGAATCGGCGGCCAAGTTCGGCGATTCGAACGAGGAGTTCTCCACGCTAACGACCGCAGCCTGAGCAACGCCCGCCATCAACAAGATGGCCGCTCCGGCGCGGCGTATCTGTTTTTTTGAACGGATGAGCGTCATGGCCTGTTTCCTTATTTCTGGTTTGTGGTTTTACCGGTAGTGGTGGTCCACTTCCGTGTACCCGTCAATATGGCGGCGGGCGCCGGTTTAAAAATATCCCAAACACACCACTTTGTATCTATTTCAACCAACCTATGATTGGGTAATGGCGTTTTTAAGGGTATGTTTTAGCATGTTTTGACTTGGATGCCCCTTGATGAAAAATGGTTTTTTCAATCCTA
>JBAZJM010000156.1:0-10518 GCA_041651315.1 Lentisphaeria bacterium | reverse complement strand
CCGGGCGAAGTTCGCCGCGGTTGAGGCCTGGCAGGGGGCCAAGGCCGGCGCCGCGGTGGAAAAACTGGGGTTGGAGCGCGTCCGTACGGTTTTGGCCGGGCCGGGCCGGGCGGCCGTGGAAGCGCTGATCGCCGAAGACCTGAAAAAAGCGCCGGAAGCCGCCGCCATCACCCAGGTCGACAAGCTGACGCACCTGAGCCGCGACCTCTGCCGGCTGCTCAACAACTTTGTCTCGTTCCGCGACTTTTACGGCCGCAAGGACAAGGCGGTGTTCCAGGCCGGCACGCTCTACCTGGACGGCCGGAGCTGCGACCTGTGCGTCAATGTCGCCGATGCCGGCAAGCACGCCGCGCTCGCCGCACTCGCCAAGACCTACCTGGCCTACTGCGACTGCACCCGGCCGTCCGGCGAGAAAATGCAGGTCGCCGCGGCCTTCACCGGCGGCGACTGCGACAATCTGATGGTCGGCCGCAACGGTGTCTTTTACGACCGTCTGGGGCGCGACTGGGACGCCACCATCAGCAAGATCGTCGACAATCCGATCAGCATCCGCCAGGCTTTTTGGGCGCCGTACAAGAAGTGCCTGCGCATGATCGAGGAACAGGTGGCCAAGCGCGCCGCCGCCGCCGATGCCAACGCCACCGCCAAGATGCAGGCCAAAACCGAGGCCGTCACCAACGTTACGCCGTCCCCGGCCAGCCCGCCGCCGCCCCCGGTGCCGCCCAAGAAGGTCGATCCCGGCATGCTGGCGGCCATCGGCCTGGTGCTGGCCACCTTGCTGGCCGCTTTGGGCGGCATCTTCGGCGCCTTCGCCAAGCTGCCGACCTGGCAGATGCCGCTGGCCATCATCGGCATCATGCTGGCCATTTCGCTGCCCTCGATGGTCATTGCCTGGCTCAAATTGCGGCAGCGCAATCTGGGGCCGATCCTGGACGCCAACGGCTGGGCGGTCAACGTCCGCGCCAAGATCAACGTGCCGTTTGGCGGATCGCTGACCAAACTGGCGGTGTTGCCCCCCAACTCCGAGCGGGCGATGAGCGACCCCTTTGCCGAAAAGAAGCCGGCGTGGCCGTGGCTCCTGGCAATCCTGGTTATCCTCGGCGTGGTGTTTTACTTCCTCAACGAACGGGGGTACCTCTGCCAGCGGCCCGCCCCCGCCAAGCCGGCCGTTACGGCGCCGGCCGCTCCGGCAACCCCGGCAAAACCCGCCGTTCCGGCAAAATAAACCGGGGATGGAGCGTTTCCGCCGCCCGGCGGCGTCCGCGGGGCGCCGTTGAAGATGGCCCGGATGGGTTTACATTGCCCGTCCCTTATGCGCGACTCTTACGATGTCATTGTCATCGGTTCCGGGCTGGGCGGCATGACCGCCGCCCGGCGCTTGGCCGCGGCCGGGCACCGGGTGCTGCTGGCGGAGCAGCACGGCATGCTCGGCGGCCTGGCCACGTTTTTCCGCCGTCGCGGCCACCTGTTCGACGTGGCGCTCCACGGTTTTCCCGTGGGCATGGCCAAGTCGTTCCGGAAATACTGGGGCAAGGATTTTTCCGACCGCGTGACGCAGGTCGCCAGCATCCGTTTCGACAATCCCCAGTTCTCCCTCGACACCACCTTTGACACCGCCGATTTCACCCGCCATCTGACCGGGCGGTTCCGGCTGGCCCCCGAAACGGTGGCCGCCTTCTTCCAGGCTCTGGCGGGCATGAATTATTACGACAACCAGGGCGAGACGACGCGGGAATTCCTCAACCGCCTGTTCCCCGGCCGCACCGATGTCTGGCGCTTCCTCATGGAGCCGATCGCCTACGCCAACGGCTCCACCCTCGACGAGCCCGCCGTCAGCTACGGCATTGTGTTCGGCAATTTCATGAGCAAGGGCGTCTATACCTTCACCGGCGGCACCGACCTGATGCTGGAGATGATGGAGCGCGAACTCCGCAACGCCGGCGTGGACGTGGAAAAGCACTGCCTTGCGGAACGGATACTGATTGAAGGCGGCCGGGTGCGCGGCGTCCAGCTCAATGGCCGGACCGTTGCCTGCCGCGCCGCGGTGAGCAACGGCAGCCTGCACCGGACCGTGTTCGAACTGGCCGGGCGCGAATCGGTGTCGCCGGAGTTCGCCGCCGGCCTGGACCGGGTCCGGCTGAGCACCAGCAGCTGCCAGGTCTACATCGGCATCAAGCCCGGCGAAAAACTGCCGTTCCTGGGTGACCTGCTGTTCACCTCTGTGCATCCCGAGTTCGATTCGGCGGCGCTGTGCGCCCCGCGCATCACCAGTCGCACGTATTCCATTTACTATCCCAGCATCCGGCCGGGGACGGACCGGCACACCATTGTCGCCTCGATGAATGCCCGCATGGAGGATTGGGCCGGCCTGGACGACGCGGCCTATCATGCCGCCAAGCGGGCCATGATCGAGGACACCCTCACCGCGCTGGAGCGTTACCTGCCCGAGGTCCGCCGCCTGGTCGACTACACCGAGGCGGCAACCCCGTGCACCTTCGCCCGCTACACCCGGCACCTCAACGGCGCCACCTTTGGCACCAAGTTCAACGGCCTGCCCTTCAGCATGGACCTGCACAAACAGGCCGGCGGCCTGTTCCACACCGGTTCGGTCGGCATCATCATGTCCGGCTGGCTGGGTGCCGCCAACTACGGGGTGATCACCGCCTCGGAAGTGGACAAGTACCTGGCCCGGAAGTGAGCCGCGGTTGACCGCTTGTAGCGCGGCGGAGACATTCCGCCGGCCTGCAAGGTCTGAGCGACAATGATGAATAATCCCGGCTAGAGCAGGGCGGCCATTTCCGCCGGCATGGGGGCTTTCAGGAGCAGTTCCTGGCCGTACTGCGGATTGCGGCAGCGCAGGCTGGCCGCATGCAGGGCCTGGCGGGACAGGCGCAGCCGCGCCGTGTCGTCGTCGGTCAGCGTGCCTTCGCGGAAACGCAGAAAAAAATGGGCGTCCAAACCGTACAGCTTGTCGCCGGTCACCGGAAACCCGAGCGAACAGAGGGTGGCACGGATCTGGTGGGTGCGGCCGGTGCGGGGGTGGACCTCGACCAGCGACAGGCCGTTGCCCTGGCGGAGCAGGCGGAAGCGGGTTTCCGCCCACTCGGGGGTCGACGGAATGGGGGCGGTGGCGGCGGTATTCGCCGGGGCGGCAACCCGGCCGGGGCGGGGGGCGCCGACGGCCGGGCGGGATGCCGCCGCCGCGGCCTGTTCTTCCAGCGTGCCAGGGCGGAAGCGGCGTTTTTTGCGCACGGGAGCATCAGGTTCGGGCTCGAGCCAGCCGTTCGCTTCCAAGGTGTCCGGAAAGGCGCCCTCAACAATGACCCAGTAGACTTTTTCGACCAGCCGCCGGGCGAACTGGGAACGCAGGTTGTTTTCGGCCTCGGCGGTTTTGGCCAGCAGGACGATGCCGGAGGTTTCACGGTCCAGCCGGTTGACGAGGGCTAGGTGCCGGTAGCCATGCTGCTGGCGGAGCAGGCTCCACAGGGTGTTGGCAAAGAAGCGGCCGCCGGGGTGGCAGGGCAGCATGGCCGGCTTGTCCACGGCCAGCACGCGCTCGTCCTCATACAGCACCGGCACAACGTCGGGAACCGGCGGTTCGGCCAGGTCCGGCACGCGGTACTCGACCTCGTCGCCGCACCGGAGAGTGGTGTCGGGCTGGCCGGGAAGGCCGTTGACCAGGACGCGCCCCTGGTCCAGCATGGTGTTCCAGGCGGCGCCGTCGTGGTAGGTGAAGCGCCGGATGAGAAAGCCGAGCAAGGGGCCGCCCCCGTCTTGGGGGCCGATGGTGACGCGGGGCCGTCGTTTCACTTGACGCCCTTGTAGGCGGCCAGGGCGCTGACCACCTGGGCCGGCGTGGCGGCGGCCGCCAGCTTGAGCACCCGCCGGTGGTCGGCGGAAAAATGCACCAAGTGCTGGAGCAGGGCCAAGTGGGCGGTGGGGGCCAGGGAGGGAACGGCAATCAGGAAGAGGACGCGGCAATGGGGCCCGGAGGCGGGATCATAGACCAGGCCGTCCCCCTCGGCCACGCCGACGCAAAAGGCCAGCCGGCGGATCCGGTCGGAGCGGGCGTGCGGCAACGCAATGTCCTTGCGGATCTGGGTGGTGATCTGGTCTTCCCGGTGTTCCAAGTCGTCGAGCAACTGTTCCTGGTCGGTGACCAGACCGTCTTCGGCCAGCGGCGCAACCAACTGCCGCAACAACTCGCGGCGCGGCGCGGCGGCGAGATGCAGCAACACATGATGCCGGGGGAGTAAGGCTTTGATGTCCATGCTTTTGATTCAATCCGAGGCGAGGAGAATGAAGCGGGCGCAATTGGGACAGACCAGTCCATTTCGCCCCGGCGCATGCGGTTGAGATCCCCCTGCGGCACATTCAAATTGCAGCCGCTGCAGGAACCGCTACGTTCCCGAACCACCGCCAAGGGGTGCTTGCGGCGCAGCAGATCGTAGCGGCGGAGGTGTTCGTGGGAAATCTTGGCCCGGGAACGGGCAATTTTGGCTTCCACCGCGCCGGTGTCCGGAGTGTTGGGCGCCTCCTGATGGAGGATGCGCGTTTCAGCCAAAACCAGTTCCAATTCCTGCAACTCGTACAATGAGCGAATGATGGTAACCACGATCCTTGAATATCCAATGTACCCCTGCCCCGTTACGTAAGATAACCAAGGATTCCGGAAAAGTCAACCGGAGAGGAAAAGCGCGATCGTCGGGATATCTTATGGGCCGGCGTGCCAATGCCGCGTCACTTTCCCAATTGAGGGCCGCATGAAGCTCAACCTGCTTGATATTCTTCTGCCGCGCGAAACCAAATTCTTCACCTACTTCACCGAGCAGGTGGATGTGCTGATAGAGGCCAGCAAGCTGTTCAAGAACCTGGTCGCCAACCTGGACACGCTGGACGAGAAGGAAATCGAAAACAGCATTGCGGAAATCAAGGAATGCGAAATCCGCGGCGACGCGGTGGAGCGGAAGATCATCCAGGAATTGCACGCGACCTTCATCACCCCGATCGACCGTGAAGACATCCACACGATGGCGATCAACATTGACCGCGCCCTGGACATCCTGAACAGCGTGGCGCGCAAGGTCGAGATTTATTCCATCCGCCAGGTGCCGGCCAACGTCCGGCGGTTTGCCGACATCATTTTGGAGATCACCACGGAGATGGGCAAGCTGGTGGTGGCGTTGCGCCATCGCCGGGACATCACCTCAAGCACCCGCGCCATGCATTCGCTGGAGAACAAGGCCGACGAGCTGTTCCATCAGAGCATGGCGGAACTGTTCAAGGACAACAAAAACCCGATCGATGTGATCCGCCTGAAGGAGCTGTACGAGCATTTGGAGTCGGTCGTGGACTGCTCCGACTACATCGGCAAGCTGGTTCGCGGCGTCGTGGTCAAGCAAGGATAAGGGCGCCATGCCATTAGACCAGCACACGCTCCTGATCTTGGTGGTTGTCGTGGTGATCATCGCCTTGATCTTCGACTTCCTCAACGGGTTTCACGATGCGGCAAACGCCATCGCCACCATTGTCATCACCCGCACCCTGACCCCGGGGCAGGCGGTGATCATGGCGGGGCTGGCCGACTTCACCGGTTATTTCTTTGGCGGCGTCGCGGTGGCCAACACGGTGGGCAAGATCATCGACCTGGATGCCGTGGGGGCTGGCGGCATCGCCTTGCTGACCTCGCCGGACGTCAAGCTGACCTTGCTGCTGGCCGCCCTGTCCGGCGCGGTGTTGTGGAACATTCTCACGTGGCTGCTGGGCTTGCCGACCTCCAGCAGTCATGCGTTGATTGGCGGACTGGTGGGCAGCGGGGTGGCCGCCGCCGGTTTTGGGGTGGTCAAGTGGTCGGTGGTGCTGTGGATTGCGGCCTTCATCCTGGTGGCGCCGGTCATGGGGTTGGTGGCGGCATTGCTGTTCACCACGGCCATCATCTGGTTGTTCCGGAAGTCAAACCCGGCCTGGGCGGGACAGTTGTTCCGGCGCTTGCAGCTGGTGTCTGCCGCCTGGTACTGCACCGGGCATGGCCGCAATGACGCCCAGAAGACCATGGGGGTCATCGCGCTGGCGCTGGCGGCCGGCGGCTTCATCTCAAAAACGGCGGAGATCCCGCACTGGGTGGTCCTCTCCTGCTACTCCGCCATCGCCCTCGGAACCATGTTCGGCGGCTGGCGCATTGTCAAGACCATGGGCACGCGCATCACCAAGATCCGGGCCATGGAGGGGTTCTGCGCCGAATCCGCCGCCGGCTTGGTGTTGATGGCCACCGCGCACTACGGCGTTCCGGTCAGCACCACCCATGTGATCTCGGGCGCCATCATGGGGGTGGGCACGGTGGAGCGCGCCGCCAAGGTCCGCTGGGTCACCGCCCGCAACATCCTCTGGTCCTGGATCCTGACCATGCCGTTGACCGCCATTTTTACGGCCCTGGTCTATTGGGTGCTGCACGCCTTGCTGGTGCGTTGACCGCCCGGGTTCCGGGTCAGTCGGCGGGCGGCGGCGCGATCGCGACGTGATGGTGGCGGACATCGCGGCCGTCCGCCACGAAGATGGCATTTTCGGCGATGTTGGTGGCGTGGTCGCCGATGCGTTCCAGGTGCCGGGCGATCAAGATCAGATCCAGGGCGCGTGGCACCCCGGCGGGTTCCGCCATCATGAACTCGCTCATCTTGTCGATCATTTCCTGGCACAGGTCGTCGAGCTCATCGTCCTGCTTGAAGATGGAAAACGCCTTGCCGGTGTCGCGGTTGACGTAGGCGTGCAGGCTGTCCTTGACCATGCCGGTGGCAATGGCGGACATGCGCGGAATGATGACGAAGGGGGTGAGTTCGGGCTCACGGAGCAGGTGCTCGGTCTTTTCGGCGATGTTGACCGCCAGGTCGGCCAACCGTTCCAGTTCGGTGCAGGTTTTGGCGGCACCGAGGATGAAGCGCAGGTCGGCCGCGGCCGGCTGGTGCAGGGCGATGAGGGTGAAGCAGGTCTCGTCAATCGCCAGCTGCATGCCGTTGACCTCGGATTCATACTGGGGAATGGAGGCGAGGTGGGCGGCTTCGCGGCTGACCAGCGCCCGGATGGCGTCATGGATCATGGTTTCCGCGGTGGCACACATCCGGACCAGGTGGTTTTTGAGCTGGTTGAGCTGCTCGTCGAAGTGGCGTTCCATGGGGGGCCTCGACTGGTGATGCGGGGGGTTGGGGAAGCCGGATCAGCCGTAACGACCGCTGATGTAATCTTGGGTGCGGCGGTCCTGGGGACTTGTGAACAGGGCGGCGGTGGGGCCAAATTCGATCATCTCCCCCAGCAACATATAACCGGAAACATCGGAGATGCGGGCGGCCTGCTGCATGTTGTGGGTGACGATGGCAATGGTGTAGTCTTTTTTGAGATCGAGCATCAGCTCCTCGATTTTGGCGGTGGAAATGGGGTCGAGGGCGGAGCAGGGTTCGTCCATGAGGATGACTTCTGGTTCGACGGCGATCAGGCGGGCGACACAGAGCCGCTGCTGCTGGTCCAGCGGCAGGTCGAGGGCGGAGCGATGGAGCTTGTCCCGGACATGATCCCACAGCCAGGCGGCCCGCAGGCTGTATTCGACGCGTTCCAGCAGCTTTTCGCCGTTGCCCCAGCCGGCGACCCGGAGGCCGAAGGCGACGTTGTCCCAGACCGAGAGGGGGAAGGGGTTGGGGCGCTGAAAGACCATGCCGACGCGCTTGCGGAGATCGCAGACGTCGGTTCCGGGTGCATAAATGTCGCGGCCGTCAAGGGCGACGCGGCCGGTGACGCGGACCCCGGGAATGAGGTCGTTCATGCGGTTGAGGGCGCGCAGGAGGGTGGACTTGCCGCAGCCGGACGGGCCGATGAGGGCCGTGATCTGGCGGTCGGCAACGGGCATGGAAACCTGCTTGAGGGCGTGAAAGGCGCCGTAGTGCAGGTTCAGGCCGACGATGTCGATCTTGGGTTCCATGTTAGCCAAAGCGTCCGGTGACATAGTCGTTGGTGCGGGAGTCGCGGGGGACGGTGAAGAGCTGGCGGGTGTCGCTGTATTCGACCAGTTCGCCCATGAGGAAGAAGGCGGTGTCGTCGGCAACGCGCGCCGCCTGTTTGGTGTTGTTGGTGACCAGAATGATGGTGTAGCGGGCCTTGAGCGCGGTCAGGGCGTCCTCGATGCGGGCGGTGGAGATGGGGTCCAGCCCCGAGCACGGCTCGTCGAGCAGGACAACATCGGGGGCCATGGCCAGGGTGCGGGCCAGGCAGAGGCGCTGCTGCTGGCCGCCGGAGAGGCGCAGGCCGGAGGTGTGAAGGCGGTCCTTGACCTCGTCCCACAGGAAGGCCGCCTGGAGCGTGCTTTCGACTAGGGCGTCGAGCCGGGCGCGGTCGCGCACCCCGTCGAGGCGGGGGCCGTAGACGATGTTGTCATAGATGCTCATGGGCAGGGGCATGGGCAGGGCGAAGACCATGCCGACTCGTTTGCGCAGGGCGACGGCGTCCTGTCCGGGGTGATAAATGTCGGCGCCGTTGAGCAGCACCCGGCCTTCGACGCGGTAGCCGGGGACGAGGTCGTTCAGGCGGTTGAGGGTGCGCAGAAAGGTGGTCTTGCCGGACCCGGCGGGGCCGATGATGCCAATGACGCGGTTGGCGGGGATGTCCAGGGACAGCTGGCGCAGGGCCTGGGTCTGGCCATAGAACCCGTTCAGGTGGCGCACCGAGAGGATGGGCTGGGGGGAGGGCATGATTACCGGGAGCGTTTGGCGATGAAACGGTGCATGAGCCAGTAGGCAATGAGATTGACGGTGAGCACGGCGATGATGAGCACGGCGGCGGTGCCGTAGGCGTTGTCGTTGGAAATCCCCTCCCGGGCCAGGATGTAGAAATGCACCGCCATGGTGCGGACCGAATCGAAGGGGGTGTTGGGCAGGCGCAGGGAGGAGCCGGCGGTGAAGATGACGGCGGCGGTCTCGCCGATGCAGCGGCCGATGCCCAGCATGACCCCGGTGACGATTCCGGGCAGAGCGTTGGGCAGCACGACCTTGCGGACGGTTTCCCAGCGGGTTGCACCGAGGGAGAAGCTGACTTCACGGTAGGCGTTGGGAACGGCCTTGATCGCCTCTTCCGTGGTGCGGATGATGGTCGGCAGGATCATGATCGCCAAGGTCAGGCCGCCGGAGAGCAGGCTCCAGCCCATCTTCAGCATGGTGACAAAAAAGATGAAACCAAACAGGCCGAAAATGATCGAGGGAATGCCGGCCAGACAGTCGGTGCCGAAGCGGATGACCGCGGTGACCCGTGATTCGCGGGTGTATTCGGTAAGGTAGACGGCGGTGCCGACGCCCAGCGGCAGGGCGATGGCGATGGCCAGCAGCGGCAGGAGCAGGGTGCCGATGACGGTGGGGAAGATGCCGCCGGCCCGGCCCATGTCCTGGGGATTGGAAAACAGGAACGAGAGCCCGACCGCCGGCAGCCCCTTGTCGAGAACGAAGCCGATGATGAAGAGCAATACGGCCAGGGTGAACAGGGTGGCGCCGCCCAGCAGGGTGACGGCGATGGCCTGGGTGTATTTGGGCGGAAGGAGTCTCACCGTCTGCCTCCCGGTCCGCCGCGGATGGCCTGGGTGGCGATGGCATTGAGGATCATGACGAAGACGAACAGCACCACGCCGGTGGCGAACAGCGCCTGGCGGTGGGCGCCGGCGGCATAGCCCATCTCAAGGGCGATGTTGGCGGTAAGCGTGCGCACCGAGTCCAGGGCGGAATGCGGCACTTTCACGGCGTTGCCGGCGACCATGATCACCGCCATGGTCTCGCCAATGGCCCGGCCCATGGCCAGGATGATGCTGGCGATGATGCCGGAACGGGCGGCCTTGAGGATGACCATGTGCACCGCCTGCCAGCGGGTGGCGCCCAAGGCCAGGGCGCCTTCGCGGTAGGAGTTGGGCACGGCGCTGATGGCGTCGGTTGAAATACTGATCACCGTCGGCAGGATCATGATGCCGAGGATGACGGCGGCGGCCAGCAGCGACAACCCCGGACCGCCGGCATGGGCGCGGATCAGCGGCGCCAGCACCATGACACCGAGAAAGCCGTAAACCACCGAAGGAATGCCGGCCAGCAGCTCGATGGTGGGCTTGACGATGCGCATCACCTGCGGCGGCACGAACTCGTTGAGGAAGACCGCCCCGGCAATTCCCAGCGGCGCCCCGATCAGCATCGCCCCCAGGGTCACCCACAGGGAAGCCACGATCATCGGGTAAATGCCGAACTTGCCGGCCGCCGGCTCCCAGTCGGAACTGAGCAGGAATTCGGAGGGGCCGATCCGCAGGATGAACGGCACCCCTTCCTTGAAGATGAACACGGCAATGACCAGCAGGCTGGTGATGGCCGAGAAGGCGATCAGCACCAGCAGGCGCTCGACGGTTTTTTCGCCGGAGAGGAGGCGCATGGGTAGATTATTGGGCCGGCAGCAGGCCATTGTCCTGAATCAGCTTTTGCGCCTCCGGCGACAGGATGTAGGCGAGGAACGCCT
>JBAZJM010000155.1:0-10597 GCA_041651315.1 Lentisphaeria bacterium | reverse complement strand
ACGGGTCACGGGTCACGGGTCACGGTGCGGCGTGGCGGGCCCAGTGCTGGCGGAGGAAGCGCGTCGTTTCCGCCAGGGCCTGGGGCACCACCCGGGTGTCGCTCAGCACCGGCATGAAGTTGGTGTCACCGGTCCAGCGCGGCACCAGGTGGCCGTGGAGGTGCCCCGGCACGCCAGCACCGGCCGCCGCCCCCAGGTTGAAGCCGAAGTTGAACCCCTCCGGCCGCATGCAGGCCGTCATCACCGCCTGGGCCCGGATGGCCAGCTCCAGCAGTTCCTGCCGTTCGCCGGCCGTCAGCCCCGCCAGGTCGGGCACATGCCGGTAGGGGGCCACCAGCAGGTGCCCGGAGTTGTAGGGAAAGGCGTTCAGCAGCAGGTAACAGTGTTCGCCCCTGGCAACCACCAGCTGCTCCTCGTCGGTTTCCGGTGGTGCCGCCCCTTTTTCACAGAGGAAGCAGCCGCCCGTTTTGGGGCCGCCCACAAACTGCATTCGCCACGGCGCCCACAGAGGGCGTGCCCGGGGCTCCGCAGCGGTGGCGGGAGGAGGGGAGGGCGGTTCGGGGGCGGAGGGGGTTGCCATAGTGACGCTACTATACCGCAGTAGCCTGAATTATTCATGAACATCGAGCATGAAGAGGGCACAAACAAGCGGGGGGGACGTTTTTATTCTATTTTGAACAGTAAGGAAGTAAAGATAGCGAAGGCTGGCTTGGCGTGTGTGTGTGTGCTCTTTCCTTTGCGGTCTTCGCTACCTTCTGCTAAAAATCCGACTTTTGGGCACCTCTTTAGTTCTACTTTGTTACATCCCCGATTCGGGTGCTCGTTGTCGTTTTCATGGTCGTCCATCGTAGTCGATTCGATCACGACAACGTTTTTCAACCTATAACGCAGTTTGGACGTTGAATGTTCGATGGTTTTCACGCCAGCAGTTCGGGGGCGATCCGCCCCTGCGCAACGGCGGTGACCGGGCCGGTCTGGACGATGGCAAAGTCCGCCGCCACCTCCACCCGCAGGTCGCCGCCGGGCATCTGGACGGTGACCGGGCTGTCGCACCGCCCCAGCCGCACCGCCGCTGCGGCGCAGGCGCTGGCGCTGGAACCGGAGGCCAGGGTGTAGCCGGCGCCGCGCTCCCAAATCTCGATGCGGAGGGTGTGCCGGTCCCGCACCTCCATGAACTGGACGTTGGTGCGGTGGGGGAATAGCGGATGCGTTTCCAGCAGCGGCCCCAGCCGGTGTGCGGTATCCACCGTGGCCGGCTGGTTGAGGACCACGCAGTGCGGATTGCCCACGGTGACGCCGGCAAAACGGACGGCCGTGCCGGCGATCGTCAGGGTTTCCTCCAACGCCTCGCGGGCCGGTCCCGTCAGCGGAATGGCCGCGCTGGAAAAACTGGCCCGGCCCATGGCCACGCGGATCATCCGGCCGCCCTCCAGCAGCTGGCAGCGCGTCCATCCCCCCGCCGTGTGGACCATGAACGGGTCGGCCCCGACCCGGCCGGTATCGGCCAGGTAGCGGGCGAAAATCCGCAGGCCGTTGCCGCTTTTCTCCGCTTCCGAACCGTCCGGGTTGAAAATGCGTAGCGCGAAGGCCGCCAAGGCTTCCGGCGGCGCGGTGGGCGGCGGCAGCGGCCCCAGCAGAATGCCGTCGGAGCCGATCCCGAAATGGCGGTCGCACAGCAGGCGGATGCGGGCCGGCGCCAGGTCCGGAACGGCGTCCGGTTCCAAGACCAGATAATCGTTGCCCAGGGCGTGGTATTTGTGGAATGGCGGATGCATGGCGGACGAATATCATCGTTGGGCTCCATTCCGCAACCCGGATGGCCTCAATCCTGCTTGTGTTCCTGGCGGCGGCGGATATGGTGGTTTAGAGTCTGCAAGATAGGCAGGACGGCATTTTATTATGGATATTCAACCCAAAAAGATCCTGTTGCGGACGTCGCTCCGTCTGGCGGTTCCCGACGCTCAAGAACCGGCCGGACCGCCACCGCCGGTTCCTCCGGCCGCCGCGGTCCCGCCGGCGGCGGAGCCGGTGACCGCTCCGCCGGCCGCCACCGCCGCGGAGGTGGTCAAGCGGTCGCGGGAGAATCTGCCGATCCAAATGCGCCGTCTGGAAAAAAAGGCGATACTGATTCCCGATGATGAAACCGCCACGGCGGCCGCCGCGGTTTCGCCGGCCGCCGCCGTTCCGCCGCCGGCGCCCCCCCGTGGTTCACCGGTGGCGGCGGAGCCGCTGGCCGAAGCCCCTCCGGTTTCGCCGGTTGCCGGTGGCCCGGCCCCGGCGGCGGCACCGCCGCCGTCCGCAGCCGCCATGCGGACAACCGTGCGGAGTGCGCCGGGCATGCGGAGCGCGCCCGGAGCCTGGCGCCCGGCCGTTTCCGCCGAGCCGGCCGAAGCGCCGCCGGCTGGCGGTGGTGGTGCCGGGGCGGGGGGCTTGTCGGTGCGGCGGGAACGGGTGGAAATACCGGCCGAGATTGCCACGGCGCCGGCCCGGCTGCCGGCCCGGCCGGTCTTAAACGCCGCCGATTTGACCGCGCTGGCCCTTTCGGTGCTGTGCGTGCTGGGGGCGTTTGTGCTGGCATCGGTTCTGCCGCTGGTGCGGGCGGCCGCGACCTGCGGGGACTTCGCTTGGAACCGGCTGGCCGTCGAAATGGCGGCGCCGTTCCTGGTCATCCTGCTGGTCGCCCTGCGCAGACAGGTCCTGACCCTCGTGGTTTGGGTGGGGGTGCTGCTGGCTGCCGGGGGACTGCTTGGACTGGGCGCCGTGCTGCTGCTGGCCCGCTCCCTGCTCTCCCTGCCGCCGGAAGAGATGGCCCTGCTTCCCTCCAGCGCCGACGCCTTGGGTGCCGGCCTCCTGCTGGTGGGGGCGCTGTGGCTGCTGTTCGGCGGCGGCCCGGTGCGCTTCACCTGCGGCCTGCTGGCCGCCCTGCTTGGCGCGACGCTGCCGTTCGCGCCGGTGGAGGATTGGGCGGCGGAATTTTTCGGTGACCCCAAGGCGGGGGTCGGCGCCGCCGGCGCGGTCATGGCCGAGGGCGAAGCCGAACGGGGCGTGTTCAGTGCCGGCAGCCGCTACACAGTGGCGCTGCCGCTGGGCTGGAACGTCCTGGCCTCCGAGACCCGGCCGTCCCTGGTCTGGGCGCCGGCCACCCTGGAGACGGCCTTTGCCCGCGAGGACGGGCGGCTGCTGGTGGCCGTGTGGCGGGAACAGCCGGTCGCCGCGGACGATCTGGAGGCATTCGCCAGCACCCGGCTGGCCATTTGGCGCCAGCAGTTGCGCGGCGGCCAGGGCATGACCTCGGGCATTCCGGACAAACCGGACCGACGCCGGGTGTTTGCCCTGGGCGAGGGCGAGGCGGTTGAGGAACTCTGCGTGAAGGACACCACCGGCGGCATGTTTGTCCTGGCCTGCCGCGGGCCACGGGAGACGGTGCAGGCGTTGCGCCCGGAACTGGTGCAGATCTTCAAGGCGTTCACGGTCGTGCCGGTGCCGGCCGGCCGCAAGCCGGCGGGGGGTCCCGTCCCGCCGGCGCCGCCCAAGGCCAAACCGTAAGGCCGGAGAGACGTGGATGCGGAGCGGGTGGCGGCATTTCCTGTGGCCGGAGTGGAACCGGCGTTTCCTGGTGCGGCTGGCGGTGGTGGCGGCGGCGGCCTGGCTGCTGTTCAGCCAGTTCCTGCTGCCGCTGCGCATCCGCGGCGCCAGCATGGAGCCGGCCTACCACGACGGCGGGGTCAATCTCTGTTTCCGCGGTCGCTACTGGTTCGGGACGCCCCGGCGTTTCGACGTGGTGGCAGTGCGGCTGGCCGGAACCCGGGTGATGCTGCTCAAACGGGTGTTGGCGCTGCCCGGCGAAACGGTCGCCTTTCAGCACGGGCGGCTACTGGTGG
Source organism: Lentisphaeria bacterium (assembly GCA_041651315.1). Lineage (GTDB taxonomy): Bacteria > Verrucomicrobiota > Lentisphaeria > Oligosphaerales > CAITYL01 > CAITYL01. The sequence continues at coordinate 6,716 of JBAZJM010000155.1, read as the reverse complement.
ACGGCCAGCCCGTCACGGAACCCCAGCCGGTGCTGGCCGGCGGTGACTGGGAGCTGCCGCCGCGCCGGGTTGCCCCGGGTCGGCTGTTCGTGGCCGGCGACAACCGCAGCATGCCCATCGAACAGCACGTCCTGGGCGAGGCGGAACTGGAGCGGGTCGCCGGCGCGCCGGTGTGGTAAAACGAATAGGGGAAAGGCCTTTTATGAAGCGCTGGCTGTGGACGGTGGTTTTTCTGGGGGTGGCGGCCGGCGGCGTCTGGTGGGCGGTGCAGGCTTTGGCCGGGGACGAGCAGAAGGTCCGGCGCTGTTTCTCGCGGCTGGGCGAACTGATCGACAAGCGCGAAGGGGAGTCGCTGATCTTGGCGGCCGCCCGCGGGCAGGCGCTTGGCAACCTGTTTTCGGACGACTTTGAGGCGCGCACCGAGGTGGCTGACCTCTCGGGGCATTTCACGCCGGAGGAGATTTCGGCCCATGCCGTGCGCGCCCGCTCCCGGTTCAGCCGGCTGGAACTGCGCTTTGCCGACGTGCAGGCGCGGGTGCTGCCCGGGGGACGTGAGGCCGAGGCGGCGGCTGTGGCGACCCTGTCGGGCCGCCCCCAGGGCGGCGGCGACTTCGGCACGGAAACGCGGTTGCTGCGCTGCCGCCTGCGCAAGGGGGATGACGGTCATTGGCGGTTTGTCGACGCGGAGCTGTCCCAGGGACTGGCGCGATGAGCTTCGGCGGCGCATATTGATGCCCGTGCGGCGCTATTGCCGCCGGCCCCGGGTTTGGTTCCGGCCGGGCCGGGTTATGGTACTGGCATGCGGCCAGCCGTAGGCGCGGGCGGCGGCGCATCATTTTTGAGGAATAAGCACCATGTGTGGCATTGTCGGTTATATCGGTGGCCGTGATGCGGTTGACATCCTGCTCAACGGCCTGAAGCGGATGGAATATCGCGGCTACGACTCGGCCGGCCTGGCGACCCTGCGGGCCGGCAAGCTGGAGCAGGTCAAAAACACCGGCAAGGTGCAGGCGCTGGCCGACCGGGTGCAGCGGGAATGGCCGGAGTCGTTCCGGCAGGGGATGCGCATCGGCATCGCCCACACCCGCTGGGCCACCCATGGGGCGCCGAGCGATGCCAACGCCCATCCGCACCTGGACGCGCAGTCGAAGATCGCGCTGGTCCACAACGGCATCATCGAAAACTACGCCGGCCTGCGCAAGATGCTGGAGGCCAAGGGGCACATCTTCCGCTCCGAGACCGACAGCGAAGTGCTGGCCCAGCTCATCGGCGCCCTGTATCAGGGCGACCTGCTGCAGGCGGTGACGGGGGCGCTGCGCCAGGTCGAGGGCACCTTCGGCATCGCCGTGCTGGCGGAGGCGCACCCGGACATGCTGGTGGCGGCCCGCCGCGGCAGCCCGCTGCTGATTGGCCTCGGCGACGGTGAGTCCATCATCGCCAGCGATGCCGCCGCCGTGGTGTCCCACACCCGCAACGTCATTTACCTGGACGACGACGACATCGCCGTGGTCGGCCACGGCACGGCCGACATCCGCAACATCAACAACGTCCCGGTGAGCCGGGCGGTGTCGCACCTGGACTGGGACAGCGGCGCGGCGGAAAAGGGCGGGTACGAACATTTCATGCTCAAGGAGATTTTTGAGCAGCCGGACGCCCTGCGCAACTGCCTCCGCGGCCGGCTGGACGACACGCTGCAGACCGCGGTGCTCACCGGACTGGGGCTGGAGCCGCGCGACATGGCCGCCATCGAGCGCATGGTCCTGGTGGCCTGCGGCACCTCGCTGCATGCGGCGATGGTCGGCAAGTATTTCATTGAGGAGTTGGCGGGCATCCCGGTCGAGACCGAGCAGGCGGCGGAGTTCCGCTACCGCAACCCGATTCTGGGGCCGCACGACCTGGTGCTGGCCATTAGTCAGTCGGGCGAGACCGCCGACACCCTGGCGGCGGTGCGCGAGGCCAAGCACAAGGGCGCCCTGGTGGCTGGCATGTGCAATGTGGTCGCCTCGACCATCGCCCGGGAGACCGGCTGCGGCATTTACCTGCACGCCGGGCCCGAGATCGGCGTCGCCTCCACCAAGGCGTTCACCTGCCAGGTGGCGGCGCTGCTGTTGCTGGCGCTCAAGCTGGGGCGCGGCCGGCGGCTGTCCCGCCAGCAGGGGGTGGGGCTGGTGGCGGCGATCAAGGCGCTGCCCGAGCTGGTGGCGGCCACCCTCAAGCTCAACGACTCCATTGCCCGGGTGGCCGCCGTGCTGGCCGGCTGCCGCGACTGTTTCTACATCGGGCGCGGGGTGCTGCATCCGGTGGCGCTGGAAGGCGCGCTCAAGCTCAAGGAAATCAGCTACGTCCATGCCGAAGGCTATCACGCCGCCGAACTCAAACACGGGCCGATCGCCCTGCTGGAGGAGGCCGTGCCGGTGGTGGCGCTGGCCGCCGACCTTCCCGGCAAGGACAAGATGGTCGGCAACATCCAGGAATGCCGGGCCCGCGGCGCGCCGGTGATTGCGGTGGTCAGCGAGGGCGACGAGGCGATCCTGGCCGCCCTGCGCCCCGTCACCCAGTGGGTGATCGAACTGCCGGCGGCCCCGTCGTGGGCCGTGCCGGTGGTGTGCGTCGTGGCGCTGCAGTTGCTGGCCTATCATGCCGCGCGGCTCCGCGGCTGCCCGATCGACCAGCCGCGCAATTTGGCCAAAAGCGTAACCGTGGAATGAGGGAGGGGCGACCATGACGCAGTCCGCGCCGGCGAACCTGGGCGTCAGCGACCATCTGCTGAATATCCTGCTGGACCGGCGGGTGATCAGCCCCGAGCAGCACGCCAACCTGCAGGCGGCCAATCTCGCCACCCAGGAGGCGCTGGAGCAGGAGCTGGTCAAGTCCTGCCAGGTCAATCCTCAGGACATCTTTTTGGCGCTGGCCGAACGGGCCAAAATCCCCGTGCTGCGCCTGGCCCATTTCCAGATCCGCCCCGAACTGCTGGAGAAGGTGCCCCGGGACGTGATGCGCCAGAACCGGGTGGTGCCGGTGGCCGAAACCACTTTGACCCTGACCCTGGCGATCGCCGATCCGCTCAACGTGCTGGCCGTGGAGGAGATCGCCGACCTGACCCGGCTCAAGATCATTCCCGTGGCGGCGCCGGAGAACGAAATTTTGGAGGCGCTGGCGGGCGCCGACCAGGGGCAGCAGCAGCAGCTCGACGACATCCTCAAGGAGGCCGGCGATTCGGCCATTGAGGTGACCAAGCAGGAAGCCGACGTCGACATCGACCGGATGATCTCCAGCGCCGATGACGCCCCGGTCATCCGCATTGTCAACATGATTCTCATGGAGGCCATCCGGAAGCGCGCCAGTGATATTCACATCGAGCCGTTCGAGAAGGAAATGCGGCTGCGCTACCGCACTGACGGCATCCTGGTCGAGGCCCCGGCCCCGCCCAAGGTGCTGCAGAACGCCATCATCTCCCGCGTCAAGGTCATGGCCGACCTGGACATTGCCGAGCGCCGCATCCCCCAGGACGGCCGGTTCCGGATCAAGGCGCAGGGGCGCGAAGTCGACCTGCGCATTTCCATCCTGCCCACCGTGCACGGGGAAAAGGTCGTGATGCGGCTCCTGGACAAGGGCAATCTGGCCAAGGACCTCGGCAGCATCGGGCTGGATCCCGATTCCCTGGAAAAGCTCCGGTTTGCCATCAGCCAGCCGAACGGCCTGATCCTGGTCACCGGCCCCACCGGCTCCGGCAAGACCACCACGCTCTACTCGGCCCTGCAGGAGCTGAACAAGGTCGATGTCAACATCGTCACCGTCGAGAATCCCGTTGAGTACCAGGTGCAGGGGCTCAATCAGGTGGAGATCAAGGAGGCGACGGGGATGACCTTCGCCGCCGCCCTGCGTTCCATCCTGCGCCAGGATCCGGACATCGTGCTGGTCGGCGAAACCCGTGACAACGAGACCGCCGACATTGCCGTCAAGGCCGCGCTCACCGGGCACTTGGTGCTGACCACCCTGCACACCAACGACGCTCCCAGCGCCATCGCCCGTCTGGTCTATATGGGGATCGAGTCGTTCCTGTTGTCCTCCTCCCTGCTGCTTTCCCAGGCGCAACGCCTGGTCCGCCGCATCTGTCCCAACTGCCGCGAGGTGTTTACCCTGGAACCGGAGTATTGCCGGACCAACCACATCGATCCGGCCGTTTTCGACGGGGTGGAGCTGTACCACGGCCGGGGCTGCGCCAAGTGCAACTACTCCGGCTACAAGGGGCGGTGCAGCATCATGGAGGTGTTGCCGATCACCCCCCGGATCCGCGACGCCATCCTGCGTTCGGCCAATGCCAGTGACATCAAGAAAGTCGCGCTTGAGGAAGGGTTCCGCGATCTGCGCACCAACGGCTTCTTCCGCGTCCGCGAGGGGATCACCACCATCGAGGAAGTCCTCCGGGTTACCTCCGGCGGCGATTAGTGTTCTGAATCAACCGTGTCCGCACGTCGGCACAAGGGGCCTGGGTCGTCATGCCGCAAGCCAATTCAATCTCCGCGAGTGCACCGCACGACATCCGGGTGCTGTTGATCGATGACCAGCCGCTGGTCGGCGAGGCCGTCCGCCGCATGCTGGCCGGTGAACCCGGCCTCCAGTACCGCTACTGCCGTGAGCCCGGCCAAGCTCTGGCGGTGGCGGCCGAATACGCGCCGACGGTCATCCTGCAGGACCTGGTGATGCCGGACGTGGACGGCCTGACGCTGGTCCGCCATTTCCGGGCCGACGAGCGCACCCGCGAGGTGCCGCTGATCGTGCTCTCCACCAAGGAGGAGCCGAAGGTCAAGGCGGAGGCGTTCGCCTTGGGGGCCAATGATTATCTGGTCAAGCTGCCCGACCGCATCGAGCTGGTGGCGCGTATCCGCCATCACTCCGCCGGCTACATCAGCCGTCTGGAGCGCGATGAGGCCCACCGCGCCCTGCTGGCCAGCCAACAGAAGCTGGCCGCCGAACTGGCCGAGGCGGCCGCCTATGTGCAGTCGCTGCTGCCGGCGCCGATGACGGAGGGGGGCGTGCGCACGGAATGGCGCTTCATCCCCTCCACCGAACTCGGCGGCGACGCCTTCGGTTACCACTGGCTCGATGCCGAGCATTTCGGCCTTTACCTGCTCGATGTCTGCGGCCACGGCGTCGGGGCCGCCCTGTTGTCCATCTCGGCGATGAACGTGTTGCGGTCGCAGGCTCTGCCGCGCACCGATTTCCGCGATCCGGGCGCCACCCTGACCGCGCTCAACAACGCCTTCCTGATGGAACACCACAACAACATGTACTTCACCATCTGGTACGGCGTCTTTCACGCCCCCAGCCGCACCCTGCGCTATGCCAGCGCCGGACATCCGCCCGCCCTGCTGATGACGCCGCAGGCGCAGGGGGGCGTCGGGGTGATGCAGTTGCGCGGCAAGGGGATGATCTTGGGCGGGCTGCCGGACATGCTGTACCAGACCGAAACCGTCCATGTGCCGCCGGAGGCCTCCCTGTTCCTGCTCAGCGACGGCGCCTACGAGATCGAACGCCAGGATGGCGCCGGCATGTGGAGTTTCGGCGAGTTCTGCGACTTCCTGACCGCCGCCGCGGCCGCCGGCCGGCCGGAAATCCCCGAACTGGTGGCCAAGGTCCACGCCCTGCGCGGCCCCGGCCCGCTCGAAGACGATTTCTCCATCGTCAAAGTCACCCTGTGACCACCGGGGCGGCCCCCGGCCCTGGAGTTTGGCAGAACTCCACGGTTGCAGCTTTCCCGTCCCAGCGGGACGGGGCGGGAATAGGCAGGGGCTTCAGCCCCTGTTGTGTCACCCCCCCCATGTCGCGTGCCGTAGGTACGCGGCGAATGGGGGCCTGGCAGGGGTGCCGCGATAATTTGGCTTTCGCTGGCAGATTAAGGAAGCACCATTCCCAGGAAAATGTTGAATCTTGAATGCTGAATTTTGAATGTTGAATGCCCGGTTTCACTTCAAAATTCAAAATTCGACATTCAGCATTCGACATTTTGTGTGCTGGATAGGACGGAAGCCCCTCCTATTGTCGTTCAATCCCTACGGGACGAAATCCGCCAACGGTTCCCTATTTGTGCCAAACTCCAGCGCCGGGGCGGCCCCCGGCCGTGACCCTCCACACCCTAATTAATAGCCGTGGCGGATGGCGTGGTCGGTCACATTTTGGTACCCGTGACGGACGGCGTTGTCAGTCTTCTTTTGGTAGCCGTGGCGGACGGCACGGTCGGTCGGCGTGGTGTACCCGTGGCGGATGGCGTTGTCAGTCACATTTTTATAGCCGTGGCGGATGGCATGCCCCGAGCGTTTTTTGGGCTTGGGAGGGACGTAATCCGGGTCACCGGCCCCGCGGGTGGAAATGTCGGGCGCCGTCTGAAAGGGTGTCGGCGGTGAGAGGGTGGGGGTGTTTTGGGCGCGGCCCAGGCCGCCGGACAGGAGCAGCCCGGCGGCCACGAACAGGAGTACCGCCAGACCAGGGGCCGGCCGGCAGGCGGGAGGAGGGGGATGCTTCATGGGCGGCTTAAGACTCCGTTGCGGTCGGAGTTGACGGTTGGAAGGGGGAGGGAGGCGGCGTCCGGACGGGGCGGCGGCATCAGGGCATGGCGCGATCCCGGAGATAGCTGAGAAACTCCTTCATCTCCAGGGGCACGGCCCCGGCGGGCGGCAACAGGGTGAAGGTGTCCGGGGGCAGGGTGGGAGGGAACT
>JBAZJM010000154.1:0-10621 GCA_041651315.1 Lentisphaeria bacterium | reverse complement strand
GGGGCTGCTGCGTCCCCTTGGCCGGCGCTGGCTGCTGGACCTGCACGTCCGCGCCCTCGGCTATCCCCTGGGCGACCAGCACGCCGACAGCGAGCTGGGCGGCGTCCTGCGCTACACCCTCACCGCCAACCAAGCCGTCACCGCGGAACTCTCCCGGCGCTTCGCCTGGGACGAGGCCGAAACCCTCGCCGCCCTCAAATGGCACCTGTTTTTCTGAGGCCAGCGAAGGGGGCTTATACTCTGAAACACTACTGTTGGCCTTTTCCACGGCGTGGCGCGAAAGTCTCCGCGCGGCTGACACCGCCGCGGCTACAGCAGCCCCCAGCCTGTAGTGGCGCCTGTGCCAGGCGCCATCCGCTGCGGTTTTCCCGTCCCGGCGGGACGGGGCGGAAATAGGCAGGGGCTTCAGCCCCTGTTTTGCCCGCCCCCCCCATGTCGCGTGCCGTCAGGTACGCGGCGAATCTCGGCGTACCTACGGCACGCCATCGTTTCATTTTTGGGGGAGAACAGGGGCTGAAGCCCCTGCCTATTTTCATTCAGTCCCTACGGGACGAAGCCGCTCCATCCCCCCGTACTTATGCCCAGGCCAGGCACGCTAAAGCGTGAACTCAAACGACCGGCGTCTGGCCGAGGGTCAGTTCGACGCGGTGTTCGTGCTGGTCGTCCTGGAGGGGGACGGTCATTCCGGGCAGCTCGTGCCCGTCGAGGGTGATCCGGGGGGCGGCGGCCTCCGGGGGGCCGCGGGTGACGGTGATGTGATAGACCGTTTGCCGGTAGCGGTAGTGGATCGTAAAGGTGGTCCAGGTTTGGGGCAGGCAGGGGGCCAGGCGCAACTGATCGCCTTCGCGGGTCACGCCCAGCAGGGTTTCCAGGAGCAGCCGATACATCCAGCCGGCGGAGCCCGTATACCACGTCCAGCCGCCCCGGCCGGTGTGCGGGGCGACCGCATAGACGTCCGCGGCGACGACATACGGCTCCACTTTGTAGGTGGCGATTTGCTGCGGCGTCCCGCCGCGTCGGACGGGATTGATCAGGGCGAAGAGTTCCCAGGCGCGTTCGCCGTCGCCCAGGCGCGCGAAGGCCATGGCGGTCCAAATGGCGCCGTGGGTGTACTGGCCGCCGTTCTCGCGCACCCCGGGGATGTAGCCTTTGATGTAGCCGGGATTGAGCGCGGAACGGTCAAAGGGCGGGTCAAACAGCTGGATCAGGCCGGCGTCGCGCCGGACCAGCCGCCGGTCCACGGCCTGCATGGCCTGGCGCGACCGGGCCGGGTCGCCGGCGCCGCTGAGCACCGCCCAGCTTTGCGGCAGGGAATCGATCTGGCATTCCGGGCTGGTTTGGGAGCCGAGCGGCGCGCCGTTGTCGAAGTAGGCGCGGCGATACCACTGGCCGTCCCAGGCGTGCTGTTCGATATTCTGCTGCAACTGGCTGGCCTGGGCGAGGCAGCGGTCAGCAAACCCGGGGTCCTGGCGGGCGCGTGCCAGTTGGGCAAACTGGGTGAGCACGTCATAGAGGAAAAAGGCCAGCCAGACACTCTCGCCGCGCCCCTGGTTGCCGATCCGGTTCATGCCGTCATTCCAGTCGCCGCAGCCGATCAGCGGCAGGCCGTGTTCGCCGAAAGCCAGGCCGCGCTCGATGGCGCGCACGCAATGCTGGTAAAGCGTGGCCGACTCTTCGGAGCGGTTCGGCAAGTCGTAATACGCCTCCTCCTCCGGCCGGAGCGACCGCGCCTCCAGAAAGGGGATTTTTTCGTCGAGCACGCCGGTGTCCGCGACACCCGCCACATAACGGCAGGTCACATAAGGCAGCCACAGAAAGTCGTCGGAGAAATGGGTGCGCACGCCGCGGCCCGCCGGGGGCTGCCACCAATGCTGCACATCGCCCTCGCGGAATTGATGCGCGGCGGCGCGGAGCAGGTGTTCGCGGGTGAGGGCCGGTTCGGCATGCACCAGCGCCATCACGTCCTGCAACTGGTCACGGAAGCCGTAGGCGCCGCCGGACTGGTAGAAGCCCGACCGACCCCAGACACGGCAGCTCAGGGTCTGATACAGCAGCCAGCCGTTGGCCAGCACATTGACGGCGGGGTCGGGCGTCTCCACATGGACCGCGCCGAGGGTGCGATTCCAATATGCCCACACCCCTTCGAGCGCCAGGCGGCCGGCGTCCGCGCCGCGAAACCGCTCGATCAGGTCCTGCACGTCCCGGGCGTTGCGGCCGACGCCGAGGCGGAAACAGGTTTCCTGTTCCTGGCCGTCCGGCAACTCGAGAACCACCTGCAGCGCGCCGCACGGGTCCAGCCCCGCCCCGACCTTGCCGGCCAGGCGGGTCCGCTTCAGGGCCGCCGGTTGCGTCAGGCTGCCGTTGCGGCCGATGAACTCTTTCCGGTCTCCGGTGAGCGTGCGGGCGGCATCGTCCACGTCAAGGAACACGATGCGCCCGGCAAATTCGGTGTTGTAGGTGTTGCGCGCCAGCAGGGCGCCGGTCTTGAGATCCACTTCGGTTTGCACGTGCAGCAGGTTTTTGTGCCGCAAGTCCCCCAGCACCCACTCCCAGTAGCCGGTGAACGCGATGCGGCGCGGCCGGCCTGACCGGTTGCGCAGTTTCAGCACCGTGAATTTCACCGGGGCGTCCATCGCCACATAGACCCACAGTTCGGAGGCGATGCCGTTTTCGGCATGCTCGAACACGGTATAGCCAAAGCCGTGGCGGATGACGTACGGGGTGGCGCCGCGGGCGGGCAGCGGCGTGGGCGACCAGAGCTGGCCGGTCTGCTCGTCGCGGAGGTAGCACGCCTCGCCCGTGGTGTCCTGGACCGGGTCATTGCTCCAGGGCGTCAGGCGGAATTCATGGGCGTTCTCAATCCAGGTGTAGGCGGCGCCGCTCTCGGAAACCACCGTTCCAAAGTGCGGATTGGCCAGCACGTTGACCCAGGGGGCCGGCGTCATCTGGCCGGGCTCAAGGGTGATGACATATTCCCGGCCGTCGCGGGTGAAGCCGCCAAAACCGTTCGGAAAGATCAGTTCGCGCGGCGGGAGCGGCGCGGGCGTGTCGGCCGACCTGGCGCGGGTGGGGACCAGGGCGGGGACCACGGGCTCCAGCCGCGTCCGCGGTTCCAGCTGCTCGGCCAGCGTGCCCTTTTCATCGTCCAGGACCAGGCGTGCGGCGGCTTGCAGGAGCACGCGATCCTCGTTGGGGATCTGTTCGAGGCGCCGGACGAAGATGCCGCCCGGCTTGTCCAGCAGTTGCGCTTCAATCCCCGAGGCCACCAGGCTGGTGATCTGGTCGTGCAGGGACTGGCGGTAAACCGTGCTGTCTTCGTTGAGGACCACCAGCTCGACCGTCAGCCCCTTCAGGCGCCAGTACGAGTGCGCCTGGATCAGCTGGCGGACGATTTCGAGCTTCGCCGGGTCGCTGATGCGGAGCAGGACGATCGGGGCGTCGCCCGAAATGCCGTAGCTCCACAGGCCGCTTTGGCCGCGGCGGTTGTCGCGCAGCACGCCGGGGCTGGCCCGGCGGGCGGGGTCGGCATAAATCAGGGCGCTGGCCAGCCGGCCGTAAAGCTGCGCGTCCGCCTCGGTGGCGTTGAGCTGGTGCAAGGTCACCTGGCTGTGCGTCCACGCCAGCTCGAAGGCGCGGTCGGCCATGCGGGAGCTTTGATACTTTTCCGCCTGCGCCAGCGCGGCTTCCCGGTTTTCGCTCATGCCAAACACCAGGTCGATGACGGCGGTTTCATGGGGCGGCAGGGTGACGGTGCGCCGCAGCGCGACGATGGGGTCAAGCACGGACCCGACGGTGTTGGACAGGGGGGTCCGGTCTTGCAGGGCGGCCGGGGCGGCCAGGGTGCCGCCGCGGCCGACAAACCGGGCCCGGTCGGTTTCGCAGGAGATTTCGCCCAGCTCCCCCCCTTGCCCCACCATCAGGTGCAGCAGCCACGGCGGCTGTTCTTCCTGAGAGCGGGCCCGGCGGGTGCAGAGAAGGGCGGAGGAGGTGCGCGCGAATTCGGTTTGCACGAAGAGGTTGCTGAAGGCGGGATGCGCGGCGTCCGCGGCCGGCACCGCGAGCACCACTTCCGCATAGCTGGTCAACTCGATGACGCGGTCCATCGGGGTGCGGTTGGTGATCGTGATGCGCCGCAGCTCCACATCGTCTTCCGGCGACACGCTGATCTCGGTGTGGAGGTCGAGGCCGGCCTGGCGCTGCCGGAACTCCGCGCGCGCCTGGGTGAAAATGGCTTCGTAGCCTTTGGTGGCGCGCAGGGTGGGTTGATGGGCGGTGGACCAGAACTCGCCCGTGGCCAGGTCGCGCACATAGACAAACGTGCCCCAGCAGTCGCGCGTGGCGTCTTCACGCCAGCGGGTGACGGCCAGGTCGCGCCAGCGGCTGCCGCCGCCTCCGGCACTGCTGATGACGACATGATAACGGCCGTTGGACAGCAGGTGCCCCTCCGGCGCCGGCGGGGTGGGATTCTGGAACACCCGCATCACGCTTTCGACGTCACCGCCCAGTGTCCGTGAAAGCTCCGGCGCCGCATCTTCGGCGAGCACGCTGGCGGCGGTCCGGGGCACCCGCTCCTGCAGCAGCAGTTCCGCGGCCTTGAGCAGCGGACAGGCCATGAACCGCCGTTGCATGGAATGGTTCCGCAGGAGGTTGGTCAGCGCCAGCAGGCTCATGCCCTGGTGATGCGCCATGAAGGAGCGGATGGTCGCGCTGGTTTTGTCCGGCGGCAGGCGCGCCGCCGTGTAATCCACCGCCTCGTAGAAACCGTAGGCGCCGGCGCGCCCCTCGGCCGCCAGCCGCTGCAGGTTTTCACAGGCCTCAACCGGCGCCACCATCAGCGCCATGGCGGTGGCATAGGGGGCGATCACCATTTCGTCGGCCAGGCCGCGCTTCAATCCCAGGCCGGGCACGCCGAAAGCGCGGTACTGGTAGTTTAAATGAACATCGGTCCGGTGGTAGCCCGATTCGGAAATGCCCCACGGCACGCCGCGCAGCCGCCCATAGGCGATTTGGTGCTGCACCGCCGCCCGGCAGGTGTGGTCCAGCAGCGTGTTCTCGTAGTTGGGCATCACCAGCAGCGGCATCAGATATTCGAACATGGAACCGCTCCACGACACCAGGATCGGCTCACCCTGTGAGGCGATGAGCAGGCGGCCCAGCGAGAACCAGTGGTCCTGCGGCACCTGCCCCAGGGCGATGGCGACATAACTGCACAGGCGCGCTTCCGAGGCCAGCAGGTCATAAAAGCTGCTGTCGCGCCGGCGTTCGGTGACGTTGAAGCCGACGGCAAACAACTCCCGGGCCGGGTCGAACAAAAACCGGAAATCCATCACGGCCAGGTCGTCGCTTTGCCGGGCCAGGGTTTCCAGGGTGAGCAGGCGTTGGCGGGCCAGGTCACTGGCGGCATGCAGGGCGTGCGCGAGTTCCGCCAGCCGGGTCTGCTCGTCCTTCCGGGCCGGGTCGGGGGTTGCGGGAAACTCCTGCCGGACCGTTTCGAGCAACGGGCAGAGCGTGCGGTCAAAGGCCGAAACCTCCCGCAGGGTGGGGGCCTGATCCAAGCGGGCAAGCGTTTCCTCCAGCTTGGCGGCTGCCGGGGTGGGCCGGTCCGAGGCGTCCTCCGCCTCCCCGCGCCGGCGGCGATGCGCCGGGGCGGGCGGCACCGTCAGCCATGGCGCGAGGGCGCGCAGGTCGGCCGCCTGATCCTCGCACTGCCGTTTCAGCGCCTGGGCCCACCGGTGGGGTTCGTCCTCCCCGGCGGGCGGCGCGGCCGCGAGCGTGGCCGCCTGGCGCGCCGCCCGCTCCAGCACCGCCACCGCCGCCCGCAGGCCGGGAGGTGGGGTGGCCAGGTCGGCCTCGAGCCCGGCCAGGGCCGCCAGGTCGCGGGTGCCCGCCCGTAGCACCCCCACCGTGTCGCGCAGTCCGGCAAAAACCTGGGGTGTGAAAATTTTCTCGTCGGCCAGTTCCCGCAGCCCGGCGCCGAGCGTCAGCAAGTGTCCCGCCAGGTTGCCGCTGTCCACGCTGGAGACATAGAGCGGGGGGAGCGGCCGGAGCGTGGTGGTTTCATACCAATTGTAAAAGTGTCCGCGATGCCGTTCGAGCCGTTGCAGGGTGGCCAGGGCGTCCTGCGTGCGCCGCAGCAGGCCGCCCGCCGAAAGATAGCCCAAATCCCGGGCGGCCAGATTGGCGAGCAGGGCCAGCCCCATGTTGGTGGGGGAGGTCCGCAGCGCCAGCACCGGGCCGGGCGCTTCCTGGAAATTGTCCGGCGGCAGCCAGTTTTCCTGCGCGGTGACAAAGGTCTCAAAATAATGCCAGGTCATGCGGGCGGTGTGCCGCAGGAAACCGGTTTGCGCCGCCGTCAGGTCCGGCGTTGCGGCGGCCAGGGGTCGGCTGATCCACCAGGCAATCCACGGGGCGGCGAGCCAGAGGCCAAGGAGCGGCAGCGCCAACGCCAGCTGCCCGGGCTGCCAGGCGGCGAGGCTTCCGCCGACCGCCAGCGCGAGCCCCGGCGCGATCCACAGGGTGGCATAGCCGCCGGCGAGCCCCGTGTGGGGGGTCCGTTCGGCCTCACCCGAGGTTTGCCATTCCAGGAGCCGGCGGCGGGTCACCAGCAGGCGCGGCAGCGTCCGGCCGATGGCATCCAGGCTGACGAAGGCGTCGTAGGGGAGCAAGGCCAGGGTGAGAAACCCCTGGCAGAGCTGACGGCCGGCCGCCCCGGCGGTTTCCCGCAGATGCAGGAGCCACGGCACATCCGTCGACTTGCGCAGCAGCCCGACCAGCGTCGCCAGCCCGCCGGGGAGCAGCACGAGCGCCAGGACCAGCAGCACGCCCAGGCTGCCGAGTTCGGGGGTGAGCAGCCACCCCTCCAGCAGGAGGAACATCAGGGCAGCGGGGATGAGGCTGCGTCTCAGGTTGTCCAACAGCTTCCACTGGGACAGCAAGGACAGCGGATTGGGCCGGCGCCGGCCATCCGCGCCGGGAACCTGTGAGCGGAGCCAGGGCAGCAGCTGCCAGTCGCCGCGCATCCAGCGGTGCCGCCGGGCCACATCGACATTGTGGCGGGACGGATGGTCTTCGTAGAGCGCCACGTCGCTGACCAGTCCCGAGCGGGCATGGCACGCTTCCAGCAAGTCGTGGCTGAGCACGGCGTTCTCCGGGAAGCGCCCGGCCAGGGCCCGCTCGAAGGCGTCCACCTCGTAGATCCCCTTGCCGATGAACGACCCTTCCTCAAACAGGTCCTGGTAGACATCGGAAACCGCCCGCGTGTACGGATCAATGCCCGCGTCGCCGGCAAACAGCCGGACGAACCAGGAGCGCCGGGCGCTCGGCAGGCTCACCCCGACGCGCGGCTGCAGGATGCCGTACCCCTCGACGACAATCCCGCGCCGGGCATCGAACACCGGCCGGTTCAGCGGATGGGCCATGGTGGCGACGAGCGCGCGGGCGGCATCGCGCGGCAGCTGGGTGTCGGTGTCGAGCGTGATGACATACTTGACGGCCGGCAGGATGGCCGTTTCCCCGACGATGTCGGAAAAACATTCGCGCCCGCCGCCCCGCAGCAGGGCGTTGAACTCCATGAGCTTCCCGCGCTTGCGTTCGTAGCCCATCCACACGCCTTCCCCGGCGTTCCAGCGCCGGGGGCGGTGAAACAGGAAAAAGCGGTCGTGGCCGGGGGTCGGATATTGGCGGTTTAGCCGGTCGATGCCGGCGCGCGTCCGCTGCAGCAACGCCGCGTCTTCCGGCATGACGGCTTGGGGGGCGTCGCGGACATCCGTCAGCAGGGCGAAGTGGAGGAGCGGATCCCGGTTCGCGAGGTGATGGATCTCCAAGGTTTCGATCAGGCGGTCAACGCCCTCCACGCGGGTGAGCAGGGTGGGAACCGCCACCATGGTGCGGCAGTCGGCGGCGATGCCGGCGGAAAAATCCAGGCGCGGCAACAGGCGGGGCATCACCAGCAGGGTGGCCAGCCAGTTCACCAGCACCACCGCCAGTTGGCTGGCGCCCAAAAGGAAAACCACGGTGAAGAGAAGGCCTTGCCAGCCCTGCACGCCGAGCGCCTGGGCCTGCCCCACAACCCCGGAGGTGACGAGTAACGTGAGCACCCCGATGCTCCCCGCATACGCCATCAGCGGCCAGCGGTGGATGCCGTGTTCGAGGCCGGTCCGCCAGGGCCAGCGCGCCCTGGCCAGGCGCCCCAGCATGGGCTGGCCCTTGCCGATCAGATAGAAGCCTACATGGGCGGTCCGGTCGTCGCGCCCCTGTTGCCGGGCCTGGTCGGCGGCCAGGTGAATGGCCCGCCGGGCCACCTCCACTTCCGGGAGTTGGCTGTGCTGCGCCAGAAACTCGACCGCATGGCGGTAGCGGTCGCGGGTCGCAAAATCCATTTGGTGGTAAACGTCGGCCGGGTCGGTGCGCAAAACCGCCTCAACCACACTCAAGGTTTCCACGAACTCTTTCCAATCCATGGCGCCCAGGAACCGCAGGCTGGCCAGGCTGTGGCTGACGGAAACCTGGTCGGCCGCCTGGTTTTGACTCTCCTGGTGCACCCGTTGTTCAATGGACAGGCCTTGCTCCGCGAGCCGCTGTTCGAGCCAGCTGCGCGCAAGGTGCAGCTCCGGGCTTTGCCGCGACAACCGCTGGCAAAACTCCGCCACAAAGGCGCTGGACAGGGGGAGCTCGGACTCCGCCATGTCCGCCACCACCACCACCAGGCGGGAGGGGTTCGTCTCCGCCATCGCCTGCAGGCGTTCCACCCACTCGTCCGCCAGGTCGCTGTCCTCCCGGGCGATGATCAGCCGGGTGGTGACGCGCTGGAGATTTTCGATCAGCCCCAGGCGCAGCATGATGGGGATGGCCCACAACTCGCCCAGCTTGAGGGCGTTTTCGCTCTGATAGGCGGCGATGAAGGCGCTGAGCGGGCCCGCGTCAACCTGGGCATCCGCGTGGGAGATGAATTCGAGCACGAGGTCATAAACGCGGGGCAGTCCGGCGGAGGGCCCGTTGAGGAGGCGCGGCAACTCCCGGCTGTAGCCCCGGGGCAGGTGCCGCCGGGCCATTTGGATCTGCTCTTCGATCAGGTAAAAGTTGTCCAGCAGCCATTCGGCGGCGGGGGTGATGCGCCGGCTTGGGCCCACGCTGAGGGTCGCGCGGTTGAAGGCGCGCAGAATGTCCTCGTTTTTATCCAGCCGGGCCAGCAGGCGGTTGGCACCCTGCCGGGGGGCGAGTTGGTGGGTGGCGGCGAGCACCCTGGCCCGGCGCGCCAATTGTTCGACGCTGAACAATTCCGCCCGCAAGGGCGGCTCATCCGCCCGTGGCCGCGGGCGGACGTGCCTGGCCACCCAGGCCGGCCAGCGTGATGAAAAAATCGGCATGATGGTATCGCCTTCCGGTCACACAACAACCGGAATCCCCGTGGTTTTCTCGATGCATGGCCCGAATTCAGGCGGGTGCAACGTCGATCAGCGTTGCGAAAACGGAGAAACCGGCGCTTGGCCAGTTCCAGGAAAAAGGGGGGATGCGGCGATCCGGCACACGCCCCAGTCACCCGGCCTGGCCGGAGGGGCGTGCTCGTTACGCTGCCAATATACCCGCGCTCCGCCATTAAGTGCATGATATTCGTGTCGGTTGGGTTGGGAACCCCCTTTTGAGGAAAGGCGGTTCCCAACCCAACCGACAAAACTGTCATACACCCACTTAGGCGACGTGCCGGCGGCACATCCTCCGGAAATGGTAGCCGTAGATGGCCAGGGTGACGGCCCGTTGCAGGAGCCGGGGGCGCCGGAACTGGGTCCAGATCAGCAGCCGCCAGTAGTAAACGCGTTCCCGGCCGACCACCCCCAACCGCCAAAAGGAGCGGATCAGGGCGTGAATGTCCGAAAAATGGAGGGGGAGGCGCACGCGGGGCGGCCCGCAGGTACGGAGATAGGTCTGGAGACGCTGGTAGTAACACTTGGGGGAGTAGATGTCGCGGAGGATGCGGCGATAGCCGTCCCGCAACACCTCGAGCCCCATGACCGGCAGGATGTTGGTGGTGCCGTCCACGTTGTCCCCCGAGGACTCCCCGCGCAGGCGCCCCTCCTGCTCCAGGCGCTCATGCAGCCGGGTGCCCGGCGGGGCCTGCAGCATCCCCACCATGGCGGTCACGATCCCGCTCCGTTGAATGAAGTCGATCTGCCGCTGGAAGATGGACGGCCGGTCGTGGTCAAAACCGACAATGAACCCCGCCTGCACCTCCAGCCCGTTGCGCTGGATGTGCTTGACATCCGCCAGCAGGTCACGGTGCCGGTTCTGAAACTTCCGGCATTCGGCCAGGCAGTTCTCGTCCGGCGTCTCAATGCCAATGAAGACCTTGGTGAAGCCGGCTTCGACCATCAGCGCCATCAGCGCTTCGTCCTCGGCCAGGTTGATCGACGCCTCGGTGTAGAAGGTGATCCCGCGCTTGCCCTTACGCCAGGCGATCAGGGCCGGCAGGAGGTCGGTTTTCAAGAACGCCTTGTTACCGATGAAATTGTCATCGACGAAGAACACGTCCTCGCGCCAGCCCTGGGCATACAGGCGGTCCAGTTCGGCCAGGATTTGCGGCACGGTTTTCATGCGCACCCGGTGTCCCAGCAACGCGGTGACACTG
>JBAZJM010000153.1:0-10809 GCA_041651315.1 Lentisphaeria bacterium | reverse complement strand
CCAAAACCATCGGCGCCACCGCGCCCAACCCCGGCGTGCGCGAATTCCGCGTCAACATCCGCGCCCTGTAAGCTTCGCACTAGACTGTAGACTGTAGACTGTAGACTGTAGGCTGTTAGACTGTAGGCGGTGAGGGCGGGTCCCCGTTCCCGCCCCAAACCGCACCCGTCCAATCCAACGCCAAACCCAACCCCTCCGAAAGGATCACACCATGGATTTCCGTTTTTCCATTCTTCCGTCTTTCCGTTCTTCCGTCCTCCCGTCTTTCCGTTCCTCCCTGCTGGCGGCGGCCGCCGCCAGTGGCGCCGCGCTGCTCGCCAGCGGTTGCGCCACCACCCCCGTCGTCAGCTACGGCGACGCCACCGCGGTGCAGAGCGTGACCACCGGATTCAGCTCCACCGACCTGCAGATGATTGCCGGCAAGATGGTCGACTCGATGCTGACCTTCCCGCCGGTGATGGAGATGACCGCCAGCCGCCGCCCAATCATCCAGGTCGAGCGGATCAAGAACAAGACCATGCAGCACGTTGACACCGAGTCGATCACCGACACCATCCGCACCAAACTGCTGCGCTCCGGCAAGTTCCGCTTCACCGACCGCACCACCGACCAGGAGACGGTCGCCGAACTCCAGGCCCAAAACTCGGGCGGCCTCACCGATCCGAACAAGGCCGTCGCCTTCGGCCAGCAGGAAGCCGCCGAGTACATCCTGACCGGCAACTTCTCCGAGATCACCCAGTCGGCCGGCCGCGTCACCGATGTCTACTACAAGTTCACCCTGAACCTGAAAAACCTGCGCACCGGCATCCTGGAATGGTCCGATGAGAAGGAAATCCGCAAGAACGCCAAGAGCAGTGTGATCGGGTTCTGACCGGCCGCCGGCCTGGCACAGAAAATGCTTTCCCCGTCCTGAATGCGGGGAGGGCAGCGGGGAGACTGGGCGTGCGTGCGCCGGGGACGGTAGTGCGAATGGGAATTGTTTTCTAAAATTTGCGAAACAAGGCCCTTGGGGCTATAGTAATAGCGTTTTCCACAACTAAGGTGTACGCCCATGAAACGGATCCCTGGAATCGGCTTGGTGTGTTTATTGGCGGCAATTGGAACGGCGTGGGCCGTGCCCGGATTGCCGGGGCTGACCACGGTGACGTTCGAGCCGCTCAGCGGCAGCTTCACCGCGCCGGCCACCGTGCCGGTGGTGGTCCGCGTGGTGCCGATGATCGACACCGTCACCGTCTCATCGGTGGCCGTTTACAATGGCAACCCCAATTCGACGGGAATCCTGCTGGGCCAGGCTACGGTCCGCCCTGGCGACTCCACGCTGTATGACTTCAGCTGGCCGAATGTCGCCACCGGCGGCTACACCCTGTACGCCGCGGCGGTCGACAGCACCGGTGGCACCAGCACCACGGCCACCCCCCTGGCCGTCACCGTGGCCGCCGCCGGGCCGCCGCCGGACCTCTATTTCACCGCCCTGACCGTGAGCACGACAAAACCCTACGTGGGGGCGGCGTTCACCGTCAAAGCGACCCTCAAGAACCAGGGCACCGGCGCCAGCACGGGCGGCACCCTGACCGTGGCGCCGTTCGCCGGCGCCAGCGGCACCGACCTGGTGACCCAGGCGTTGCCGGCGATCGCCAAGGGCAGCACCGCCACGGTAACCGTGACCGTGCCCGGCCAGACGGTTGTCGGGGCCAAGGTCCTGACCGCCACCCTTTCCGGGGTCACCGGCGAAACCGTGCTCGCCAACAACAGCAAGACCGCCGGCTACACGCTGACGGCCCTGCCGCCGCCGGACCTGTACGTGACCAAGCTGACCGTCACCCCGACCAAGCCCTATGACGCCGCGCCGCTCACCGTGACGGCCACCGTCAAGAACAAAGGCCGGGGTGCCGCCGCCGCCGGCGGCCTGCTGACCCTGGTTCCCGCTGTCGGTGCCCCCCCCCTGAGCCAAACCCTGCCGGCCTTGGCGGCCACCAAGGGCGTCACCACCGTGGTGTTCACCGACGTGCCCGGCCAGCTGGCCGGCCGGCAGACCGCCACCGCCACCATCTCCGACGTCGCCAACGAGACCGTGGTGACCAACAACAAAAAGACCGCCAGCTACACCGTCCAGGCCCGGCCGGAATTCTCGATCCTTTCAATCACCTTCAGCCCGGCGGCGCCGGTTTGCGGGGGAACCTACACGGCCTATGTGACGATTAAAAACAACGGCGGCCGGGCCGCGGCCGGCTACTTGGACGTGTGGACCAATTACGTGGACGGACGGACGGCGACCAAGAGCGTCAAGGTCAGCACCATCTCCGCCGGCATGACCAAGAAGGTGACCATCACCCGGCTCGCCGCCGGCAGCACGGCGGGCGAACTGCTGTTCCGCGCGGAGATTGACGCCCGCAAGACCGTGCCGGAAGTCGACGAGACCAACAACGCGGCCACCGTCCCCTACACCCCCTGTCCGGGCTGAACCGGCAGGAAAGCGTCAGCCGCCCTCGCCAAACCATGCCACAAGCAAGCCTGAGGACGGGCTCCCGCCGCCGGCTGGCCGTCATCCGCGCGATGACGGCCCTGGCGGCCGGAGCGTTACTGTTCTGCCTGCTGGACGCCGGTTGCCGCGACGAGGCGTCCCCGGCCGCCCCCCAAGGGCATGGCCGCCGTTCCCCGCCCCCCGCCGCAAGCGGCAAGACCATGTCCGGCCAGGCCGGCGCCCCCGCCGGTGCCGCAGCCCCGGCCGCCGCGGCGGATCCGGTTGCCGGGTTGCTGGCGGCCATCCAGCCGGGCAACGATCCGGAAGCGGCCGAGCAGGCTCTGCGCCGGCTGGCCGCCACCGGCGACCGCCACCTCGCCACCCTGGCCGGCTGGCTGGACCGTGCCGATCCGGCCACCGCACACTGGGCGGCACGGGCGCTGGCGGCCATCGGCACCCCGCAGGCCCTGGCCACCCTGTTTGACCATTTGGCCACCCTCCCCGCCGATTCGCCGGCGGCCTGGGAACTGGCCGCCATCCTGGCCGATCAGACACCGGCAACCGCCTCACGCGAGCTGCTGCTGGAACGGATTCTCGACCCGGCCGCCACCGAACCGGTGCGCGACGCCGCCCAACGCGCCCTGGCCCGGGAAGCCGATGCCGCTTTGCTGGAGGAGCTGGTCCGGCATTATGACGCGGCCAAGGACGATGCCACCCGCCAAGCGCTGACGGACACCCTGCGCCACGCGCAGGATCCCGAATTGACCGGGGAACTGACGCGCCTGGCCCTGGAACGGACCACCGCCCCCGACACCCTGGCCCGGGCGCTGTGGGACACCTTGGGCGTGATCGGCACCCCCGACGCGGTGGCCGCCCTGACCGCCGTCTCCGGCGCCAGCCTCAGCCCCGAGGCCCGCCAGCAGCTGTGCGAGGCGCTGGCACGGGTCGACAACCCGGATGCCCGCCCCCTGCTGGAAACCCTGGCCGGCGGCACCATGAGCGGCACTGCCGCCGATCTCCGCGATGCCGCCGCCCAGGCGCTGGCCAACCTGGCCGAAAAATGAAGCCCGTGGCACGAGGGCTGCCAGCCCATGATTGAAGGCTGGACTCAAACCCGGGGCGCCGGTCGTTTGAGTTCACGCTTTAGCGTGTCTGGCCTGGGCATAAGTACGGGGGGGGGATGGAGCTGCTTCGTCCCGGAGGGACTGAATGAAAATAGGCAGGGGCTTCAGCCCCTGTTTCGGGAAATTAAAAGATGGCGTGCCGTAGGTACGCCGCGATTCGCCGCGTACCTGCGGATTGCTCTTTCCGATTCCGATACCGCTTGACGGCGGCCAACTCCGTGGTATAGTTCTTCTCGGTTTTGACGCCAGAGTGGCGGAACTGGCAGACGCGCTACGTTCAGGTCGTAGTGCCCGCAAGGGCGTATGGGTTCGAGTCCCTTCTCTGGTACCATTCGTCAGAACCGGTTAAAGCATGAACCGCCCGCGGCCTGCGCCGCGGGCGTTTGTGTTTCAACGGGAGACAGCCATGAAGACGTTCGAACAGCTGTTCGCCGAACTGCAGGCCAAGGCGGCCCGGAACGACCCCGGCTCCGGCACCTGCGCCCTGCTGGCCAAGGGCAAGCATGCCGTCGGCAAAAAGGTCGTCGAAGAGGCGGCCGAAGTCTGGATGGCGGCGGAATACGAGGGGCGCGAGAAGGCCGCGGAAGAGATCTCCCAACTGCTCTACCACGCCCAGGTCATGATGCTCGCCTGCGGCCTGGAGCTGGACGACGTCTACAAGCACCTTTGAGAACACGCCAGGGCCGAATGTTTCTTGATGACATTTTACCCCTCGCTGGAGATGGTTTTTGCTGTAGCGGCGCCTGTGCCAGGCGCCCCGCATGCACGGCTGGCACAACCGCGGCTACCGTGGCACCGTGTGTTTTCGTGGTAAAGAAGTTGAGCGGCTGAGCTGAGGAGTTCACCCCATGCTGCAGATTGCCCTGCCGAACAAAGGCTCGTTGTCGGAAGAGGCGGTGGGCCTGGTGCGCGCCGCCGGCTACGCCTGCCGGCGCGACGAGAAGGAACTGGTGGCGCTGGACCCGGACAACGGCGTCGAGTTCTTCTTCCTGCGCCCCCGCGACATCCCCGTCTACGTCCACGGCGGCGTGCTGCCGGTCGGCATCACCGGCCGCGACCTGGCCCAGGACAGCGGCTCCGGGGTGACGGAACTGCTGCCGCTCGGCTTCGGCCGCTCGGTGTTCCGCTACGCCGTGCCGCGCGACAGTTCCCTCACCCCCGAGCGCTTCGGCGGCCTGCGCATCGCCACCTCCTACCCGAATCTGGTGGCCCAGGACCTGCGGCGGCGCGGCCTGACCGCCGAAACCGTGCGGCTGGACGGCGCGGTGGAAATCTCCGTCCGCCTCGGCGTGGCCGATGCGGTGGCCGATGTGGTGCAGTCCGGGCGCACCCTCGAGCAGGCCGGCCTGAAGATCGTCGGCGAGCCGGTGCTGAACTCGGAGGCCGTGGTCATCGGCCGCGACCCCGCGGCGGCCCGTGAACCGGCCATCGCCCGCTTCCTGGAACGGCTGCGCGGCATCGTGGTGGCGCGCGACTACGTGATGGTCGAGTACGACGTGCCGCGCACCGCCCTGGAACCGGCCTGCAAGGTGACCCCCGGGCTCGCCTCGCCGACCATCGCCCCGCTCTCCGACCCCGCCTGGGTGGCGGTCAAGGCCATGGCCAAGCGCCAGCAGGTCAATGCCATCCTCGACGCCCTCGCCGCCCTGGGCGCCAAGGGCATCATCATCACCGACATCCGCACCTGCCGGATCTGACGGCTGGAAGCCTGATGCCGCCAGCCGGCCGCCCAAAAGCCTTAGCCTAACGGCGCATGGAGGAACGGCGACCACGGTTAACAGCCATAGCAACTCCCGAGACCAGCAATACCAGCATCGCACTGGCTGGCTCGGGAATGACAACGGCCAGCAAACTGACGGTGCCAGAATCCATGGTCATCAGCCCTTGATCCGTTGAAATGTCGACAAACTGGACGAAATCGGGCGAGGAAATCAAGGTTGCGGCAAATGCCGACTCCCCGTCCCAAAAGGGCTCCCCGCCTACCGTCAAAATGTTGGCCTTGGGGGTATAGCCGGTCACTTGGATCGGCGCCACTTGAAAATGACCGAACCAGGTTTTGTTCACAAAAAGGCCGTGTTCCTGCGTCACCTGGATCGGGGCCGCTTCACCTTGCAGCGTAATCACGGAAACCGCATCCAGAAAAAGCGGCGCTCCCTCGCCCCACGGCAGGGTGTAATTTGTCGTGTCATAGGTAAGCTCCCACTGAAACATCTTGCCGACAAAAGGCACGCCGTCCAGCGCGCCGCTTCCCGTGCCGGCAATCCTGCATGTCAGCATGTCCCCCTGCGCGCAGGCACAAAGCCCAGCGATCATCGCCACCATCACCCATTTGCATCGCATGCTTGTTGCTTTCCTTGGCTTCATTCCCATTCGATCGTGCCGGTCGGTTTCGGCGTGAGGTCATACAAAACACGGTTGACACCGGGAACCTCCGCCGTGATGCGGGCGGTGATATGTTGCAGCACTGCAAACGGGATGTCTTCAACGGTTGCGCTCATCGCATCCCGGGTGTTGACGGCACGGATGATCACCGGCCAGTCAAAGCTGCGCTTTCCATCGCGCACCCCGGTTGACTTGAAGTCGGGAACCACGGTGAAGTATTGCCACACCTTGCCCTCAAGCCCGTTTTTGGCGAACTCTTCGCGCAGGATGGCATCCGACGCCCTCACGGCTTCCAAGCGGTCACGGGTAATCGCTCCCAGGCAACGGACGCCAAGGCCGGGCCCCGGAAAGGGTTGGCGATTGACCATCCCATCCGGCAGGCCAAGCGCCGTGCCGACAACGCGAACCTCGTCCTTGAAAAGAAGTTTGACCGGCTCAACCAGCTCAAACTTCAAGTCCTCAGGCAACCCGCCAACATTGTGGTGTGCCTTGACCGGACCGCTTTCAAGAATATCCGGGTAGATGGTGCCCTGTGCCAGGAATTCGATGCCGTCCAGCTTCCGGGCTTCCTCCTCAAACACCCGGATAAACTCCACACCGATGATTTTTCGCTTCCGCTCCGGTTCGGAAACGCCGGCCAGCTTGTCCAAAAAGCGATCCACCGCGTCCACATAAACAAGGTTGGCTTTCAGCTGGTTGCCGAACACCTCCACGACCTGTTCCGACTCACTACGGCGCATCAAACCGTGGTTGACATGGACGCAGACGAGCTGTTTGCCAACGGCTTTGACCAGCAACGCGGCAACCACCGAGGAATCCACACCGCCGGACAGTGCCAGCAACACGCTCTTGCCGCCGATCTGCTCCCTCAAGGCCGTCAATTGCCGCTCAATAAAAGGACGCGCCAGCGCTTCGGTTGTGATCCGCTCCATCGTCGCGGGCCGCTTGTTGCCATCCATGAGATTTGTTCTCTAACTATATGGTTTATAATGTATTGAGACGATACGGTTTAATCATGGAGTGCGGCGCCGGGGCGCCGCACTCCGTTTTCAGCCCCTTACCCCTTCCGGTAGCCGCACTTCGGGCAGACGCCCTTTTCGTTCAGCGCAATGCCGCAGCACGGGCAGCGGTCGATCGACTTCGCGGGCTTGAACTCCATCGCAGCCGCGTTGACGCCGCTCGTGAAGGTGATCTTGGCGATGGCGAGCTTGTCCTTGAGCAGCTCGTACACCATCTTGATCATGCCCTCGGTCGTCATGGTCTCCTTGGTGACCACCAGGCGGCAGTCGGGATAGGCCGTGCAGAGTTCCGTCTTGAACGCCTCGCCCTTCATCTTGTTCGTGGGCGCGCCGTCCTTGATGCCCTGCTTCTCATAGACGCCGAGAATCGCCGGGAGCAGCGGATCGTCCTCGCGCAGGATCAGCGCGTGGTCGAAGTTCTTGATCACGTTCCACGCCGTCTTCTGGATTTCATTGCAGGGGAAAACCATGTTGACGCCGGGATTGACCGTGTCCTCGACCTCAATCGTGAGGCCGCCGCTGTGGCCGTGGAGGTACTGGGCCTCGCCCTTGAAACCATAGAAACGGTGGGCGTACTGGATGTCGAGATGGGTGATGGATCTCATTTTCCCGCTCCTTTTTTTGTTTGCTTTCTGGCACGGGGCATGCAAGCTCGCACACATATCTGCCGGAAGGTGGTACTATAATTATGGCAGCGGCCAATATCAAGCCCGCCAAACGGATCTTCGTAACGGGTCACTGAGTGGGGGGGGGGTAATCGGGAAGCGGTTTTTCCGAGCCGGGAACGTAGCGACCGTAGGGAGCGTGAGTGACCGGTCAACGACGGCTTGTTTTATCCTGACCCATAATTTGCATTTCCGTGCCCGTGCCTTCGCCCGAACACCCGCGTAAAGTAAGGATGCCCAGAACGGCTTCGACCACGAAAGAATGGATGATAGATCGGGCACGGGCAAAGGCACGGGCACGGAATGAATTATGACATCCTTGGGATGGCTATGTTTATTTGACCCGTCACTCACGTTCCGGGCTCGGTCAATCCCCAGCCTTCCCCCCAACCAGTGACCGGTTACCCTGGTGCGCCGGCCCCGCCGCTTATTCGTCCTTGAGCGTGGCCATGAACTGGTCGGCCTGCTGAATGGCGGTGTCCATGTCGCGGACGAGGCTGTCCACATTGCCCTGCACGCTGGCCAGCTCGCCGCTTAGGCCGGCGATGGCCCGGGCGTTGAGATTGTGCTTGAGGAACAAAACTTGGTCGCGCATCGACGCCAGCACCGGCTCCAGCTTCGACTCCGCGTTTTTCATGGCCCGCAGCAAGTCGTCATATTTGTCCACCGTCTGGTCGTACTTGCGCTGACTCGCCTTGCGCAACGCCTCGCTCGAATACTGTTTGATCTCGCCACGCCACTCTTTGAACAACGACTGCGAGACATCCTCAACCGATTTGATGCGGTCACGCACCGCCGTCGCCCGCGCCTCGCTGTTCTGCAGCGCGCCATTCAGGCGCTGGTACTCCTTTTCCAAGTCACCGCCGGAAAAGGTCACCACGCTCTTGAATTGGTCCATGGCGCTGAGGAACTGCGTTTTGGCCTCGTCCTGGCTGTTCCGGGCTTCCTTCACCCGGTCCATCAAAATGTCCCGCTTGTGCACCCCGAATTGCTCCATGGCGCCGTAGTACATCGTGCTGCAGCCGCAGAGCCCCGCCATCATTGCACTCAAGATAAGTTGCGATATTTTCATGGTCATTGTTTGTGGCGCCGTGAGTTGTTTTGCGTACGTCCCCAGTTTACACCCAGTTTACCGCTTCAGCCATAGCTTCCGCAGTCCGTTGCCGCCGCTCTGGCAGCCATGATGTTTTCCGGCGGGGTATGACGAGGGATGGCGCATGCACTTCCCAGCACGTACCGCCCACCCGCCTTGCCGTCCAAAACACATTGCTTGGCTTCTTCGTAAACACTCTGGGGAGTGCCATTTAGAAGCGTCAGACAACTGAGCCCACCCATCAGCGTGAGCCTTGAGCCGATCCGGTCTTTTGTGAATCGCACACTCATGCCGCTGGTGGGGTCGATGCCGTCCATCGCGTCCACGCCGATGGAGGCAAGGTCTTCGAGCAAGGGGTTATAGTTTCCGCAGCAATGCTTGTAGCAAAACACCCCCTGACGATGAAACGCTTGCGCAACTTCCGCATAGGCCGGAGCGCAGAACCGCTTGTAAATGGCGGGAGAAATGACGCTCGCCGAGGCATAGGAATCCCCAATGTAGAGGCAATCGGCGCCGCACTTGACGAAAGCCTTCCCTTTTTCGATCGAGATTTCCACCGCTTTTTCAATCAGGGCGCAGGCAAGCTTGGGATCATCGTAAAACGCTGTCAGCGCAGCCTCGGCACCTCCCATCACGTCAACCATGAAATTCACCGTTTGTGAAGAGCACATGCCGACCACGAACAGCCCATGTTCGTGCGCCGTCCGCACGAGCGGGATCACATCTTTAAGGCACCCTTGTTCCAGGTAGTCATCGGCGCCCGTCACCGGAATGCCACGCGCGTCACGAATGGTGAGGATGGGGGGTTTCACTTCCAGTGGCATGAAGGCGCCTCCCCCGGCTGCATCGTAATGCCCTTCCACGATGCCACTTTGCCGCGAGGACTGCACGAGCTTTCCGTCCTGTTCCACGACCGCCTTCTCGTCGTACCAGGCCGCGGGAGGCCCCATGCAGAACCGGACGACGTCGGTTTGGTAACGCAGGGCGGCGCCCAGCATGCACGCTTGTCCTAAGGCTGGATTGATCAGCGCATCCTCAAATCTCTTGCCACACGCTAGACAGGCGTGATCAATATAAATGGTGGGGAAAAACGGAACCCGGTCTGGCAGCCTTCCGGCAAGCACCGCTTGCATCCGGTCTTTGGAAGTAACGATCTTCATGTCCATCCTTGGGCGGCTTGGAAGACGCGACGCATTTACACTTGGGTTTTTCCTTAGTCCTCGCGCCTTCCGGCCAGCGCCACAGGCGCGCCGCCACCGCCGGCGGCAGCCGCAGGGCATGCGGGGCATCCTGGCCGTCACTGCTGACAGGTTCAATATACGCGGCCAAGTCCATAACCGTAAACCATCCGGCGATCCCAACCCAAATCATGAGTAATATGAATACGGAGGCAGCAGAACGCCGCTGGACGGATTCCGAGACCTCGGGCAGGGAAGGCGTTCTTGACCGGGCGAAAGCTGGCCGTGCTGCTCTGCCTGCGTAAGGACGCCGTCCTGCAGCACGCCACCCGGCTGTGGCGGGAACTGCACTGGAAATGGGGCTGGGCCAAGCTTGGCGCCGCCCGGTTCCGGGCGCTACGGTGACGTTACGCGAGCCGCAGCCGACAGGCAGGATTGCCTGCTTCACGTGCTTCCAGTCCGGCGCCGTGGGCGACGGCGTGCCGGATGACACCGCCACGCCATCCAAGCCGCCTTCCGGCCGATCAGCCGGGAGGCGCTATGTTGATGGCCGTCCCGTTTCCGGTTGTTCGGCAAGGGATGGTGCAGGTGATTTATGGCGTTATGGCGTGACAACATCGGCCGGATGGCCGGCTACACCCCCGGCGAACAGCCCAAAGACCGGCGGTACATCAAGCTCAACACCAACGAGAACCCCTATCCGCCGTCGCCCAAGGCGCTGGCGGCGCTCGCGGCGGTCACCGGCGACCGGCTGCGGCTGTACCCGGATCCGACCGCGGACAGCCTGCGCGAGCTGGCCGCCGAGCGTTACGGCCTGCCCGGGCGCGACTGGGTGCTGGCCGGCAACGGCTCCGACGACCTGCTGACCATCGCCGTGCGCACCTTTG
>JBAZJM010000152.1:0-10819 GCA_041651315.1 Lentisphaeria bacterium | reverse complement strand
CCAACAGAGTTTCTGTATGCATGCCAGCGGAATATGCCACACAAAGACCAATTCGTCCAATTTATTTTTTGACAGCTCCTAAACCTCGTACTTTTGCCAAACTCCAGGCGGCAGCGATGCCGCCGGCACCTGTTATGAATAATAGGGTAACTGCTCGTCAAAACCTGTCCCGTTGTTCCGATACCAGGCCGCAACGTGCCTGACCGCCTCAACCGCCTTGGCCTTGGCCGCGAGGTCGGAATTGAACCCCTGATGGGGTTGCACATAAATATTGCCGCTGCGCGCCAACGCCAGCGCGACCAGAGCCTGGGCCGCCTGAAGATCCGCCCCCCCGGCCGGAGCCCCCGCAAGCACCGCCGCGAACTCGGACTCGTGCGAAAACACATCCAGGCCGATCCCCGATATCCGGCCCGACCGGTAGAGTTCCAGCAACCCCGATTCCGGCGCGATTTCCCCGCGCGTGACATTGATGAAGATCAGCCCTTTCCGGGCCGTTGCCAGACGCTCCCGGGAGAAATACCCGACATTGAAGAAACGGCTGCGCCGGTTCTTCGTCAGGTTCATCGCGTTGACGATCAGGTCGCTGGACGCCAGGGCGGCGTCCCGGGAGACGAAGCGCACGCTGCCGCCATAGGCGTCATCCAGCTCGGCGGCCCGCACGTCGACGCCCTGGACGGTCAATCCGTTCGCCGCGGCAAGCTCGTAAATTTTCCGCCCGATCCGACCCACCCCGAACACGGTCAGGACCCGATGCTTGCCCAGCTCCAGGAAGGCCTCGGCGTTTTTTCGCTCAAAGGTCTCCGCCGCCTTCGTGTAATGGTTGAGTTGGCCGGCCGCCGCATAAAGGAATTTCATCGCCGTCTGGGCGACGGCGTTCACGCAATAGTCGCGGAGCGAGGCGATGTTGGCCTTCCGGGCCAGATGCTCAAAATGGTCATACCCGGCGCTTCGCGTGACCACGCTTTTCCGGCGCCCGGAGAAATAACCGTCCGGAATCACGGAATGGGTCTTGGTCGTGATGATCTCCGGAAGGACGGTGTCCGGGTTTTCCTGCAAAAAACGCTGGACGGTGTCCGGGGTTATCAGACACCGGTGCCCCTGGGGCAGCTCGCCGCGCCGGATGGCCCGGGCGGTCTCTTGCCGGAGGTGCCCCGCCTCCGGCCCCAGGGCCTCAAAATGGATTACCGCGCAGCCGTGCCCCGCCGTGCCGCTTGCCGTCCGTGCTCCCATAACAATCACCTTTCCCTCTTGCCGGCAAGGGCCATGCCCGCGCGCCGGCGCCGGTTCGGAATGGCACGCGGCCCGGCACGCCACCGGCCGGCAGCGTGTCACCGGACCTTGACCAGGAAACCGAACAGGATCGGGGTGAGGAACGCCTGGATGATGAAGAAGCGCAGCAGCACCTGCTGGTTCGACCAGCCCAGGGTCTTGCGGCAATGGTCATGGAGCGGGAAGCGCACGGTGTGCAGCAGGCGGACCACGGCGTGCTGCTCGTCGGGATGGGGGCCGCCGTTGGCCGCCGCCGCCTTGCGCGCCTCCGCCAAGGCCAGCGGCGTGCGCACGTCGAAACCGAGCAGCCGGAACAGCCGCAGCAGGGCGATCTTGACAATGCCGGTGCCGCCGTTGACCAGCACCACCGGCGCCACCACCAGGATCAGGAACGGGTTGCCGGCCGCCAGGGCCGCCGTGCCGACCAGCAGGCCGAGAAAGCGCGAGCCGGCATCCCCCATCAGCACCTTGCTCGGCTCGGCATTGTGCCACAAATAGCCCGCCAGCCCGCCGGCGGTGGTGAACAGCAGCAACGCCCAGCGCGCCCCCTCCGGGTTGTGCTTGACCAGCAGGTAGGCGGCCATCTCCTTGTGGCCGACCACCACGTACAGGAACCCGGCCAGATAGAACAGCGACAGCAGGGTCAGGGTGCCGGCCAAGCCGTCAACGCCGTCACTGCAGTTGGTGGCGTTGATGGTCATCCACAGCAGCAGCGTCCCGAGCGGCAGAAACACCCACAGCGGAACCAGCAGCTCCCCCTTGACCAGCGGCACCCAGAAGGCGACCGGATGCCCCTGGCAAACCGCCAGGCTGGCCAGAAAGGCCACCCCCAGGTCGAGGGTGCCCTTGAAATAGTCGCCCCAAGGATTGGCACTGCGGTCGTCCAGCCAGCCGGTCAGCATCGCCAGGATCAGGCACCCCAGCACGCAGCCCAGCCGCAGGCTCAGCGGCAGCACCAGCGCCACCACCGGCAGCAGCAGCAGCACATTGAAAACCCCGGCCCCGGTCGGTTTGCCCTTGGCCGCCTGGGCGTTTTGGGCATGCTGGCGGCCCCGGTCCCGCGGCAGCCGGTTCCACATTTTGGGCAACAGCAGGCCGGTGAGGAAGGCCGCCAGCAGGGCGCCCACCCCCATGAGGACAAGATAGGACCCCAAAAGACGGAACGGGCCCCACAGCTGGGTCAGGAACGGTGCGAGATAATACAACATGGCCGAAGAATAATGGTCGGTTGGGAAAAATGTTTGGGTAGGGGCAGGCGGCTCTGCCTGCCCGGGGATATGAAGCGGGCGCCTCTGCCCGCCCTGAAGATCACAGTGCGTCCACGTCCTCCGGCCGGCCGGGAAACAGTCCCGCCTGCCCCTGGCGGTGCCGCGCCGGCAGGGAGGCGCCGAAACGGCCGGCAGCCTTGTCGGTGGCGACCCGCCCCTGCGGCGTCCGCATCAGGTAGCCTTCCTGGATCAGGTACGGTTCATAGACATCTTCGAGGGTGGACTCCTCCTCGCCAAGGGCCACCGCCAGGTTTTTCACGCCCACCGGGCCGCCTTTGAACTTGAACAGCAGCGCCTCCAGCAGCCGGTTGTCCATCTCGTCCAGGCCGGTCTCGTCGATGTCGAGCATCCGGAGGGCGGCATCGGCCAGTTCGCCGGTGATGGTCCGCCCCCCTTTGACCTGGACGAAGTCGCGCACCCAGCGCAGCAGGTTGTTGGCGATGCGCGGCGTGCCGCGGCTGCGCCGGGCGACCTCGCGGAGGCCGGCCGGTTCGGCGGCGATCTTGAGCAGCCCCGCCGAGCGGGTCAGGATCGTTTCCAAGTCGGCGGCGCCGTAATAGTCCAGACGGCAGGCCAGGGTGAAACGGGAACGCAGCGGCGCCGAGATCCGCCCCTGGCGGGTGGTGGCGCCGACCAGGGTGAAGTGCGGCAGGTTGAGCCGGATCGAGCGGCTACCCGCCCCCTGGTCGAGCATGATGTCGATGACGAAGTCCTCCATCGCGCTGTAGAGATACTCCTCAATGGCCATCGGCAGGCGGTGGATCTCGTCAATGAACAGCACATCGCCCTCGGACAGGCCGGTCAGCAGGCCAGCCAGGTCGCCGGGTTTCTCGATGATCGGGCCGCTGGTGGCCTTGATGGCGACCCCGCGGGTGTTGGCAATGATGAAGGCCAGCGTGGTCTTGCCCAGCCCCGGCGGCCCGCACAGCAGCAAATGCCCGAGCGGCTCGTTGCGCTCCTTGGCCGCCTGCACCATGATCTGCAGCCGCTCCTTGACCCGCTCCTGGCCGGGAAAGTCGGCAAACTGCTGGGGGCGCAAGGAGACCTCGAACGCCTCTTCGCGTTTGGCCAGCTGGGATGTGATGAACCGTTCTTCGGCCATGGCGGAATCAGGAGTTCAGCGCCTGCAACGCTTTCCGGATAAGGTTTTCGGCGGTCTGTTCGGAGGCGGGCAACTCCTCCTGCAACCGGGCCACCGCCTGGTGGGCGGCATCCCCCTTGAACCCGAGGGTTTCCAAGGCGTGGACGGCATCCTGGGCGGCCCGGCTGGCAACAGAGCGGACCGGGGCACCGGCCACGGCCGCGGCCGGCGCGATCTCCGCCACCTTCTCGCGCAACTCGAGCACCAGCCGTTCGGCGGTGCGCTTGCCAATGCCGTTGACGCGGGACAGCGCCTTGAGGTCGCCGGCAGCGATGGCGCGGCACAGGGCGTCCACCGGCAGGCTGCTCAGGGCGTTGAGCGCCAGCCGCGGCCCCACGCCGGAGACGGTCATCAGCAGCAGAAACAGGCGGCGTTCGTCAAGCGTGGCGAAGCCGTAGAGCTGCAGGGCGTCCTCGCGCACATTGAGGTGGGTGTGCAGCAGCACGTCCCCCCCCACGCCCGGCAGGCGGTCGAAGGTGCTCATGGGAATGGTCACCGCGTACCCCACCCCGCCCACGTCCACCACCACTTCGGTCGGTTCGCAGACCACCATTTTGCCGGTAAGCCGGGAAATCATGGATGCCTCAATACTTCATGATCACGGCCAGCAATTCCAGCGGCTCGGAGCCCACGGCTTCAAGGGCATGTCCGGCGCCGTTGCCGGTCAGGATGGTGTCGCCGGGTCCGACGGTGACGCGTTCCGCGCCGTCGGCCAGCACCCCGCTGCCGCTCAAGATGACATAGACCTCGTCTTCGCCGACATGCTCATGAAAGCCGATGCCGGAACCGGGGGCGAGCGTCAGGCGGGCGAACAGGCGGGTCTTGGCCGTCATCTCCTCCGGCCGCCACAGGTGTTCCACCCGGACGCTGCCGGCACCGCCGCGCATCTTTTCCCGCACCTCAACCGGAGCCGTCCCGTTGCGCCGAACCATGTTCCGCCCTCCAGGCGCCGCCCGTCAGCGCGGCCGCCAGCCTTCGTTCAGAGTGGTGTTCGATTCGCTTTCCAACTGCTGGTAGAAGGCTTTCAGCGCCGCCGCTTCCTTCTGCTTGCGCAACTGCTCCATGACCTGGCCGCTTTGCGCGGTGAACTCCGCATCGGTCGGCAGGGTGCGCTTTTTCAGGTAGACCAGCAGGGCGCCGTCAGGCGTGTTCACGGGCGGCAGCAGGCTGGGCGCCGGGCGCTCGCCAACCGCCTCCACCATGAGGCGGGCCGCCGGCTGGCCATCCGGCAATTTCTGCCGGGAGAAGGCCGGAAGATCGACAAAGACCAGGTTCTCCGCCGCCGCCGCCAGGGTGGCGCCGGCCGCCAGTTTTTTCTGGACCTGCGTGTAACGTTCCTGGGCGGCCTTCCGGGCCAGATCGAGGGCGCGGTCGTGGAACATCTGCGCCTTCACCCGCTCCGCCAGGCCCGGCTCGCTGAGGGCCGGCAGATACGGTTTCTTGCTGCCCAGCCAGCAGGACACGTAACAGGCGTCCGGACCCACCGTCACGTCCCCCACCGGCTGGGTGGCCGACAGCTTGAAGCCGGCCACCGCCAGCCCGCGCACCGCCGAGAACGGCGCCGGATCGCCGCCGGCGCGGAACCACGCGGTGTCATGGAACTCCACCTTCTGCTCGATGGCGTATTTTTTGAGCTGGTCGGCGGGCGCCGGCCCCTTCTCCGGGGCGGCCTCGATCAGGTTGCTGACGGTGTCGCAAAAGGCGCCGGCGGCCGCTTCCGCCAGGGCCAGCTTGTTGGCCTCCACCAGGGCGGCACGGATCTCGCCCTTGACGGTGTCCAGGGCGCGCCCGGTACGCCGGTCCTGCAGCTGCGCAAGATGGAAGCCGAAGGGGGTTTCAATCACGCCGCTGAGCTGCCCCTTCTTGAGGGCGAACACCGCCTCCTCAAAGGGTTGCACCATCTCCTTGCGGCCGAACCAGCCCAAATCGCCGCCCTGCTCGCGGCTGCCGGGGTCCTCGGACACGCGCTTGGCCAGCGCGGCAAAATTGGCACCGCCCTGCAGCTGCTTCAGCAGCCCCTCGGCCATTTTCCGCTTGGCGGCCTTGACCGTGTCGGCGGCGTCTTCGGGCACCTGGATCAGGATGTGGCGCGCCTGCACTTCTTCACGCTGATATTCAGCTTGGTGTTCCTTGTAGTAGGCCTGGATCTTGGCGTCCGTGACGGCCGCGGCCGCCGCGGCGGCATACTTGGCCAGCGGGAACACCGCCACCCGGAGCTGCTTCTGCTCCGGCACGAAATAGGGCGCCAGGTAGGCCACCGCCCGCGGATCGTTGGCCAGCTCCGCCAAGGGCTTGCCCTGGGCCAGCTCGGCACGGTAGACCTCGACGTTGCGCTTGTAGAAGTCGGCCACGGCGGCGTCCAGCTTCGCCCCGCTGTATTCCGCCTGGGCCGCCTTCAGATAGTCGGCCGCCTTGAACGGACTGCTGGCGAGGCTGAGGCTCTCGTTCTGCCGGTTGAACTCCTGCCGCGCCTCGGCCGGCGACACGAACAGGCCGCCGCGCACCTGCCGGTCCAGCCGGTCGATGGCGATGTTCTCGGCCACAATGCGGTCAAAGCTGCTGCCGTCAAAGCCGCGCGACCGCAAGACGTTTTGGGAGAAGCCCGCAAAGGCCGCCGGATCAAACACGCCGTCCTTTTGGAACACCCAGCAGTCCTGGATCGCCTTGGCAATCTCCGCGGGACCAACCTGGTCCAGGCCGCGCTTGTGCGCCTCCCGCAGGGCGCGGATCCGCCGCAGCGTCTCCTGGGTCCACAGGGTCTGCGTCCGGCCGTCCTGCCCGATCAACTGGCCGTACTTCATGAATATCGCCACTTCCGTGCTGCGCATGTCCTGGATGAACGTGCTGACCGGAATGGTCTTGCCGTACATCCGCCCAACCTGGTTGGCACGGCTGCCGCCCCGCAGCAGGTCGCCCGGGCTGCCCCACAGGAAAACAAAGGGGATGATGATCAGCACGCCGATGATCAGAAAGGCGGCCCGCGAATGCTTTTGGCACAGACGATTGACTTGGGAGATGATCATGGAGACCCTCGGAAGACCAGCAGAGTTCACACCCGGCCCGGCCGCCATGCGGCCGCGCCACCCCGAAGAACAGCGACAAATGCGGGGTACCATAAGCGGCGGGCGGCCCACTGGCAACCGCTGCTGCGGGGGGTTTTTGAGGACGGCCCCGGGTTTCGCGCCGCCCCCTCACCCCGGCGGCCGGCGAAAAGGGTGGATGATGTCGGATGGTGGATGGCACCCTGCCAGAAAAATCGATTGCCAGGCATGCATGGAATACGAACTGGCCGCAGCGCTACCGATAATGACTCCTCCGGCTGTTCTCGGGGTCGGTATCGGTATCGTATGGACCCCTATAGATCAATGATCAAGTAGGAAATCTCCGGGGAACCGGATCAACCAACAGTTATGTCATGCATCCGGCGAAACCATCCGCCGCCGCGGCCTCTGTAACGGCGGTATATTGGCCCATGGCACGGTGGCCGGCCCCCCGCAGGGCCCGCCCCGGCCGTTGGAGGCACATCCCTATGGACTTCTATGAAGTCATTCAAAAACGCCGCAGCATCCGCGGTTTTACGTCCGATCCGATTCCCGAAGCGGCGCTGGGGCGCATGCTGGAGGCGGTGCGCCTGGCCCCCTCGGCCTGCAACCTGCAGCCGGTCAAGTTCCTGCTGGTGCGTTCGCCGGAACAGCGCGAGCTGGTCTGCTCTTGCTATCCCCGGGGAACTTGGCTGCGGCAGGCGCCGCTGATCGTGGTCGCCCTCGGCAACCGCGAACAGGCCTGGAAACGGGTGGACGGCAGCAGCGCCCACGTCATTGACGCCACCATTGCCATGGAGCATCTGGTGCTGGCCGCCACCGCCGAAGGGCTGGCCACCTGCTGGATCTGCGCCTTTGACCAGGCGCTGCTGCACCAGAAACTCGGCCTCGCCCCGGAATGGGAAACAGTCGCCCTGACACCGGTCGGCTGGCCCCAGGGCGAACCGCGCCCCTTCGCCCGCCGGGAACTGTGCGATTTGGTGGCCGAACGGTGACTCTCCCCATGAACCTTCTCTCCGCGCCCGCCGCCGACACCCTGTGCGTCGCCCCGCCGGACGACTCCTGGACGTTGCTCTACCCGGCGTCACACCCGGGCGGGCCGCTGTCCTTCCGGCTCGGCACGGACGAACTGTTGCGGGACTGCGGCTGCCGGGTGGACGACCTCGCCGACGCCGCCGGCATCGCCACCGAGGCACGTTGCCGCCGCCGCGGCGTCACCGCGCTGGTCACCCAGGCGGGCTACTATCCCTTCGGGCGGCAGATCAGCTTCCGTGCCAATACCTTCCACGGTGCCCGGCACCTGCGCCGGGTGGTGGACGTGCGGTGGCCCGGCGGCGCCGTGGTGCGCCGGCAGTTCGACCTGGACAGCCTGCGGCTGCCCGGACCGTGGGCCCGCCTGCTGGTGCTGCCCTCCGGCCCGCCCGCCGCCGGAACGCCGGCCCCGGCCTGGCAGCCGCTCCCGGCCGCCGCCGGGACCGGGGAGGTCCGGCTGGCGCTTTGGCCCCGGCCGCCGCTGGCCCTGGTTTTTGAACGGCCCGACGGCACCCGGCTGGAGATCGGCACCGGCGTCGACCTGTGGCGCTGGGAAGCCGCCTTGGGCGCCGGGGCCGGCACCGGCCGCTTCGCGCTGTTCCAGGACGCCGGCGGCCTGCGCCTCGAGCGGGTGCCGCTCGCCCCCGCCGCGGAGTTCGCCCCCGCCGGCCGCGACTACCGGTTCAGCTGGTACGCCGCCTGGCAGACCGCCGCCGAAGCCGCCGTCCCGCCCCCCCCAATCCCCGCCGGCCTGGAACGGCTGCGCTTCCGCGACAACGGCGACGCCGTGCTGCCCGGCACCCCCGCCCCCGGCCGGCGCAGGCGCCCCGCCAAAAAACCGGCGGCGCCCCCGCCGCCCCCGTGTTACCTGGTTGACTTCACGGCCATGCCCGGCCTGCCGGCCGAGGCGCACCACGCGCCGTCCCCGGCCGCCTACTGCCGGGGCGAACGCGGCCCGGGGCTGTGCTGGGAGTCGGGCGTGGTCCAAAAACGCGCCCGCCGCCTGATCCGCCAGCTGGCCGGCCGCGGCGGCACCGCCGGCACCCTGGTGTTCCGCGGGCTGGATCCGGCCCCGTGCTGGGATCCGGCCCACGTGGACCGGCAGAACCCCAACGGCCTGGCGCACTGGGACATCACCGGCATCCTTGATTTCGCGGAATGGACCCGCCAAACCCTCGGCCCCGCCTGGACCCTGGCGGCCGAGCCGGCCGCCGGCGCCCCGCCCCGCCCGGTGCTCGCCGGCCTGTTCGCCCCGCCGGCCTTCACCGCCGTCCCCCTCGCATCGGAACCCGAGCCGTCCTGACCCCATGCATACCCTGCTGTTTCTCCTGTTGGCTGGCCTGCTACTGCTGCTGAACGCCTTCTTCGTGCTGGTCGAATTCGCCATCGTCAAGGCGCGGCCGACCCGCATCGAGGAACTGGAGGAGGCCGGCGACAAACGGGCCCGCATCGTCCAGTACATCCAGGCCCACCTGGACCAGTTCCTGTCGCTCTGCCAGGTCGGCATCACCTTTGCCAGCATCGGCCTGGGGTTTGTCGGCGAGCCGGCCGTGGCCAGCCTGGTCAAGCCGGTGGTGGCCTGGGCCGGGCTGGGCGGCGCCAGCAGCGCCGTGGCCCACGGGGTGGCGATTTCCGTCGCCTATGTGCTGGTGTCCTACCTGCACATCGTGATCGGCGAACAAGTGCCCAAGGCCCTGGCCATCCGCTACACCGACGCCTCCGCGCTGTACACCGCCAAATGGCTCAAAATCTGCTACCGCGTCCTCTTTCTGCCGCTGTGGCTGCTGAACGTCAGCGTCAACGGGGTGCTGCGCCTGTTCGGCATCCGTTCGATTTCGCTCCGGGAAACCCATTCCGAGGACGAGATCCGCATCATCCTGGACCAGTCGCAAAGCAACGGCATGATGTCGTTCCGGCGCCTGCTTTACATCGAAAACGTGCTGGATTTCGGCGGCCTGACCGTGCGCAACGCCATGCGCCCGCGGAACCAGGTGAAAACCCTTTCCACCCTGGCGGCCACGGCGGACAACGAGGCGCTGATCCGCGACACCCGGTATTCGCGCTATCCGCTGCTGGCGGAGGATCCGGACAACCCCATCGGTTTTGTGCATGTCAAAAGCTGGTTCCTGGCCGAGCACGGCGGCCAGCCGGCACCCGACCTGAAGAGCCTGGCCCGCCCCTGCCTGAAGGCCAGGGAGGGCGATCCGCTGGAACCGCTGCTGGCCGTCATGCAACGCCGCGGCAACCACCTGGCCCTGGTCTATGACGCCACGGACAAATGGTCCGGCATCATCACCCTGGAGGATGTGCTGGAGGAAGTCATCGGCGCCATCGAGGAGGAGTTCCCGGTCGAGGTGCCGGTTTATCTCTCGGACGCCCTGGCCCCCTGCCGCGTGATCCTGGACATCGATGCCCGGAGCATTCTCGACGCCGTGCGCCAGGGCTTGAAGCGGATTCCCGCCGAAGATCTGCCGCTGCCCGCCGCCACCCTGGTGCGGGCGGTGGAAGAGCGAGAAAAACTGATGAGCAGCTATGTGGGACGACGCCTGGCCATTCCCCACGCGCGCCTGGACGACCTCCAGAAGCCGTACGTCGCCATCCTGCGCCTCCGCGAACCGATCCCGGCCCCGGTCCAGGGCGAAACCATCCATCTGCTGTTCCTGCTGCTGACCCCGAAGCAAACCCCCCGCATTCACCAGCTGTTCCTGGCCCGCATCGCCCGCATGCTGGACAGCGATTTCGTGGAAGACCGGCTGCACCACGCGGGCACCCCGGGCGAACTGCTCGACGCCGTCCGCACCGCCGAACAAACCGCGCTGGACTAGCGTGCGAGACTTAAGTTTTCTGTAGCGGCGCCTGTGCCAGGCGCCCCCAAATGGGTAACCCCCGCGCGGCTGGCACAGCCGCGGCTACAGCGGCCCCCCGGGTCCCGCGCCAGGCAAGGCTTCAGCCGGATAATCCACGGATTATATTGCCGCCTTTTGCATGTCCACTTGCAGGCAGGAGCTCCCAGCCATGGCCCAGATTTTCCCGTTCCGCGCCGTCACCCCCGAACCTGCCGCCGCCGC
>JBAZJM010000151.1:0-10858 GCA_041651315.1 Lentisphaeria bacterium | reverse complement strand
ACCGTGGTGACGCTGAAGGCGGCGGAAAAGGGGCTGGAATTCCTCTTCCGCCTGGACCCGGAACTGCCGCGCCGCCTGGAGGGCGACCCCCTGCGCCTCGGCCAGGTGCTCATCAATCTGGCCAACAACGCCATCAAGTTCACGGAGCGGGGCGAGGTGGTGGTGAGCGTCGCGGTGACCGGCCGGACCGGCGACCGGGTCCGGCTCCGTTTTATGGTGCGGGACACCGGGATCGGGATTGCGCCGGCGCAGCAGGCCCGGCTCTTCCAGGCGTTCACCCAGGCGGACGGCTCCACCACCCGCCGTTACGGCGGCACCGGACTGGGACTGGCGATCAGCCGGAAACTGGTTGCCCTCATGGGGGGCGAACTCGGTCTCGAGAGTGCGCCGGGGGTTGGGAGCACCTTCGCGTTCACCCTGCCGTTTCCCGTGGTGGCCGCGGCCGGGGCGGCCCGCCCCGACGTCCCGCCGGAGCTGCGCGGGTTGCGGGTGCTGGTGGTGGACGACAACCCGGTGGCGCGGGAGATTTTCGCGGAAGTGCTGGCCTCCCTGCACTTTGCCGTCGCGACCGTCGATTCCGGGGCGGCGGCCCTGGGGGCGCTGGTGCGGGCGGACACGGGCGGGGAGGGCGCCTTCGACCTGGTGCTGCTGGACTGGAAGATGCCCGGGATGGACGGGCTGGAAACCGCCCGCCGGATCAAGGCCGAAGGGCGGCTCTCCCGGTTGCCGATCATCTTCATGGTCACGGCCTATGGCTGCGAGGAGGTCCGGCTCAAGGCGGAACAGCTGGGGTTGGAGGCGTTCTTGGTCAAGCCGGTGACCCCGTCGCTGCTCTTCGAGCGGGTGCTGGCCTCCTGGCGCCGGGCGCCGCTGCGGGTGCCGGCCGCCCCGGCCCCGCCGCCGGTGGCAAAACGCGCCCTGGCCGGAGCGCGGGTGCTGGTGGTGGAGGACAACCTGATCAACCAGCAGGTGGCGCGCGAAATTCTGGAGGGCTTCGGGCTGGTGGTGGAGCTCGCCAACAACGGCCGGCAGGCGGTCGACCTCCTGCGCCGGGACAGTGCCCGTTGCGACGCCGTGCTCATGGACATGCAGATGCCGGAGCTGGACGGCTGCGAGGCCACGCGGCTCATCCGCCAGGAACTCCGGATCACCGAGTTGCCCATCATCGCCATGACCGCGCACGCGCTGCAGGCGGAGCGGGACCGCTGTTTTGCCGCGGGCATGAACGATCACACGACCAAGCCGATTGAGCCGGACGTGCTGCTGGCCACGCTGAGCCGTTGGATTGCCGCCCGCCCCGCTCCCGGCGTGCCGGCGGCGCCGCCGCCACCCCCGCCCCCGGCGGCGGCGGCGGCCGATGACGGGGACTTCCCCCCGACGCTGCCTGGCATTGACCTGGCGGCGGCGTTGAACCGGCTTTCGGGCAACCGGAAGTTTCTTGTGGAGGTTCTGCGTGATTTCGGGCGGAAAACGCCGGGGGAACTGGACAAGCTGCACGCCGCCTTGGAGCGGGGTGACCGCGAGGACGCCCGCCGGCTGGCCCATTCGCTGCGGGGCATGGCCGCCATGCTCTCCATGCCGGAGGTGACGGCGGCGGCGGAAAAACTGGAACGGGCGCTGAGGCCGGAAGCCGGCGGGGGCGCCCTTCCCGACGTGCACGAACTGGAGCAGGCCGTGGCACAGGTTTTGGCCGGCCTGGCCCACCTGCCGGCGGCCTAGCCTGATCCATTTTGCCTTTCCCTGCCCGTGCCCGTGCCCGTGCCCGTGCCCGAACACCCGCGTAAAGAAGGATGCCCATGGACTGCTTCGACCACGAAAGAAGGGATGGTCGTTCGGGCACGGGCACGGGCACGGGCACGGAATCCCATGGGCCTATGTTTTGCCCCGAGGCGTACCAGGGCGGCGTGCCGGATAACTACCTGACAGGCTAAGAGTCTCTGGACTCAAACCCGGGGCGCTGCTCGTTTGAGTTCACGCTTTGGCGTATCTGGCCTTTGGCACAAGTACGGATTTGGGGCATCTTCGTCCCGGAGGGACTGAATGACAATAGGCAGGGGCTTCAGCCCCTGTTCCGGAAAATGAAACGATGGCGTGCCGTAGGTACGCCGCGATTCGCCGCGTACCTG
This sequence comes from Lentisphaeria bacterium, assembly GCA_041651315.1. Lineage (GTDB taxonomy): Bacteria > Verrucomicrobiota > Lentisphaeria > Oligosphaerales > CAITYL01 > CAITYL01. The sequence continues at coordinate 8,732 of JBAZJM010000151.1, read as the reverse complement.
ACGGCACGCGAAACGGGGGGGGGCAAAACACAGGGGCTGAAGCCCCTGCCTATTCCCGCCCCGTCCCGCCGGGACGGGAAAACCGCACGCGGCTGACACAGCCGCGGCCAAAGCGGTCCCTTCTGTAGCGGCGCCTGTGCCAGGCGCCCCCAATGGGCACTGCGGGGCTGCCACAGCCGCGGCCGCAGCGGCCCTTCCCGGTGGCGGCGCCTTACTCGGCGCTGCGTTTGAGGATGGCCAGGCATCGGGTGCAGTAGTCCTTGCGGGTGGCCATGGTTTCCGGGCCGTCCCAGGGCGCCTGGGCCTTGGCCACGGCCTTGATGACGGCGGGCAGGCGCGCCAGGTTTTTCGGCAGCGCGGCCATTTCCCGGGCATAGCTATCGGGCCAGCGGGAGAGGCGGTTGCCGGTCTGCGCCACCTCGAACACCAGCCGCTCGTCCGGGTGCAGCGGATGGCCGCTGCCGGCGAAGGTGAACAGGGCGGCGACCTCGGCCAGGCGCGCCAGCAGTCCCTGGAGCCCGACGGCCGCGGCCTGGCCGGCCGGCGCCGTGACGACGTCGATGGTGGCGCCGCGGGTGACGTCGATTTCCGGGACTTGGATGACCACCGTCGCCCGGTCGCCGTCATAGGACCAGCAGCCGGGGGCCGGGCGCTGGCTCCACGGCAGCTCCCGGCCGTTGGCGCGCACGGTCGTGGCGGGGGCGCTGGCCGGCAGGCGCACTTCCAGTGAGCGCTTGGCCAGGAATCCCTTGAAGCGGCCCGTGGCCGGCCCGACCTCGATGACGCGCCGGCCGTTCTTCTCCTGGTGCTGGGCGAGGGGGATGCGGGCGCAGTCGTTGCGCAGATAGCCGCGGGAGTCGCCGTCGTCCTCGTAAAGCTCATAGGCGCCGGCGGCGCCCGGCCAGCAGGTGAGCACCAGGTCGCGGTAGCTGCCGCCCTGGACGCGGAGTCCGCAGTGTTGGCCGGGCAGGATGGCGCCGGGGCGGACGAAGGTGGGGATTTCGTGCAGCAGGTAGCCGCGGCGCTGCCAGCGGCCGCCGGTTTCCAGGGTGCCGCGGGCGGTGTCCCACCAATCGCCCTCGGGGAGCCAGTAGCGGACGTCGGCCAGGTTGTCCGTGGTGGAGGCGGGGGTGAGGACGGGCGCCACCAGCATGGCGTCGCCGAAGTAATACTCGTTCTTGGCCCGGTAGGCGTCGTCGGCTTCGGGGTGCTCGTAGTAGAGCGGCCGGCAGAGGCTGACGGCGGTGTCGTGGCAGCGGCGCATTTCGGTGTAGACGTAGGGGATCATCTCGTAGCGGCGGCGGATCTCCTTCATCATCAGGGTCGCGTACGGCTCGGGGTAGGCGAAGATGCGGCGTTCGGCGGCCTCGTTCTTGGTGGTGTGGGTGCGCAGCACCGGGGAATGGACGCCGAACTGGATCCAGCGCAGGTAGAGTTCCGGCTCGATCTTGCCTGGCATGTGGCCGCCGATGTCATGGCTCCAGTAGCCGTAGAGCACATTGGCGGCGGTGGCGGTGAACTCGGGTTGGAACTGGAGCGACTCCCAGACCGAATGGGTGTCGCCGGAGAAGCCGACGCAGTAGCGGCCGGCGCCGTAGCCGCCGAAGCGGCTGAAGATCAGCGGGCGCTGGTCGCCGCGCTCGGCGTTCTCCTCCATGTCCTTCCAGTGGAGATGGTTGATCCAGGGCAGGGTGTCGAGCCCCGGCATGGCGGTGCTTTCGCCCTGCTGCCAGTCCATCCACCAGAAATCGACGCCGCGTTGCTCGTCCGGATGGTGCAGGTGCTTGAAGTAGGCGGCCATGTATTTGGGGTCGGTGATGTCGAACGGCACCTTGTCGGCGGTCTTGGGGTTGAGTCCCATGGCCTTGGCCATGGCCGGGAACTGTTCCTCGTGGCGGGCGACGCCGTCGGCCGGGTGGAGGTTGAGGGTGATCTTCAGGCCGTTGTCCTTGAGCCATTTGAGGAATTCGGCGGGGTCGGGGAAGTAGCGGCGGTCCCAGGTGTAGCCGGTCCAGCCGGGCAGATGCCAGTCCATGTCGATGACCATGACGTCGAGCGGCACCTGGTACCGGTTGAACTGGGAGACCAGCTCCTCGATCTCGCGGTCGGTGTAGGCCCAGTAACGGCTCCACCAGTAGCCGAGGGCGAAGCGGGGGGGCAGCGGCTGCCGGCCGAACACGGCGGCGGCGTCCCGCAGCGCGCCCTTGTAGTCGTGCCCATGGGCGAAGAAGTACCAGTCGCGCCGTTCGCCGGCGGGCCGCGGCTGCACCCATTCGGGCCGGCCGCCGATCAGCACGTTGCGCGAATCGTCAATCAAGGCCCAGCCGGAGCGCGAGACAAAACCGGCGCCCAAATTGACCCGCTCGAACTTGCCGGTCGGCACCATGGCGCCTTTTTTGTTGGGCGCCCAGATCTCGCGCTGGTCGCCGCGGATGCAGTCGAGGGTGCGCAGGGTGGCGCCCAGGTTCTGCTTGTCCTTTTGGCCAGGGTGCCATTCGGCGGCGGCGCCGGCGACCGTGAAGGCGACGGCCAGATTATCGCGGTGGAAGGGCTTGCCGTCATCAGTGTAGCGGAGTTCGAGGGCGCCGGTGCGCAGGGTCAGCGTCTGGCCCCGGGTCTTGACGGTGTGCTTGACGGCGGGCAGGGCGCGGTTGACCACCGCCAGCGTGGCGCGGTCCTCGAACACGCGGTCGGCGGCCCACTCCAGGCGCAGCAGCCGGTCGGTCAGCAGGGTGAAGCGGGCCCGGCCCAGGGTGATCACATTGGCGGCGGTGGCAACGGGGCTGTCGGTGGCGGCGGTCTTCATGCGCGGTTTTGTCCTAAACCCCGGTCGGCGGGGGGGTGACGGCAAGTCAGTTTACCAGATTTTTTAAGGTACAAAAGTACTTAATTTAGCACGCTTTTGCGATGGATTGGGGAAGCAATCCAGGTTTTGTCTCATTAATTCAAGTTTTATCTGATACCCGGCGCGGCAGCCTTTGGCGGAGTTGGTCACCCGAGGCGGCAGCCTCCCTCGCAGTGCCGGCGGCGGCGCCGCCGCCCTGGTATTTTCTTCACCCCCCCCCTTCGACCGCAATCGATTGCAGTCGATTGCAATCGGCCGCAGTCGATGCATGGCAGTTTGGCGGAGGGCTTGGGAACCACCTTTCCTCGCGGTAACAGGGCGGCGTGAGGACCCGCCGTCACTGCACGGCGCCGTTCGGCGCGGAGATTACGAACAGGGTGACCTCGGGCGGGGCGAAGAAGCGCAGGGGCGTGCCCCAGGTGCCGGCACCGCAGCTGATGTGGCGCCGGAGCCGGCCGCCGGTGTCCACCAATTTCCCATAGGGTCCCGGCGACAGTTGCCGGACCACCAGGCCGAAGGGAAAGACCTGGCCGTTGTGGGTGTGGCCGGAGAGCTGAAGGTCCACCTCGGGGATGGCGTCCGGGTCGGTTTTGGGCTGGTGCTGGAGCAACACCCGCAGGTTTTGCGGATGGCCCTGGCGCAGCACCCGGTCGAGGCTCACCTGGGGGGCCTGGCCAGTCCGCCAGCCGGCGGGATCGTCGACGCCGATCAGTTCGAGCCCCGGTTGCGGACTCCGCACGGTGTTGCGCAACAGGATGAAACCGGCCTCAGTGGCCAGCCGTTCCGCCTCGCCCGGCGGCTGGTAAAATTCATGGTTCCCAAACACGGCGTACTTGCCCAGCGGCGGCTGGATGGCGGCCAGGGCGCGGGTCATCTCCGGCAGCCGGGAATCGGGCGGGTCGAACAGGTCGCCGGAGCTGACCACCAGGTCCGGCCGGGCCCGGTGGATGGCGGCCAGGGTTCCGGCAAAGGCGGCGCTGCGCGAGGCAAAGCCCGCGTGCAGGTCGGAGAGGTGGACGATCCGCAGTTCGGTCCGGCCGGCCGGGAGCCGGGGGACTTCCAGCCGGATCTCCCGCAGCCGCACCTGGCCGGCCTCCACGTAGCCGACCGCGGTGCCGACGACGATGTAAGCGGCGGCCAGCAGCGCCACCGTGGCGGGGCGCAACGGTTTGAGCTTGCGGACTCCGCCGCACCGGGCCAGGGTGGCGGCCAGGTTCCAGCCGTGGCAGGTTAGGGCGACCACGGCGAACCAGAAGACCCAGACCATGCCGGTGAACAGCGTCACCAGCGCCCACGGGGGTAGCCGGTCGGCGTGCCCGGTCCAGCGCAGCAGCGGGATCAGCAGCAGGCTGAGCAGCGGCAGGGCCGGCAGCGCCCGCGCCCAGGCCGGTCCCGGCAGCGCCCGCCGCAGGGTCAGGAAGACGTAGGCGGTCATGGCGCCAAAAATGATCAGGAAAAACAGGGCAAACATGGGGGGCGAACATAATCCGGGGTCGGCGCCGCGGCCAGCCGCCAGCAAAAATCGGGTGCATGACAGTTTTGTTGGATGATGTTGGGGCCACCCTTTTGGAAAAGGGTGCTCCCTTTGCGGATTCCGCAGGCAGCTCTCGTGCGACAGGCCACGATTGGGACAGTGGAGGCTGCCTGCGGAATCCGCAAAAAGGCACAAAAAGGTTTGACGGAGGGCTTGGGAACCACCTTTCCTCAAAAGGGGGTTCCCAACCAACATACTAACCAGTTCACTAAATAGATGACATTGATTCAGGCTGCATAGCGGACGGTTTTTGCATGGAAATACCGGCGGACAATTTCGGGGGTTCTCTGCCGGCGCCTCAGGTAGCCGCGGACGTTGCGGACAAGTTGGGGGCGGTCCTTGGCACGTCTCCTGCCCACGGCGTTCGATTTCACGTCGTTGTTGAGCATTTCATCGGGGTTCAAGTCGGGGCTATAGGCGGGCAGGCGGAACAGGCGAATGTCCTTGGCATGGACTTCCAGCCACTGCCGCACTTTCTTGGAGCGGTGGACGGGATGGCCGTCCACAATCAGGTAGACCTTCTGGCCCGCCTGCCGGATGATCCGCCGGAGGAACTCCAAGAAGACGGCCACGCGGAATCCCTCATGGAAGACCATGAAGTACAACTGCCCCAGGTTGGAGATGGCCGAGATCATGTTGCACCCAAACCGTTGGCCCGTTCCGCGCACGACCGGAGTCTCACCCTTGGGGCTGAAGGAGGTGCCAGTGGCATGGTCGGAGCGCAACCCCATCTCATCGCCCCAGAGAAGCAGGGCACCCTCCCGTTTGGCCTCCCGGCTAATGGTCGGGTATTCGCTTTCCATCCATTCCTTCACAGCGGGAGCCGACCTTTCGTAGGCACGCCTGACCGGCTTTTGCGCCGTCATGCCCCAACGCGCCAAGTATCGGCCGACCGTAACCAGCGACAGGCGGATGCCAAACCGTTCCTCGACATACAGCGCAACCGCCGCGCGGGTCCACAGGAAATAGGGCAGCTTCAACTGCTCCGGGTGATGGTCGATGACAACCTTGGCGACCTGCGCCGCTTGCCGAGGGGTAAGCTTCCCGTCACCTTTCGGACGGCCGCGCTTACCCTCCTGAAGAGAACTCTCTCCGCCGGACTTATAGGCAGTGACCCATTTGCCGACAATCTGGCGGCTGACACCCAAAAGCGTGGCAACCTGGCACCGGGTCATGCCCCCTTCAATCACGGCCTTCACCGCGCGGATTCGAACCGCCACCAGCGCCGTCCCCGTAAGTTTTCGCCCGTCTGTTTTCATCATGAAACAAACTATAATGCACTCCCTGAAAATGTCAACTATTTAATGAACTGATTAGTAAATGTCATGCACCCGCAAAAGTCTAGTGTTTCGCCGCCAATGTCCATTGGGGGTGCCGGGGCGGACGCCTTATACTGCAGGGTGTTGACATCAACCTGGAGGTTTTTTCCATGGCAGCCACGCAGTCACCCGATGGGACGTTCCGGCCGGTGGCCGAGATCATCGCCAACGATCCCCACGCCCCGCATTACCACTTTCTGGCGCCCGAGGGTGGGCTGGCCCGGCCGTTCGACCCCAACGGCGCCCTCTTCTGGAAGGGGCGCTATCACCTGTTCTACATCTTCCAGGATCCGGCCCGCCCCGGCCGCGAGCACTGCTGGGGGCATGCTTCCAGTGCCGACCTGTTGCACTGGACCTGGCATCCGACCGCCCTGGCCGCCGAAACGACCGACCCGGAGTGGGGCATTTTCAGCGGCAACGCCTTTGTCAACCTGGACGGCGTCCCCACCATCAGCTACCACGGTTGCGGCGTGGGCACCTGCATCGCCACCGCCGAGGATGACGAACTGCTGGTCTGGCGCAAGCATCCGGGGAACCCGGTGATTCCGGAGCCGCGCGAAGGGGAACTGACGCGGAAGGTTTACAATGTTTTCGACCCGCACATGTGGGTCGAGAACGGGCGCTATTACGTCATTCTCGGCGGCCGGGTCAAGCCCTATGACATCCGGGACACGACCTATCTTTTCACCTCAACCGACCTGGCGCATTGGGAGTATGTGCGGCCGTTCTACAACGCCAATCCGCACTGGACCGGCGAGGAGGAGGACTGCGCCTGCCCCGACTTCTTCAAGCTCGGCAACCGGCATGTGCTGATGTGCATCAGCCATCCCCGGGGCGCCCGCTTCTATCTCGGGCAGTACCACAACGGCACCTTCATTCCCGAGGAACACCATCGCATGAACTGGCCCGGCGGCCCCTGCTTTGCCCCGGAAAGCCTGCTGGATGACCGGGACCGGCGCATCTTCTGGACCTGGGCGCTGGACCATCGCCGTGGCGACAGCTGGGTCACCAACGAGCTTGGGGTGATGACGCTGCCGCGGGTGCTGTCCCTGAATCCCGCCGGCTGCCCGCAGATTGATCCGGTCGAGGAGCTGGCCCGGCTCCGGCAGAGCCCCCAGAGTTGCCGGGAGCTGGCCCTTGAGGGCGGGACGGAAACGCCGCTGGAGGGGATTGCCGGCGACGTCCTGGAACTGGAGCTCGACGTGCGCGTGCCGGCCGGCGGCGTTTTCGGGCTGGTGGTGCGGCGCTCGCCCGACGGCGCCGAACAGACGGTGATCACCGTCGACCCGGCGGCGAAATGCCTGGCCATTGACACCACCCGTTCCACCCTGGCGGACAACATCTGCCAGGGCTATCCGATCATCTGCTGGCAGAGCGGCATCACCCAGCAGGACGTGCGCGTCCAGCAGGCGCCCTTCGAGCTGGCCCCCGACGAGCCGTTGCGGCTGCGCGTCTTTCTGGACAAGTCGATGCTGGAGGTGTTCGCCAACCGCCGCCAGTGCGTGACCCAGCGTGTCTATCCCAGCCGGCCGGACAGCACCGGGATCGCCCTGTTCTGCCGGGGCGGCACCGCCCGGGTGGTGAGCCTGACCGCCTGGCCGATGCGCTCGCCGTACACCGGGGCGTGAGGCGTGACCCGTGAAGCGTGACTCGTGAGGTGGATTTTCAGAGCCCGGAACGCCAGTGACGGGTCAAAATGAAAGCAGAAAAGGATTTCAGTTTTCCGCATTGACCGGTCACTTCGGCGCCCAGGAGTGGCGCTGCGTTCCCGGCTCTGAAAAACCGGGTCCCCATTACTTCTCCTTTGTTACATTTCCGATCCGTGTGCTCGTTGTCGTGTTCGTGGTCGTCCATCGTACCCGATTCGATTATGACAACGATTTTCAATCTATACCGCTCTGTAGGCACGGGCGTGTCGCCCATAGCCATCAGGTTAAGGTCTTTTAAGCGTGGGTTGACCGGTGTTCAGGCAGGGCCAAAGGCCCGATTTCATAATAGCCTGGGACAACGCCCCAGGTTTGCGAGTTAAGGAGAAATAAAGGGCTGAAAGCCCGCTTCATGAAACGCCCCTTCAGGGCTGAATCGTTATCTCTTTCTTTTCCTGGGGCGTTGCCCCAGGCTGGTATGAATACGCGCCGTTGGCGCTCAAAAACGGGCTTAACCTGATGGCTAATGGGCGTGTCGCCCGTGTGTGACGCGCCCTCACGGCAGAGTCGCACAACGTGGTGCAACCACGTTCCTACAGGAAAAAAGACACGAAATCAGCCTAACGGGGTATAACAAAGTAGAATTACCCCCCCCCCAAAAAAAACAGTGGCCCCTTGGGGGGCGGGAGCCGGGCGCATGTCCGTTCCGTAGGGCCCTTGCCCTGGCATGTGGGCGCGAACCGCAGTGAATATTAGCCCCCATGATTGGCACACCATTCGAGTGCGAGAAGCGAGCGCGAGCGCCGCTACGCTGAGCGCGAAGGGTTGGTTGGTTTGGTTTTTTTCGCGCTCGCGCTCGATCGTCGCACAGCGGATTTGGCCGCTGGGGTATATTGCCTGCCATTTTTCCAGTGTTTCACCGGGCGCCGGGCCCGCGGTTGCGCGGCCGGCGTTCCACCCACGACGGAGGATGGCGGCGAGATGAGCAGCACGACGGGCACCACCGGCGGCCGGGTTCCCCGGCAGCGCGAAGAGATCGAGTGGTCGATCACCTACTGGTACAACGCCACCGACAGCAAACTGCCGCGGATCCTGCTGATCGGCGACTCCATCTGCAATGGCTATCAGGGGCTGGTCCGTGAGGAACTGGCGGGCACCGCCTACACCTCGTTCTGGGCCAGCTCGCGCTGCGTCACCGACCCGGCCTACCTCACGGAACTGACCCATCATCTGGACGAGTACCCCTACGCGGTCATCCATTTCAACAACGGCCTGCACAGCCTGGACACCGACCGGGCGACCTGGGAAGCCGCCCTCGAAGACGTGATTGCGCTGCTGAAGGCCAAGGGGCGCGGCGCCAAGCTGGTGTGGGCCAGCTCCACGCCGCT
>JBAZJM010000150.1:0-10954 GCA_041651315.1 Lentisphaeria bacterium | reverse complement strand
GCCAAGGCGGAAAGCCCAAACGCCCTCTCCAGCAACGCCAGAAAGCCGTCCAGATCCCGCGAATGGCGCGCGTGAACCCCATTGATTTCCGATACCGTGTCCGCTATGTTTTTCCCCATAAGCCTTTATCCTGTTTTTTGCATTTGGCCGTAACACCATGCAATATAACAGGTAGAGGCTTACTTTTTATCATTTAACCGCAAGTTTTGTGCGAGATTTCAACTGCAACACTTGAGCTTGATATTCACTGCCACCGCCCGGGAGGCCGTCCCGGACGGGGCGGTGTTCTTTCCCGGGCAGCCGCCCTTTGGCGTCAACATTCACACTCCGGGCCATGGCCCCAAGATCAGCGCGCTGGGCGCCCGCTGGGTCCGCTGGGGGGTCAGTTGGGCGGACGTGGAGAAGCAGCCGGGCGTCTACGATTTCTCGCGGGCGGATGTGATCGTCGCCGACTTCCAAAAAAACAAGCTCAACATCTTAAACTGCATTGGGTTGCATGATCTCAATCCGGTCCGGCCGGATCCGCGCCAGGATTTGCCGGGATATCTGGCGGCCCTGACCGCCTTCACCCGGGCGACGGCGGCGCATTACCGGGGCCGGGTGGGGGTGTGGGAGATCGGCAACGAGCCCGAGACCTGCATGGCCGAGGTCTTCAACAACCCCGAAACCTACGTGCGCATCGCCCGCACCCTGGCCAAGGCGATCCGGGAGGCGGATCCCACGGCCCATGTCGGTGCCCTGTCGGTGGCGTGGATGGACCGGCCGTTCATCACCCGCTGCCTGGAACTGGGGCTGCTCGCCGACGGCACCATCGACATCCTGACCTTCCATGGCTACCACCGGGCCAACCTGATGCCGGAAAGCGGGTTGGCGGCGGATGTCGCCTGGCTCCGCGCGCAGGCCGCCGCCCATGCGCCGCCGGGAAAACGAGTCATCGTCATCGACTCCGAACGGGGCTACGCCATTCACCCGTTCCTAACCCCCAAGCCGTGGGACAACTGGCGCAATATTGTCTATTCCGAGACGGAACAGGCGGCTTATCTGGCCCGGCATTACCTGGAGGAAATCCACCTCGGCATCGAAATCAGCATCTGGTACAAGGACATGTGGGGCGAGGCGAACTTTTCCCTGTATGAGGGCGGGCCCGATTCGCGGCTCCGCCCCATGGGCGTGGCCATGCGCAACTTGGCCGCCCAGTTGCCGGACAATCCCAAGGAAATGGCCAACGCCCGCTACGCCGTCACCGTCGCCCCGGCCAGCACGGTGGAGATGCGTTCCTTCCGGGTCCGGCCGCGGGGTGCCGGGCGCACGGAGCGGCTGGTGGTCGCCCTGTGGAACCCGGTCGAGGCCTTTGACGGCAAGTTCCTGCAGTCCCGGCAGAAGATCGGGGACAGCTTTTACGAGGCCTGGCGCGCCCTCAGCCCCGAAGACCGGGTGGCGATTCCCGTGCAGGTCGCCATCACCGGCCTGCCGGCCCGCCGGGTGCGTTCCTGCCAGCTCTACAATCTGTTGGACACGGACGGCAAAACGCTGAAAAAACCGCTGGTGCTTACGGCAGCCGGCGGCCGCCTGACCACCGAATCCCTGCCGGCCGGCCCTATGCCGGCGCTCCTGGTGTTCGACCTCGCGCCGGAATAGGATGCGGATATGCGCCTTCTTGGAGTTCGACAATTCCTTTGCCGTTTTGGTTTCGCCTACTCCGTGTCTCTGTGCCTCCGTGAGAGAAGGTCTTTTGAATTGTGCCGTGCCAGGAAAACCGCAAAGGATGTGCCGCATGCCAGCTTTCATCTCCTTGATTTCCAGAATGTTGCCGGTCTCCATGCTCCTTGGCGGCGCCGTGGCGGCCGCTGCCGAACGGGCGGAGCTGCCCGTCTCCGACTATGACGGCGCCCACCTCGTGACGGCACGCTGGGGCGAGATCGGCGGCGCGGTGGAACGGACGGCCCCCGACGCCGCCACCGGCGCCGTGCTGGCGTTTCGTTACGATTTTTCCAAGTGCCCCGACCCGAACAACAGTTTTGTGCGGTTTGATTTTTTCGCGCCGTGTCCCGGCCTGCCCCAGGCGTTCCATTGCCGGATTCACGCGGCGAATGCGCGGAGCCCGCAGTCGGTTCATCTGTTTTTGCAGGACAAGAGCGGGGAGGTTTATCTGTCGCGGATCACCGTGGACTGGGACGGCTGGCGTGACGTCACGTTTCCCGTCCCGGCCGAACCGGCGTGGCAGGGCGGTGACGGCAACCGCAGGCTTGATTATCCGGCCACGGTGGTGGGGATCGGCGTGGACTGGCCGGGCACCAGCGCCAGGACCGGCATGCTGCGGTTCACGCCGCTGCGCGTCGTCACCGCGGTGGATCAGGACACCTGCCTCGACCTCACCGTTAGCACGTCTGATTGGAATTGGGGCACGGCAACGGTTCCGGTCGCCCTGAACATCGTGTCCCATGCCAAAACCATCCAGGCCCGCTATGCCGGCACCCTGACCGTGCAGGATGCCTACTGGCAGCGGCCGGCGGCCACCCGGACCTTCGAGGTGACGCTGCCGCTGGCCGCCCCCGCCCTGACCAAGGCCTGGGACCTCCCTCTGCCCAAGGGCTTTTACACCTGCCATGCCGAACTCCGCAACGTCGCCACCGGCGCGGTGGCGGCGGTCAAGGATTGGAGCCTCCGCGTGCTGCTGCCGTCCTGTTCCGTGCCGCGGGAGGATCCGTTGCTGGCCGTCTACGAATACCACTGGTCGCCGATGCGCGGCGGCGTGTTCGGCGACTTCGCCCCGCCGCTGGCCGACCGGATGGGCGCCCGCGGCATCCGTTTGGAACCGTCCTGGGCGTCGCTGGAATCCGCGCGCGGCCGCTATGCCTGGGACGGGCTCAGCCAGGCCGTTCGTGAACTCACCGATGCCAATGTCGCCATCATTCTGCTGCAGACCCTGTACAACGGTCCGGCCTTCATTGACCCGAAGGACAATCCGGGGTTTTCCGCCGCCTACGGGGCGCTGCTGCGGCATCAGGCGGCGGAATTTGCCGGCCGGCCCAAGCTGTTCGAACTGGGCAACGAGGACAACGGCAGCATGAAGTCGGCCTACACGGAAGTGGCCCGGAACGCCGCGGCGGGCATCCGTTCCGTGCAGCCGCTGGCCATGGTTGCCAGCACCGGCATTGCCGGTGTGGACCACACCTTCATCCGCCAGCAGGCCGGCCGCGGGCTGTTTGACTACCTCGACGCCATCAGCGTGCACCCCTACACCAACAACTCCACCCCGTCACAGGCGGTCAGCGCGGAGCGCTTCAACATCCTGGCCCAGCTTGATGAACTCAACGCCTTGGCTTTCGACATGGGCGGGATGAAGGCCTTGTGGTGCACGGAGTTCGGCTGGCCCAATGCCGACGCCCGGGGCGAGCATGACCGCGCCGACCTGTACGTGCGCGAACTCATGATCGCGGAAGCCGCCGGCCTGGAGGTGGCGGGGCTCTACACCTGGAACCGCGACTATAACATCGTCAACTATCCCGCCGGCGTGTCCGTCCACGCCTTCGCCAAACTGCGCCAGGGGCACCGCCTGGTCGGGCTGACCGTCACGAACGGAGTGTGGACGGCGGTCTATGAACGCGCCGGCGTGCCGTTCGCCGTGGCCTGGACGCCGGACGACCAGCCGAAACCGCTGCCCGCCGGCCTCGGCCGCGATTTCCTGGATCTCTTCGGCAATCCGGTGGCCGCCGACGCGGTGCGGATTTCGCAAAGCCCCGTCTATGTCCTGCATCCGGCGCCGCACGTGGTAGAAGCCGCGGCGGTGGCAACGGCCGAGAAGTGGGCGAAGCTGTTTGCGGCCAAGGCGGCCAACGGCGGTGTTCCCCCGGAGCTGGCCCCCTTGCTCAAGATCCTGCCCACCGATGCCGCCGCCGTCAATCGCGCGCTGCTCATCTGGGCCGCCGGCCACGGCCCCGTCGATGCCCGGGCCCAGGCGTTCGTCGATGTCGCCCTCAAATGGCAGCTCGCCGTGGAACGCACCCATGGCGCCGGACGGGCCGGAGCCGCGCCGGAATTTCCGAAACCCAAGCTGGGGGCCGCCCTCGTGGCGCTCAACCGGGACGATTTGGACGTGCCGGCGGTCCGGCGGCTGATCGCCCTGGCCGACCGGACCGGCCTCGAACTGCAGCTGGCGGTGGCGGCCGGCCAGGCAGCGTACCAGGCGCGCTGCGCCGCCTCGCTGGAGGTGCTGGCCAGGTGCGCCGACCGCTTCCAGCGGGACGGCTTGCGCCGCCAGTTTGCGCTGTTCGCCAACCTCTACATGGACCGGGGCGGCAAGCTGGGCGAACGGCTCTATTTCGTGCCCGAAAAGCCCGGCAAAGTGAAGGTCCGCATCACCTCCTGGTCCAAACGCGAACGGACGGCCACCGTGCGCCCCGACCTGCCGCCGGGGTGGAGCTGCCGGCCCGCGTCCGCCCAGGTCCGGGTCGCGCCCGGCACGGCGGCCTGGACCGAGTTCGAGATCACGGCGCCGGCCGCCGCCAAAGCCGGCGAGGGATTGCGGGTGCTCACCTGTCTTGCCGGCGCCCCGGATGTCGTCGCGTGCTTTGACGACGTTGAGATCGTGCCCGCCATCAACATCACGGTGTTGCCCGTGGCCGGCCTGCTGCCCGGCACGCCGCTGCGGCTCGAACTCGCCAACCAGGAAGCCGCGGCCGTTTCCGGCCTCCTCAAGCTGATGGCACCGCGCACGGCGGGCAAGCCCGTCGCCAGCCTTGCCTTCCAATTGGCGCCGGCCGAAAAGAAGGTCTTCTCCGTGAACCTGGATACGGTGCCGGCCGGGGTGGCCGCGGAGTGGAAGGTGGACGCCCAGTTCGCCCTGGACGACGGCCGCCTGTTTACCCTGCCCGGCAAGGACATTGACTTTGCCGCCGCCACCGCCGCCCCGGCGCCGCTGGCCATCGACGGCAACCCGGCAAAGTGGCGGGACGCCCTGCCGCTGCGCCTCGACCAGCCCGAGTATGCCCGCGGCTCCTACGGCAACGGCTGGTCGCCGGAGGATGGCTCGGCAACCACCAGCCTGATGTGGGACAAGGAATTCCTCTACTTCGCCGCCCGGGTCACCGACCAGACCTTCAACCAGCTCTTTGCCGGCGACTCGATGTGGAAGCAGGACAGCATCCAGCTCGTCTTCGCCATGCCCGGCAGCCGCGGCCGCGACGGCATGAAGGAGTTCACCCTGGCGCTCTCGCCCGCCGGCCCCAAGATCTGGGACGGCGGCGAGGTCGGCGCCCCCGCCAACCGCTACCTGGACGAAGCGAAGGTGTTCATCCGTTACGCCGACAAGACGATCACCTACGAAGCGGCCATTCCCTGGACCGCGTTCGGCCCCGCCTTCAGGGAGGTCCTCAAAACCGGCACCCTCCTCTACGCGGTTGCCATCAACGATGACGACGCCATCGGCGGCCGCAAATTCCTCGAACGCTTCCCCGGCAGCGTGGTCTACGGCAAGGATGTCAACACCCTGGTGTCGGTGTGCCTGACCGGGCCGGCCCCGGCCAAGCCGGCAGCGGCGCCGGGCGGCGCGGGAACAACCGTGTTCTTCGACGACTTTGCCTCCTATCCGGCCGGCTCCTTCCCCGCCGGCTATGACCGCCTGTTTCACGACATGGCCCCGGGCGCGATCAGCGTGGCGGCGGCGGACGGGCGGAAGGCGCTGCGGTTGCGGGCCGGCGGGCAGTGGCACACCCGGTTCGATCCCGGCAATGTGCCGTTTGCCATCCTGCAGGCGCCGCTCCAGTTGGAACCGGGGGCCGCCTATGAATTGCGGGGCACCCTCAAGGGCCACGTCTCCGCGGACGGCGCCGGCACCACCTTGGGCGTCTGCTCGGACCGCTGGGGCAACCAGGACTTCCAATACATCCGGCTGCCGGAAACCATGAAGGAGTGGACGCCGGTCTCGTTGCGCTTCGGCGCACCGATGACCGGCGAGTTCCGGCTGATGCTCCGGGACCGGGCGGAAGAGTGCGACCTGCTCATCCGCGACCTCCGCATCGTTCGGGTCGGCCGCTGATACGATTTTCACTTCAAAATCATTCTCTCACGGAGAGCTTGGCCATGGCCACCGGTTTTTCTCAACGCCCGGTTTCTCGGCTGGTGATGGCGTGTGTCCTGGTGACGGGATGGATGATGCGGGCTGAAGGGGCGGCGGAATCCAGGACGCTCACAGACTATGCCGGCCGGCCGGTGGTCACGCAACCGGCGCCGGTGCTGAAATTCGAGGTCAAGACCGCGCCGCTGCCCGGCGGCATCGACTATGCGTTCCAGGAACAGACGGCCCGGGGGGTGGCGCGGTTTGCGCGGTTCCCCGAATTTACCCTCTCGGACTGCCGGGTGCACGTGGACGGCCCGTGGTACGACGAGGCGGCCGCCAACGGCCATTTCACCCATGGCATCACCTCCGTCGGCGCCATGCCGAACTTCCGGCAGGGCCCCACGGACCTGAGCCGGCGCGACCCGGGGCAGAAGTGGATGCTGATGACCGATCCGTTGTGGTGGGAGGTGGCGGGGCGCTACGCGGCGGAGCTGGAGAAGAAGAACCCCAAGGATCCGAAGCTGCCCGCCCTGCGGCTGCTGGCCAAGGAGCACCGGCTGTCCAATGACGAGGCCGCCTACCGCGCCCTTGGGCGCCGGATGTGGGAGGGCGAGAAGCAGTCGCTGGATGCGCAGGGGCGCGGCTGGGGGTATGCGATGATCGACATTGAATGCACGGAGGGTTTTGAGCATCACCGCACCTGTCTCGGCTGGCTGTATCAGGGGTTGCTCGCCGGCGCGGCTGCCGACGGGCGCCGGCTGGTGCCGGTGACCTACGGGCAGTGGACCTTCAACGTGGGCGCGGTCTATGAATCCATGCGGCAAAACGGCACCGGGGCGCCCGAATACCTCAAGCCGGAGAAAAACTGCCTGCGCGCCAACGACCCCACGCTCACCGCCTGCAATGAGGCGGCCGGCGTGGTTTCCATGGACGGGTACATGCAGGGGATCTGGGGGAATGAGCCGTTCTACCAGCGCGACGCGCAAGGACGGCTGCTGCTCAAGGACGGCCAGCCCCAGTTCAGCCAGCGGACCGCCACCACGGCCTATGGCGTGCCGCTGCAGCTGGAGGCCGGGGAGGCGCACAAATGCCTGGAGGATCTGTACCGGGCGGGCATCCGCCTGTACCTGATGCATCACTACGCGGTGGACGGCTATCCCGCGGCCAGCACCACCCCGCGGCTGCCGCACCTGCAAAACATCCGGATCGGCGCCTGGTCCCGCTACACCAACGAGGGCTTGCAGGGGATCACCCAGAACGACCGACCGCTGCCGGGCTGGGAGATCGAGATGCTGATCGGCATGTACCTGATGCTGGCCGACGACGTGGTGGTGTGGTCGTCCGACTTCAACAACCCGCCGGGACCGCCGGGCGCGGACTATACCAAGACCTGGAAGTACAACACCCAGGGGGTGGTGGAATTCGTGGTCAAGGCGCTGCACCGCTACAGCGCCCTGGATCCGCTTCACCGCGGGCCGTTCCAATGGTGCTGGTTCAGCCTGCCGATGGTGAACAAGAACGAGACCGACGGCGACCGCTACGACCAGAAGCCGCTGGCGTTTGGCAAGCTGCGCACCTACCAGGGCCGGCCGTGGCTGGAATTGTACGTGGCCTGGCCGGGGCTGGACGACCAGGCCGCCGAGTTCACGGTGCATCTGGAAAAAGACGGAACGCGTTCGCCCGACTACCGCTTCCGCCTCAAGAACGGCCGCAGCTACTTCTATGATGCCTGGCAGTTGCCGGCAGCCTTTGCCGGTTGTGAAGGCAAGGATGTGGTGCTGGAATTCAAAGACCAGCAGGGCCAGCCCCGCACCTGGCGCGGGGACTGGCGCGCCAACGTGGATTTCGCAGCGTCGGTTGGGGTCTCCCCCATCGGCTCGTCAAATCGCTGATTTCACGGGGAACGTCCCGGTGCCCCGGCAACATCATGACGCCGCACAGGGCCGTCGGAAGTTCGACGGTTCCTATCCATCAATCTTGCCCAACGAGTGGATGATCATCAGAAATTGAATCGGGGACGTCACGACATCCACGGCACAGGCCGGGAGCAGCAGAATTTGATTGGGATACCACCACCAGTCCTTATATCTCCGGGCTTCCTGCGGAAGAACAACACCGTCAACGTGAACGGTGACAACGCGACCGCCGACATTGGCCGGCCAGCTCGGGCAACTGGCGTTCACCGGTATGCCATGTCGGACCCAGCCGGAACCCGGGGGTTCTGCATCCGACAGGGTCGTGATGTCAGAAGGCAACAGCACGAAGTTGCCCGCAAACACGTTGGCGCCGGTGGTCGCCGGAAGGGCTACGGCAGGCCGCAGGAAGATGTGGTCAATCGTGCTGGGTCCGCGGTATCGCTCAGCGTCACGCTGTTGCTTCCCAACCTCCGCCTCGATTGCCGACTTCCAGGTTGCCGGTGAGGCGCACACGAGGCGCGTCCCCAGGCTCTGCGAGTTGCACGACAACAACTGCATGTCCAAAACCGAGCACTCGACCATGACCCGAGCCTGACCGTCCGTCCACACGCCGGTGGGTTTCAGGTGGCGGAGGTGGGTGCCGCCCGTGACGACGGCATGGGCGCACAGGCACCCGCACTGCGTTGCCGCAAGCGTTCCGGCGAGGGCAAGGACGGCGAGAGTTCTCTTCACTTCAATGCCCTTCCGCCTACAGCCCCAACAGCTTCATCCTGAAACAGTAGGCTCAGCCCGGCAGGGAGCCGTGGGCGTCCCCGTCGGGGAAGAGCATGGCGTTGCCGAATTCCATCTGGAACTCGGGGTCGAGTGACAGGTCCAGGTGACGGGTGCGGACGGCCAGCCGTTCCGCGGCCAGCCGCTCCTCCTTGGAGACCAGCGCGTCGCAGGCCCCCATCAGCGAGGTGTTGCCGACAAAGCGGATGCGCTCGGTGGGGATGGCCGGCAGCAGGCCGATGCGCCGGGCGTGGTTGCGGCGGATGAAGTTGCCGAACCCGCCGGCCAGCAGGACGGTGTCGAGCTGCTCCGGCGTCAGCCCCGCCTGCTTGAGCAGGATGAGGATCCCGGCGCGGATGGCGGCAGTGGCGAGCTGCAGTTCGCGGACATCGCGCTGCCGCAGCCACAACGGCTCGCCGGTGCGGCTGGCTGCGGCCGGCACCAGCAGCAGGGCCGTCTGGCCGTCGGCGGCCGGCAGCAGCCGGGCGCGGATGGGCTCCGGCACGCCGGCCGGCAGCTCGTCGGGCGGCAGCAGCCGGCCGGTGACGTCGATGACCCCCAGCTCCAGCAGCTCCGCGGCCAAGTCGATGAGCGCGGTGCCGCACAAGCCGGCCGGCGGACCGTCGCCGATGACGTTAAAGCACAGGTCGCCGCCGGCCACCATGATCTTCTCGATGGCGCCCTCGGTGGCGCGCATGCCGGCCGAAATGCGGGCGCCCTCGAAGGCGGGCCCGGCGGCGGTCGAACAGGCGAGCAGCCGGCCGTCATGGGCGAGGACGATCTCGCCGTTGGTGCCGATGTCCACCAGCAGGGTCGGCGCGGCCGCCGCATCCAGGCCGGTGGCGAGCATGCCGGCCACGGTGTCGCCGCCGACAAAGCCACCGATGACCGGAAAGACATAAAGCCGGGCGCGCGGATGGACGGCCGTCAGGCCGGCCGCCGCCGCGTCGAGCATCAGGGCGCGGCCGGAGACGGCGGCAAACGGCACCTCGCCCAGCGCCGCCGGTGAGACGCCGCAGAAAAGATGCTGCATGGTGGTGTTGCCGGCCGCCGTCACCTCGTAGATCAGCCCGGGGCTGATGCCGGCCTGTTCCGCGAGCTGTTCCAGCAGCCGGTCAACCGCCTGGACCAGCGTCAGGCGCAGTTCTTCCAGGGCGGCCGGATTCTCGCGCACCCGGCCGATGCGGCTGACCACATCGTCGCCCAGGACGACCTGGGGATTGACCGTGGCGGCCACCGCGGCCTCGCGGCCATCGCCCAGGTCGATCAGCGTGCCGACCACGGTGGTGGTGCCCAGGTCAAAGGCGGCGCCAAAACAGCCGGGCGGCCGGGCGCCGGGCTCAAAGTCGAGCAGGCGGTCGCCGCAGACCACCGCGGCCCCGGCGAAGCCGCCCTGCCGCAGCCGGTCCGGCAGCGCCCGCAACATCGGCAGGTCAACCCGCAGCGGCTGGCCCAGGGCCCGCTCAAGCCGTTCCAGGTCGGGCAAATCATCGCCCTGGCCGGGCGGCGGCAGTTGCAATTGCCGCTTCCAGACCACCGGCTTGAGGGCGACCTTCCGGCCGCGGGCGCCGGTGGTGAGAATCTTGGAGCGCCGGTCGAACAGCGACTTTTCCGGGATCTCGACCGTGACAGCCCCTCCCGCGAACCGGGCCTGGCAGGCCAGGCGCCAGCCGGCCTTCAGCTTGGCCGGGGAAAAGTGCGCGGCACAGGCCGCGCTGGGCGCGCAGCGGCCGGCGGTCACCCGCACGGCGCATTTGCCGCAGGTGCCCTTGCCGCCGCACGGCGTCTGCACGATCACGCCGGCCCGGGCCGCCGCCTCGATCAGCAGCGTGCCCGGCAGCACCTGGACGGCACGGCCGCCCGGTTCAAAGGTGACACGGCAGTCGGAAACTGCCGCAGCGGCGGGCACATTGCTCATTTTTCCACATCCGCAGGATCGTCGGGCAACTCCGGAAGGTCGCGGAGAAACGCCGGTGACAGGTAATGTTCGCGGTACTCGCGGCGGGCCAGCTCGTAGCGGCGCAAGTCATCGGGCGAGAAACCCTTGCGCCGAGTTTCCGAATCCTTGAGCAGCAGCGGGACGCCGAACTTGACCAGGTCGTCGACCGAATCGAGGATGTTCAGTTCACCGCTGCTGAACCGGCCCGGCGCCTGGCCGGGCGGCCGCGGCCGCGGCGGCGCGGTGGTCAGCCGTGACAGGGCGCCGGTG
>JBAZJM010000149.1:0-10986 GCA_041651315.1 Lentisphaeria bacterium | reverse complement strand
CGGACACCTTGCGCAGTTTTGCCGCCCACCCTGCCCCGGCGGTGCTCCGTTCCGCCGACGGCGAAATCCTGGCCTGGCTGGGCAACGCCGGCCAGCCCCCGGCCGGCGCGACGGATGTGGCGGCGGCGGCCGGGCAAAATTTCGCCATCCGCTTCCCGTGGGACTTGCTGCGGGTGAACGAACTGCTGGTTGGCGGACTCCGCGAAAGCCGCATTTTGGGCACGGTCGGCCCCGGTGTCACCATTGAGGGCATCCTCGAGCTGGGCGAAGGGTCGCGCCTGCTGCCCGGCGTCTACCTTGAGGGCAACGTGGTGATCGGCCGCAACTGCAAGATCGGCCCCAACTGCTACATCCGCGGCAGCACCGCGATCGGCGACGGCTGCCACATCGGCCAGGCGGTCGAGGTCAAGAACAGCATCCTGCTGCCCAAGGCGGCCGTCGGCCACCTGAGCTATTGCGGCGACAGCATTGTCGGCGCCGGGGCCAACTTCGGTGCCGGCACCATCACCGCCAATTTCCGCCATGACGGCAAAAACCACCGCTCCCTGGTGGCCGGGGTTTTGGTGGACACCGGGCGGCGCAAGTTCGGCGCCATCATTGGCGACGGCGTGCACACCGGCATCCACACCAGCATCTATCCCGGGCGCAAGCTCTGGCCCCATACCAGCACCCTGCCGGGCACCGTCGTGCAAACCGATCTCCTCGGCAACTGACATGAGCAAAGCCATCCAGGAACTCGACCCCAACTTCCGGCGGGCGGAGATCGGCGGCCGCCCGATGGTGTTCGCCGACGCCCTGGCGGCGCCGTTCGCGCTCTCCGGTTTTGCCTGGTACGGCCAGGAGGCGGAACTGTGCCGGCTGCCGCGGCAGATCATGGACCAGGCATCCGAAGGCCTGCAAGGCCTGGCCTGGCACACCAGCGGCGGCATGATCCGGTTCCGCTCCGATTCCGCCGCCATCGCCATCCGCGCCGGGCTGCGCCATCTTTCCGACATGAGCCACATGACGCGCAACGGCAGTTCCGGCTTTGACCTGTACCAAGGGGCCGGCCAGGCCAAGTCGTATGCGGGCTCGTTCATGCCCGACCAGGGCGCCAGCCGGCTGGAAGGCATCCTGCATCCGTGCGGCAGCGGCCTCCGCGACTGGACCGTGTACCTGCCCCTCTACACCGGCGTCGAAACCGTGGAAATCGGCCTGGACCCCAACAGCCGGCTGGCGGCGCCCACCCCGTTTGCCGTGGAAAAGCCGTTGCTGTTTTACGGGTCGTCAATCACCCAGGGCGGCTGCGCCTCCCGCACCGGCAACGCCTACGCCCATTTTTTGGGCCGCTTCATCGACGCGCCGGTGGTCAACCTGGGATTCAGCGGCAACGGCAGGGGCGAACCGATGCTGGCCGAGGCCATCGCCGGCCTGGAAATGGCCGCGTTTATCCTCGATTACGATCATAATGCCCCCGATCCGGCCCATCTGCAGGCGACCCATGAACCGTTCTTCCGAATTATCCGGAACCGGCAGCCGGAGCTGCCCGTGATCATGCTTTCCAAGTGCGATTTCCGAGCGACTGACGAGGACCGCCGGCGACGGGAGATCATCCGGCAAACCTGGCGGAACGCCGTCGACCGCGGCGACCGGCAGGTTGGGTTCATCGACGGCGAAACCCTGTTCGGACACGACTGCCGCGACGCCTGCACGGTGGACGGCTGCCACCCCAACGACCTCGGTTTTTTCCGCCTGGCCAAAAGTCTTTTACCGGTTCTGCAGCAGGCGCTTGGCCTGCCCCAATCATCACCGGACACGTGCCGCTAAAAAACACCGGGACAGTTGTCATCCGCCACCCCGCAGGTTACAGTCATTGACAACGGGGAGACGGCCATGGCCAACATCCTCTGCGCAGACGACAACCTGATCATCTGCCATCTCTACGAGGAGATGCTGGGCACCAAGGGGCACCACGTGCGTGCCTGCACCAGTGGCGCCGAGTTGCTGGCGGCCTTTGCGGAACAGCCCGCCGACCTGGTACTTCTTGACCTGGTAATGCCCGGCCTTTCGGGGCTGGAAACCTGCCGTGAACTCCGCAAGCGCCCCGACTCCTTCGAGGTGCCGGTCATCATGGTTTCCGGGGTGGACACCGAGACCAGCATTTTCGACTGCCTCTCCAACGGGGCGGACGACTATGTGATCAAGCCGGTGCGGGCTTCGGAGCTGTACGCCAAGATTGCCAGCGCCCTGACGCGGCGCCAGACGCGCCTCAGCCGCGACAACATCCTGCGGCCGGGTACCCGCTTTGCCGACCGTTTCGACATCCTGCGCCAAATCTCGGGCGGCGGTTTCAGCATGGTGTTCCATGCCCGGGACCTGGCCCGCAACCAGGACGTGGCGCTGAAGATCTTCGACCTGCCCCCCGCCCGGCGCGAGGACAACAGCTTCCTCTCGGCGCTGCTGAACGAGGCCTACCAGCTGTCGCGCCTGGACCACCCGGTCATCGTGAAGTTTTATGATTTTGGACAAAGCGGCGCCTTTCACTACCTGGTCATGGAATACGCCGCCGGCCATTCCCTGGAGGAACAGCTGCAAAGCAGCGGCCCCTTGAGTGAAACCGCGGCGGTGACCCTCGGCCAGGCGGTGGCCGACGCCATCCAATACCTGGCCCGGCAGCAGCTCGTCCACGGTGACATCAAGCCGTCCAACATCATGCTCGACGGAACCGCGGTCAAGCTTCTCGACTTCGGCCTGACCCGTTCGGCGGCGGATGCCGGCGGCGTCTGGCAGGAGGAGATCCGCGTCACCCCCTTCTTTGCGCCGCCGGAAGTTTTCATCAAGGGCGGAACGCTGGATGCGCGAAGCGATCTCTACTCGCTGGGGGCGACCCTGTACTACGGGGCCAGCAAGATTCTGCCGTTCAACGGCAATAGCGTGGCCGCGGTCATTGCCAGCCACCTCACGGCCACCCCGGCGCCCCTGTGCGAGGCGAATCCGGCGGTGAGCAAGCCCTTCTCCCTGCTGGTCCAGCAGCTGCTGGCCCGGCAGAAGGAGGAGCGCCCGGACGTCGAGGAGACGCTGTTCCGCCTGCGCCGGCTGTTGCCCGGCGCATGAAAAAGTTCCCCCGCGGCCACACCAAAGCCCACGGACGATGGCGGGATTCAGGGGGGGGGATTCTCCTGTTGGCCAAGGGTCAGGATCTGTTGGTGGCCGTCCCCGTCCTGCAGGATGACACTGTCCCAGTTCGCCGTCACCAGCCTCCACCCGTTGATCTCCTCGCCGATGCCGATCACCCGGCGGTTGATGATGGCATACGTGCGGCCGCTCCGCCAGGCAACGCCGGCAAGCACCAAGGCCGGGGGCGCCGGCGCCGCCGCCGGAGCCGGCCCACCGCCGGCGGCACCGACGGAAGCGGGCTCGTCCGAAACGGCCGGCGGCGCCGTTCCGGCATCCGGGTTGGCGGGGGACGGCAGGGCCGGCACCGGCGCCGCCTCGGGGGGCGGCGGGGCGTCAATCACCCGTTCCTTCACGACCAGGGGCGATTCCGCCGCCAGGGCGGCACAAATGGCGGCCATGGTACGGTCGATCGCCCCCATTTGGGTGACGCGGCGGAAGCGGTCGGGATCCTCCGGCGGCGGGCTGTTGCCGAAGCGCGGGACGAACAGGCTGGCCGCCAGGAGCAGGCACCCCAGCAACGGGGCCAGCAGGAGCACCTCATGGTGCCCGGTCCGCAAGGCAAAATGGAACGAATTCTTCATGGAGCGGTCCGTCCCGGGGAATCCACGGCGGGGAACGCATAGAAACGGAACAACAGTTTCACGCCATACACCACGGTCGGAGAACTCTGCGTCAGCCGCACGACCGCACCGTCCAGCACCAGCAGATTTTCCGGCCGCCGCATCTCATTGAGCCAGGACAGCAGCGGCACCCACCCACCCTCGCACTCCATTTCCACCTTGACCGCCGGCACCGTGTCGCCCGGCTCAACCTTGGGGGGTTGAAACACCAGCAGGTTGAGGCTGACGCCGTGGCGCTGGGTACAATCATTGATCCAGCTGCTCAGCACCTCGACGGTCGGCGTGGCGCCGTTGCGGTCAAACGCAAAATGCTTCAGCAGTCCGTCGACCGCCGCCGCCTTGTCCCGAAGTTCCGGAATCACCTGCAGGCTGGTCCGGCGGTGCGCCAACGTTTCGGCCGTGGACCGGCTATAGAGGAAGACCGCGCCCTGGACAGCGCCAATCAGCAGCACCGGCGCCAGGAGCCAGCACCAAAAGATGAACCGGCCGCGATTGAAGATGCCGACATCCATAACTAACGTTCCTTGGCCACGAGTTGGCAGGAGTAGCGGAGGTTCAACATCGGACGGTTGCCGACCATCCGCCGTTGGGTGGAAACCGCCTGGAGATCGCGAATCCGGGCGGCCAGCCCCGGATCGTCCTTCCACAGTTGAATGATCTGGCTCGGCGACAGGCTGCCGCTCCGGCCATTCCCGGCCGGGAGCAGCAGGCTGAACGAAATCTCGCCCTTGCTCCGGTCAAGATCGAGGTCGCTGATGGTCACCTCCGGCGGCAACGGGGCGAGCAGTTCCGCCAGCAGCCGGGCCAGGCCGATCCGGCGGTCGAGGATGCGGGCGATGGCTTCGAGGCGGGCCGCCCGTGCCTGCAACCGGGTTTCCAGCATCTGCCGGCAGGCCAGCACGCCGCCCTGGCCCGGATAGTTGTGCTCAAACTCGGTTTCGAGCCGGGCCATTTCCTCCCGGGCCCCGAGCATCAGCAGCAGCTGCTGCCCGGCATGATGGGCCGTAATGCCAAGCGCCAGGGCGGACAACAGAAGATAAGCCAGCATGCACCAGAACAGCACCCGGCGGCGTGACGGCGACAGAATCTCATGCCGGATCAGGTTGACCTCAAAGTGTGCCATTACAGGCTCCTCAACGCCAGGCCCAGGCAGGTGGCCAGCAACGTCCCGGAAGCGGCAGCGGCCTCCTGCTCATTCGTCATTGGCCACCGGGCCATCCCGCCCAGGAGGGTCAGCAGCGGATTCCACCGCTCCACCGAAAATTCAAGGGTTTCGGCCAGAGTGCCGGCCAGGCCGTTTCCGGAGGCCAGGCTGCCGGTGAGCAGAATGCGCTCCACACCATGCGCATTCCCCTTCATCCGGTAATAACGCAGGGCATCCTGGATGTTCTCCGCCAGAAAGCCCACCGCATGTTCCCAATCCGCCGAGGTGCAGAGAACCGTGCGCGGGTGGATGCACTCACCGCGGTAGAGGATGGCGATGTCCGCACTGTGGTTGAGCAGGCAGACCAGGCAGACCGCCTCGTCCTCATGGCGCCAGGCCCGCAGGGTCAGGAACAGGTTGCAGACGGCCAGGCAACCCACATCGACGGCCACCGGGTAGAGCCCCGCCCGGTGCAACAACCGCACATGGCGGTCAACCTCCTGACGGGGCACCGCCACCAGCAGACCGGAACGCTTGGCGGTTCCTGCCCCGGGTGCCGCCCCGGCCGCGGGGCTGAGCCACCAGTCGACCACGATGTCTTTGCCCTGTGCCTGCATGGCCTCCTCGGCTTCCAGGCGCAGGGCCGGCCGCAGTTCGTGGTCGGACAGGGGGCCCAGCTCGAAATGACGCATCAGCAGCGACGGACTCCGCAGGCAGGAGCAGACCGTGCGGGAACGCAGTCCGTAACGGTGCCACAGCCGCCGGATGGCCGCCACCTGCTCCTTCTCCGAGGCATCCGGGGCGCATTCCACCCATCCGGCGCTCCTCACCTCGAGGGCGCCGCCGGCCGCGGCGGGGCCGAGTTGCGCCGCGCTGACATAGCGGTCGCCGAGATCGATTCCCACGATCTCCTCCCGGCCAAACAGTCCTGCCAGCGGGAAACGCATAACGGGGCTTTCCTCAACTTCTTATTCCAACGAAAGTTCAACTTGATTTTTTACGTTGAAGGGTGAGTGGAATTAGAACCCGTCCTTGGTGAACGTCCCGGTCTCGTCCAGCGTGATCGTCACGCCGGCCGTGGGGCCGTCAGCTTTTCCGGTCGCGGTGATGAGATAACGGGACGAGGTCGGAAAGCTGAGCGTGTAACAGTCCTGGTCCCAATAACGGCCATCCAAGTCACCGGGCGTGGGCGGATAACGGGGCCGGACCCCCGGCAGGTTGGTGCAGTCGGCGGCGATGACGGTGCCGTCCGGAAGCTTGCCGTAGTCGTTGGTTTCGGCGTAATTAACCCGCAGCGCGGTGCGGATGGTGCCCATGGCCCCATAGGCCTCGGTGGCCATGGCCCGCGTGGTGTGCCCCCGCATCATCGCCACCCCCACGGCAGCCAGAATGGCGACGATGATCGCCACGATCATCATCTCAACCAGAGTGAATCCCTGGGATTGGGCCGGTTTCATCGTCACGCCACCACCCTCCCTATCCAAACAGGCCCCGGACGGCTTCTCATGCCTGGTTCAACCAGCCATGGAAGCCGCCGGCGCCATGTTCTTGGGCTTCTGCCGTGATCCTCACAGGCCAGTCCGCGTGAAGACGCCATTGTCGTCCAGGGTGATCTTCACCGTTGTCGGCACGTCGGTGCCATTGCCCTTGGCCGTGATAGTGTAGGTGCTGGGAGTCAGGGCGAGCGAGAAGTCGCGTTCCTTCCAGTAGCGGCCGTCCAAGTCGCCGTCCTTGGGGTCGGCGGCCGTGCCAAACTTGACGCCCGGAAGATTCGAGCAGTCGGTGGCAATGGCGGTCCCGCCCGGAAGGGTGTCATACTTGCTGGTTTCGGCATAGTTCGCCCGCAGGGCGGTGCGGATCATGCCCATGGATGCCTCGGCCTCCGTGGCCATGGCGCGGATGGTGTTGCCGCGCATCAGGGACACGGCCACCGCGGCCAGGATGGCGACGATGATCGCCACGATCATCAATTCAATCAGGGTGAAGGAATGGGTTTGCGCTTTCATGAAAACCGTCTCCTCGTCTTTATGTTTTCCTGGGACTGGGGTGCCTGGGCACCCGGTTCAGCTCATTCTGAAGCGCGTTTTAAAGAATCCGCGGGGACCGCGGCCCCGGCGCGGCGGCACCTCCTTTCCATAGGGTTGACAGACCTCATTTGGCCGTCGATGCCAGCAGGAACACCGGCATGTAGATGGCCAACACCAAAATCAGGACCACGCAGCCGAAGACGCAAATGACGATCGGCTCAAACAGAGCCATGGCCACCGTGACGGAGCCCTCAACCTGGTCCTCATAGACGTCAGAGACCTTGTCCAGCACCTCGGGCAGGCGCCCCGAGGTTTCACCGACGTGAATCATGCGGATGACAAGATTCGGGAACTCCCCCTCCGTGCCGAGGCTGGCCGCAATCTCCGCCCCCCCGACAATCTTGTGCTGGGCGGCGCGCACGGCTGCCTCCAACACCCGGTTCGCGCAGATGCCGGCCGCAATTTCCAGGGCGGTGCCAATGGGCACCCCCCCTTGCAGCATCATGGCCAGATGGCGGCAGAACCGGGCAATGGCATACTTGCGCAACCACACGCCGATCAGCGGAAAGCGGTATTTCAATCCGTCGACGTACATCTTTCCGGCCGGGGTGGACGCCAGGGCATAGAGGATGCCAACGGTTGCCAGCATCCCGATAAAAATCGCCACGAAATGGTCGAGGAAATAGTTGTTGATGCCGAAGACCACCCGGGTGAGCAACGGCAGCCGGGCGCCAAAGCCGGCGAAAATGTCGCGAAACTTCGGCAGCACGAACAGGGTCATGACGCCGCAGATCAGGACAAAGAAACCGCCCACAAACAGCGGGTAGGCGGTGACGGTGCGGATCCGGCGCTCCAACCGGTCGCTGCGCTCCATGGCGGTCGCCAGGCGGTCCAGGGTGCGGGCCATGCTGCCGGCCTCCTCGGCGGCCTTGATGACCTCCACGGTTTCCGTACGGAAGATGCGGGCGTGATCGGCCAGCGCCTGGGAAAAGGTTCTCCCGGCATGCAGGTCGCGGACCACCCCGGCCATGAGCCTAGCCAGCACCGGATTTTCCAGGTCCTCCCCCACCGCCTCCAACGACTCCAGCAACGGCACGCCGGCGTTGACCGCCACCGCCAGCTGCCGGAAGAGCAGCGCCTTTTCCGCTGTGGAAACGCCGGTGCGCAGGGAGAAGCCGGCCCGGCGCGTCCCGGCGGCCGCCGCCGGCGGGTCCACGCTGCCGGCCGCCACCAGGTCGATGACCGTCAGCTCCCGCTGGTGCAGGGCCGCCAGGGCCAGCTGGCGCGATTCCGCGGTGACGGAATCCCGGACCGGATTGCCGTTCCGGTCCCGTGCCCGATATTCGTAGGTTGACATCGTCACACCTCCCGGCAGTCAATGCCGTCCGGGACCGGACAGACACTGAGCACCTCCTCGACCGTGGTGATTCCCGCGCGCACCTTGCGCAAGCCGTTGGCCAGCAGGGTCTCCATTCCCATGTCAATGGCCTTCCGGCGGAAGGCCTGCTCGCCGCCGCCGGTGGTGATCAGTTCGCGGATGCTGTCGTTGACCTCCAAAAACTCCAGGATCGCCCGCCGCCCGAAATAGCCGGTATGGCCGCAGTCCTTGCAGCCGGCGCCGGCGCGGAACCGCCACTGGGCGGCATCCGGAAAAAGGGCGCTGGCAATGGCGAGGGTGGCCGGGGTGGGGACCACGTCCCGGCAGCACTTGGGGCAGATCACCCGCACCAGCCGTTGGGCGATCACCAGTTTCATGGTGGCGGCGATCAGGAAGGACTCCACGCCGATGTCGCGGAGGCGGCAGAAGGCGGACGTGGCGTCGTTGGTGTGCAGGGTGCTGAGCACCAGATGCCCGGTCAGCGAGGCGCGCATGGCGATCTGCGCCGTCTCCGCGTCCCGGATCTCGCCGATCATGATGATGTCGGGATCCTGGCGCAGGATGGCGCGCAGGGCATTGGCGAAATCCAGGCCGATCTTGGGGCGGATCAGCATCTGGTTGACCCCGTCCACCAGGTATTCCACGGGATCCTCCACCGTCTGGATGTTCTTCTCCGGGCTCTTGATGTAACGCAGCGCGCCGTAAAGGGTGGTGGTTTTGCCGCTGCCCGTCGGCCCGGTCAGCAGGACGATCCCGTGCGGCAGGCGGAGGATGCGCTTGAGGCGGATCAGCGTCTCCTCCTCGATCCCGACGTCCTCCAGGCTGCCCACCGTGGCCTCGCGGTCAAGGATGCGCAGCACCATTTTCTCGCCGAACACCTCGGGCAGCGAGGAGACGCGCACGTCAATGACCCGGCCGTGGACGCTGTAACGAAAACGGCCGTCAAGCGGCAGGCGGCGCTCGGCAATGTCCATGCCGGCCAGGATCTTGATGCGGGCGACCACGCCGAGATACAGGCTCGGCGGCGGCGGCGTGACGATGCGCAGGTTGCCGTCCACCCGGATGCGGACCGTTTCGTCCTTTTCGCCGGGCTCGAAATGAATGTCGCTGGCGCGGTCGCGCACCGCCTGCATGAGCAGCAGCTTGACGAAGCGCACCACCGGGGCGTCATTGACCAGCACCCGGAGCTGCTCGTCCTGCTTCAGGGCCGCGTCCAGATTCTTGCCCACATCGCCGGCCTCCAGGTCGACGATGTCCTGGAGGTTGCGCTCGATGTGCGCCTCCTCGCGATAGAACTTGTCAATGACCGACTGGATGCGTTCCCCGGTGCCAACCGCCTTGTGCACCTCCAAGCCGGTCAGGGCCCGCGCGGTGTCCACCGCCTCCAAGTCCAACGGATCCTTCATCACCAGGGTGATGGTGGCAAACTTGTCCTTCTTGACGGGAATCATGCAGTAGCGGCGGGCCACCGCCTCGGGAATCAGGTGAACCTCCTCGGCCTCAAGACGGAACCCCTCCTCCAGTTCGAAGAACGGCAGCTTGAGATGCCCGGCCAGCAGCCGTGCCATCTCCTCCGTGGAGACATAGTTGAGCTCGGCCAGCGCGTCAGCCAGCGGCTTGCCGGTCGCCTGTCGCACGGCCTGGGCGGTGGCCAGCTGCGCCTCGGTAATCTTGCCTGCCCGAAGCAGGATGTCGCTTGGATCGTCGCTGATCATGGTGCCTCTCCGGAAACGGTCCGGCAGGCCGGCCGCCGGGGTCAACCGCCGGCCGGATACAACATCCGGTGCAACTCCTTGGGCCGCGCCGAATGGCGGAGGGCCGTTCCGAAATCAACCCACCCGGCGTCACACAACCGCTTGAGGGATTCGTTCATGGTCATCATCCCCTCCGCGGCCGACGTCTGAATCACGGAATAGATCTGTTCGACATGGGTTTCCCGGATCAGGTTGCGGATGGCCTGGTTGACGTTGAGCACTTCACAGGCCAGCAACTGGCGGGTGCCGTCCCGGCTGATGATCAGCCGCTGGGCGATCACGCCTTCGAGAACCATCGCCAGCTGCAGATAAACTTGGCGGTGCCGGGAGGCGGGAAACACATCGACCACCCGCTGGATCACCTGGGTGGTGTCGGGGGTGTGCAGGGTGGCCAGGATCAGGTGCCCGGTTTCCGCCAACGTCAGCGCGCACTGGACGGTCTCCTGGTCGCGCATCTCCCCGATCATGACCACGTCGGGCGACTGCCGGAAGACGCTGCGCAGGGCGTCCGCGAACGAGGGGGCGTCCACCCCGATTTCGCGCTGGTCCACCACACAGGTTCCGTGGGCATGAAGGTATTCGATCGGATCCTCGAGGCAGACGATGTGCAGATGCCGGGTGTGGTTGATGTAATCGATCATGGCGGCCATCGTCGTCGACTTGCCGCTGCCGGCCGGCCCGGTGATCAGGATCAGCCCGTGGGGACGGCAGGCGAAGTCGGTGATGATCGCCGGCAGCCCCAGTTCCTCCAGCCCCGGAATAATCAGCGGGATCATGCGGATGGCGATGGCCAAGGAGGTCCGCTGGTAATAAATATTGAACCGGCAGATGGCGATCGTATCGAAGGTCTTGGTGAAGTCCAGGTTTTTTTTGCGGGCCAGGACGGCGGCCTGCTTTTCCGTGATCA